>NZ_JBGLZF010000013.1:0-163723 GCF_047304405.1 Pseudomonas sp. Pseusp11
AACTGTGTCGCCCCCACCCCCTTGACCCCCCCCCACGGGCCCCCACCTATCAAATTTTTTTTGTGTTTACAAAAACCCACCGGGGCCGCCACCCCCCCCCCCGCCTCGAGAATCCAGCACCTGCGGGGTAAGCCGCCAGGTCATTTGGACGAGCCTGTACAGGCTCGTCAGATCAATTTTTGCACATCCAGTGCGTGCAGCTTAGCCAGTAAATCTCTTGGGCTGACTTGTTAATGTGGCGAGGGGGCTTGCCCCCGCTGGAGTGCGGAGCACTCCCAAAATCTTCAACCACTTACACATATTATCGAGTGTAACGCTTTGCGACTGCTGCGCAGTCGAACGGGGGCAAGCCCCCTCGCCACAGCAAGCTCCCTCGCCACAAAAGCCTGCCGCACTCATGTCAGCTTAACCCCAGCTCACGCCAGATCCGCATGACCTGCCGTCGCTCATCCGCGAACTGGTCGCCCGGTATCACACCGGCATCCTTCTGCAAGGCCTCCCGGTGAGCGGCGGAGCGGTAGGCTTTATAAGCCTCACGCAACAGGCTGGCGTCTTCGGCGGGTATCAACCCTTCCTCCTCCAGCCCTTCCAGAATGCGGATATTGTCGGTATAGCGCAGCAATGACGGATGTGTTTCAGACCACGCCAGAGCCGCGTATTGCACCATAAATTCAATATCGACGATACCTCCAGCGTCCTGCTTGAGATCGAACGGCGCCGTGGCCTCGAAGGCATTTGCCGCCGTGCCCGCCGCAGTGCTCTTGCTGCCGAGATTATCGCGCATCTTGGCGCGCATCTCGCTGACCTCCTGGCGCAAGGTCGACAGGTCCCGCGATTTGGCCAATACCGTCGCGCGAACCTTCTCGAATGCCTGGCCGACATCCTGACTGCCCACCAGCACCCGCGCCCGCACCAGCGCCTGGTGCTCCCAAGTCCAGGCCTCGTTTTCCTGATACCGGGCAAACGCCCCCAATGAACTCACCAGCAAACCGGAAGCACCGGACGGTCGCAGGCGCATGTCCACTTCATACAACTGACCGGAGTTGGTCTGAGCCGTCAGCAAGTGAATGATCCGCTGCCCGAGCCGGGTAAAGAACTGCGCGCCGTCGATGGGTTTCGGGCCATCGGTTTCCGCTTGCGGATCCGCGTCATGGATGAACACCAGGTCCAGGTCCGAACTGTGCCCCAATTCCAGACCGCCGACTTTCCCGTAACCGACAATGATGAATCCAGGGTCGCACACGCTGCCGTCGGTGCGCAGCGGTGTACCGTACTTGGCCACCGTCTGGCGCCAGGCCAGGGCCAGCACTTGTTCGAGGATCGCTTCGGCAAGCCAGGTCAGGTAATCGCTGACTTTCATCAACGGCAGGCTACCGGCAATTTCCGAAGCAGCGACACGCAAGCGGTGCGCCAGTTTGAAATGCCGCAGGGCTTCCATTTGTTGTTCGAGGTCGTCTTCGGGAATCCGCGTCAGACGCTCGCGCAACTCGGCCGCCAGTTCCGGCGCCAGCGGCGGCTTAAATAGCCGGCCTTCGTTGAGCAATTCGTCGAGCAACAACGGGAAGCGCGTGATCTGTTCAGCAATCCACGGACTCGCCGCGCACAGTGTCAGCAGACGGCGCAGCGCACCGGGGTTTTCGGTCAGCAGCACCAGATAGGCGGAACGCCGCGCCACCGCTTCAACCAGTGGCAGCACGCGCTCCAGCACCAGATCGGGATTGGCGTGCTCCACGGCCTGGGCCAGCAAGCGCGGAATAAACGCATCGAGACGCTCCCGCCCCAGACGCTGCATGGCACGCAATTGCGGACTGCTGCGCAGACTGGCCAATGCTTTCAGCGCCTTGCCGGCATCGGCGAAACCGCCCTCTTCGAGTTGGCGGCACGCGGCTTCTTCGTCCTGGGCTTCTTCCCACAACGGCAGCCATTCCCCGCCGACCACCACTTCGCTCTCGGTGCCTTGCTCTTCATCGGGATCGGCAATCACCTGACCAAAGTGCCAGGCCACCCGGCCACGCCAGTACATCAGTTGTTCGTGGAATGCCGTCCAGTTGGCAAACCCAAGCATGAAGGCAATGCGCGCCTGATCCTGTGCACCGTCCGGCAACATCTGGGTCTGGCGGTCGGCAATCGCCTGAATCGCGTGCTCGGTGTAACGCAGGAATTCGTAGCCTTCGCGCAGTTCGCCGACCACCGCCGGCGGCAGATAGCCCTGCCCCTCCAGGGTGCTCAGTACTTTTAATAGAGGACGTTGTTGCAGGCTCAGGTCGCGACCACCGTGAATCAGCTGGAAGGCCTGGGCGATAAACTCGACTTCACGGATGCCGCCAGAACCGAGCTTGATGTTGTCGGCCATGCCCTTGCGCCGGACTTCCTGCTGGATCAACTGCTTCATGGTGCGCAGCGCTTCGATGGCCGAGAAGTCCAGGTAACGCCGGTAAACGAACGGCCGCAGCATCTCGAGCAACTGGGCGCCAGCCACTTGATCGCCAGCCACCACCCGCGCCTTGATCATCGCGTAGCGCTCCCAGTCACGGCCCTGATCCTGGTAATACTGTTCCAGCGCATTGAAGCTCAGCACCAGAGCGCCGGACGAACCGTAAGGCCGCAAGCGCATGTCGACGCGGAACACGAAACCGTCGACAGTCATCGGGTCCAGCGCCTTGATCAGACGCTGGCCGAGGCGAATGAAAAATTCCTGGTTATCCAGCGAGCGTTTAACGCCGACGGTTTCGCCACCCTCGGGGTAGGCAAAGATCAGGTCGATGTCCGACGACAGGTTCAGCTCCACCGCGCCGAGCTTGCCCATGCCGAGGATGACCATCTGCTGCGGCTCGCCGCTGCGCCGCCCGGTGGGCACACCGAACTGCTGGCAATGCCGCGAGTACAACCACTGATAGGCCTGATCGATACTGGCATCGGCCATGTCCGAGAGGTCGCGACAGGTCTGCACCAGATCGGCCTGGCGAGTCAGGTCGCGCCAGATGATCCGCACCTGATGACGATTACGCTGGCGGCGCAGGGCACGGCCTAGCTGGTCGTCGGTTTCGGCGGCGCTCACCGCCGTGGCGATCTGTGCGCACAACTCGCCCGGCGCCAAGGCACGGTCCAGTTCGCCGGACTGCACCAGTTCCAGCAACATCAAAGGGTCACGCAGACTCTGTTCAATCACAAAGTCGCTGGCAGCGGCGACGCGAGCAAATTGCGCCCAGCGCTCAGGCGTCCAGGCAGACAGGCCATGGTCATCGGGAAGAACCCCGACCGTCGTACGAAACGACTGCTCGGCGCGGGTGACAAACGACAGGAGCCCATCGGGCAGTTCGGCAAGCGAAGGGAGGCTCATGGTCTATCCTTGATCGGCGTGTGAAGGGCTGCATGTAGTGATTCGTGAAAACACGCTACGTGACTGACTGTCGAACAAAGGTTAGAAATAGCTGAAATTTCTTTATTTTTGGCAGCGATCATCAAGCTTCCACCTTTTTCGATTGGCAAAAGACCAACCTTAACGATTATTCTCACAACGCAGCCGGAGGCCACAAGCCAATCATCTGTAGTTTTACTACTCGTCTATACATTCGAAAGGCTGAAATGCCCGAAGATTTGTAGTAAAACTACACGCCGCCGGAACAACCTATCGGCAATCCAAGAATTTATATCGTCTGCCCACAAGGCCAGTCGCAAACTCAGGCAACCGATTCTGGAAGCCTTTCCGCCCTGGAGCAAGCCATGCAAGACCTCGATCCCGTCGAAACCCAGGAATGGCTGGACGCCCTGGAATCGGTTCTCGACAAAGAAGGCGAAGACCGTGCTCACTATCTGATGACCCGTATGGGCGAACTCGCAACCCGTAGCGGTTCGCAATTGCCTTACGCCATCACCACGCCATACCGCAACACCATTCCCGTTACCCACGAAGCACGCATGCCTGGCGACCTGTTCATGGAACGCCGCATTCGCTCGCTGGTACGCTGGAACGCGATGGCCATGGTGATGCGCACGAACCTGAAAGATTCTGACCTGGGCGGTCACATCTCCAGCTTCGCCTCCAGCGCAACCCTGTACGACATCGGCTTCAACTATTTCTTCCAGGCCCCGACCGACGAACACGGCGGCGACCTGATCTACTTCCAGGGCCACACCTCGCCAGGCGTTTACGCCCGTGCATTCATGGAAGGCCGCATCACCGAAGACCAGATGAACAACTTCCGCCAGGAAGTCGACGGTCAGGGCCTGTCGTCCTACCCTCACCCATGGCTGATGCCTGACTTCTGGCAGTTCCCGACCGTATCCATGGGTCTGGGTCCGATCCAGGCGATCTACCAGGCACGCTTCATGAAGTACCTGGAACACCGTGGTTTCATCCAGCCAGGCAAACAGAAAGTCTGGTGCTTCCTGGGCGACGGCGAGTGCGACGAGCCGGAATCCCTGGGCGCCATCTCCCTGGCCGGCCGCGAAAAGCTGGACAACCTGATCTTCGTCATCAACTGCAACCTGCAGCGCCTCGACGGCCCGGTTCGCGGCAACGGCAAGATCATCCAGGAACTCGAAGGCGTGTTCCGCGGTGCTCAGTGGAACGTGACCAAAGTCATCTGGGGCCGTTTCTGGGACCCACTGCTGGCCAAGGACGTCGACGGCATCCTGCAACGCCGTATGGACGAAGTCATCGACGGCGAGTACCAGAACTACAAAGCCAAAGACGGCGCGTTCGTGCGTGAACACTTCTTCAACACGCCAGAACTCAAGGCGATGGTTGCCGATCTGTCCGACGACGAGATCTGGAAACTCAACCGTGGCGGCCACGACCCGTACAAGGTCTACGCGGCGTACCACGAAGCGGTCAACCACAAGGAACAACCGACTGTCATCCTGGCCAAGACCATCAAAGGTTATGGCACCGGTGCCGGCGAAGCGAAAAACACTGCGCACAACACCAAGAAAGTCGATGTCGACAGCCTGAAGTTGTTCCGCGATCGTTTCGACATTCCGGTCAAGGACGAAGAACTGGAGAACCTGCCGTTCTTCAAACCGGAAGAAGGCAGCGCCGAAGCCCGTTACCTGGCCGAGCGCCGTACCGCACTAGGCGGTTTCGTACCACAGCGTCGCGCCAAGAGCTTCAACATCCCGACTCCTCCACTGGACACCCTCAAGGCGATCCTGGACGGCTCGGGCGACCGTGAAATTTCCACCACCATGGCTTTCGTGCGGATCCTCGCGCAACTGGTCAAGGACAAGGAAATCGGCCCGCGCATCGTACCGATCATCCCGGACGAAGCCCGTACCTTCGGTATGGAAGGCATGTTCCGTCAGTTGGGCATCTACTCCTCCGTCGGCCAGCTCTACGAGCCAGTCGATAAAGACCAGGTGATGTTCTACAAGGAAGACCAGAAGGGCCAGATCCTCGAAGAAGGCATCAACGAAGCGGGCGCCATGAGCTCCTTCATCGCTGCCGGTACTTCGTACTCCAGCCACAACCAGCCGATGCTGCCGTTCTACATCTTCTACTCGATGTTCGGCTTCCAGCGTATCGGTGACCTGGCCTGGGCCGCTGGCGACAGCCGTACCCGTGGCTTCCTGATCGGCGGCACCGCCGGCCGTACCACCCTGAACGGTGAAGGCCTGCAACACGAAGACGGTCACAGCCACCTGCTGGCTGCCACCATCCCGAACTGCCGCACCTACGATCCAACCTACGGCTACGAGCTGGCGGTGATCATTCAGGACGGCATGAAGAAGATGACCGAAGAGCAACAGGACGTCTTCTACTACATCACCGTAATGAACGAGTCCTACCAGCAGCCAGCCATGCCGGCCGGTGCCGAAGAAGGCATCAAGAAAGGCATGTACCTGCTCGAGGAAGACACCCGCGAAGCGGCGCACCACGTTCAGCTGATGGGCTCCGGCACCATCCTGCGTGAAGTCCGTGAAGCGGCGAAGATCCTGCGTGAAGAGTTCAACGTCGGCGCCGACGTATGGAGCGTTACCAGCTTCAACGAACTGCGTCGCGATGGCCTGGCCGTTGAACGCACTAACCGTCTGCACCCTGGCCAGAAGCCTAAGCTGAGCTATGTGGAAGAGTGCCTGAACGGCCGTAAAGGTCCGGTCATTGCCTCTACCGACTACATGAAGCTGTTCGCTGAACAAATTCGTCAGTGGGTCCCGTCCAAGGAATTCAAAGTCCTGGGCACCGATGGTTTCGGCCGCAGTGACAGCCGCAAGAAGCTGCGTCACTTCTTCGAAGTAGACCGTCATTTCGTGGTGTTGGCAGCCCTGGAAGCCTTGGCTGACCGTGGTGACATCGAACCTAAAGTGGTGGCTGAAGCCATCGCCAAGTTCGGCATCAACCCGGAAAAACGCAACCCACTGGACTGCTGAGGAGACACTCTGTGAGCGAACTCATTCGCGTACCTGACATCGGCAGCGGTGAAGGTGAAGTAATTGAACTGTTTGTGAAGGTCGGCGACCGTATCGAAGCCGATCAGAGCATCCTGACGCTGGAATCGGACAAGGCGAGCATGGAAGTGCCTGCGCCTAAGGCCGGCATCATCAAGAGCCTGAAAGTGAAGCTGGGCGATCGCCTGAAAGAAGGCGACGAACTGCTGGAACTGGAAGTCGAAGGTGCCGCTGCGCCAGCCCCTGCGGCTGCCGCTGCGCCAGCTGCCAAAGCTGAAGCCAAACCGGCTGCCGCACCTGCGCCGGCGGCGCCTGCTGCCGCGCCGGCTGCAGCCAGCATTCAGCAAGTGCACGTGCCGGACATCGGTTCGTCGGGCAAGGCCCAGATCATCGAGATCCAGGTCAAGGTCGGCGACACCGTCGAGGCTGATCAGTCGCTGATCACCCTGGAATCCGACAAGGCCAGCATGGAAATCCCTTCGCCCGCCGCTGGCGTGGTCAAGGCCATCAGCGTCAAGCTCAACGACGAAGTCGGCACGGGTGATCTGATTCTGGATCTGGAAGTGGCGGGTGCTGCGGCCCCTGCTGCTGCCGCTCCCGCCCAGGCTGCTGCGCCTGCTGCCGCTGCTCCGGCGCCAGCCGCCTCGGCTCCGGCTGCACCGGTTGCCGACAGCGTTCAGGACATTCACGTCCCGGACATCGGTTCGGCTGGCAAGGCCAAGATCATCGAAGTACTGGTCAAGGCTGGCGACACTGTTGCCGCCGACCAGTCGCTGATCACCCTGGAATCCGACAAGGCGAGCATGGAAATCCCATCGCCTGCCGCTGGCGTGGTGGAAAGCGTTTCCATCAAGCTGGATGACGAAGTCGGTACCGGCGACCTGATCCTGAAGCTGAAAGTCAAAGGCGCGGCACCTGCTGCAGCTCCGGCTGCCGCTGCTGCGCCGAGTGCTCCAGCGCCTGCCGCTGCTGCTCCGGCTGCCGCCGCTCCTGCTGCCCCGGCTGCTGCTCCTGCCAAGCCTGGCGCGAAAGTTCACGCCGGCCCTGCCGTACGTCAACTGGCCCGCGAGTTCGGCGTCGAGCTGAGCGCTGTCGGCGCCAGCGGTCCGCACGGTCGCATCCTGAAGGAAGACGTTCAGGTTTACGTCAAGGCCATGATGCAGAAGGCCAAGGAAGCTCCGGCCGCTGCAGCTGGTGCAACCGGCGGCGCGGGCATCCCGCCGATTCCGGTCGTCGACTTCAGCCGCTTCGGCGAAATCGAAGAAGTGCCGATGACCCGCCTGATGCAGGTCGGCGCTGCCAACCTGCACCGCAGCTGGTTGAACGTGCCGCACGTGACGCAATTCGACTCGGCGGATATCACCGAGCTGGAAGCGTTCCGTAACGCCCAGAAAGCCGTTGCAGAGAAGGCCGGCGTCAAGCTGACCATCCTGCCGCTGCTGCTCAAGTCCTGCGCACACCTGCTCAAGGAACTGCCGGATTTCAACAGCTCGCTGGCACCAAGCGGCAAAGCGATCATCCGCAAGAAATACGTGAACATCGGCTTCGCCGTCGACACCCCGGATGGCCTGCTGGTACCGGTCATCAAGAACGTCGACCAGAAGAGCCTCCTGCAACTGGCCGCCGAAGCTGCTTCCCTGGCTGAAAAAGCCCGGACCAAGAAGCTTTCGTCGGACGAGATGCAAGGCGCCTGCTTCACCATTTCCAGCCTCGGCCACATTGGCGGCACCGGCTTCACGCCGATCGTCAACGCGCCGGAAGTGGCGATCCTCGGTGTTTCCAAGGCAACCATCCAGCCAGTCTGGGACGGCAAAGCCTTCCAGCCGAAACTGATGCTGCCGCTGTCGCTGTCCTACGATCACCGCGTGATCAACGGCGCCGCTGCTGCACGCTTCACCAAGCGTCTGAGCGACCTGCTGGCGGACATCCGCACCATCCTGCTGTAACACCGACTGGCCCTCCCCTGGCGGAGGGCCAATCGCGTTCCACGTTTTCCGAGCGCCACGCTCGTACCTCAACCCCGTCGATTTGGCGGGGCTTTTTTTTGCCTGAAAAAAGCCCCCATTCGCACTTTATTCCTACATTCACGGCTTACGCCACCTACAACCCCAGTCCACTTCCGCCCGATATTTTTTTCCAGCCAATAACTAGGCTTAGTTGGGAGATTTCTTATAGAAACCTCGACGACTTAATCTGCTTAGTTAGCATTACCTCGAATGGATTCGAACATGTTCAAACCAACTGTCGGCCCAATTATCGGCCACACCACAACTAACCATGCGCGTATTTTCTTGCGCGGTGATCTACAGAACGATGCCTTGGTATTTGCGGGCATCCGTTATCGACGCACCGGTGAGCAATATTGGTCCAAAGGCGTATTTGCAAAACTGACCGTCTTGCGCGACATGTCCGATGTGATTGCACTCAACGATCTGGCCACCGACACCGACTATGAGTACCAGGCAGGCTGGTTCAGCCCCATGAGCCCGGTGCATACCGTGGAGACGGTTCAGGAACTGCCGCTGCAATGGCCACGGGAGATTTACCGCTTTCGCACGCAGTCCAGCAAAACCACCCAGCCCCGGGCCTATATCGTCGGTTCGTGTCGTTACCTGCGAATGACCGCCGGCATTGCGTCAGCCCCACAGTTGGGCGACCGGATTTTTGCCTCGATCAACAGCCTGGCGGACAGCGCCGAACCGCCCATCAGCGCCATGCTGATGACTGGCGACCAGATTTACGTCGACGACTTGAACGTCGTGGCCCCCGACCGGGAATACCAGGACATTCTCAAAAAATACCGCACAGCCTTTTCCCAGCCTCATATTTCCAAGTTAATGTCGGGCATGCCGACTTATATGATCCTCGACGACCATGAAATAGAAGACAACTGGCCCGCCAATAAAAGTAACGCCGATGATTACTTATACAAAAATGCCATTGCAGCATATGAGTTATATCAAGCCAGTCACAGCCCCACGCATGAACTGCTGGCCAATGGGCAAGTAAGCAAAAGACTGGAGCAGTATTGGTATCAGTTCTCCGAGGGTGATATCGGGTGGTTTGTCACCGATAGCCGGACGCGACGCAATCTGTCGGCCAACGACCGGCGTATCCTTGACGAAGAACAGGAACAGGCGCTGCTCAAATGGCTGATCAATAGCCCGGCCCGGGTCAAATTCGT
This sequence comes from Pseudomonas sp. Pseusp11, assembly GCF_047304405.1. Classification (NCBI taxonomy): domain Bacteria; kingdom Pseudomonadati; phylum Pseudomonadota; class Gammaproteobacteria; order Pseudomonadales; family Pseudomonadaceae; genus Pseudomonas; species Pseudomonas sp. Pseusp11. Next base: position 9,572 of record NZ_JBGLZF010000013.1, read on the forward strand.
GGTCACCAGCGTCATGTTCTATCCCGACCGCAAACTAAACGGCGATGACGCCTGGAAAGCCTTCCCGGAGCAACGCCTACGGCTGCTGGAGACGATTCGTACACGCGGTATCAAGAACGTCCTGTTCATTTCCGGCGATGTCCACGGCTCCCTCACCAGTCGCCTGATCCACAGCGAGAACCCGGATTTCGAAGTCCACACCATCGTGTCTTCACCGCTGTGCAACAGCAAGCTGCTGCCGTATGCCAAGGCATCGACTTTCATCCTCGATCAAGCCCTGGCCCGAACAGCGGCGGGCGACTATCGGCATGAACTGACCAGCGAGGTGATCAGCCAGGACAATTTTGCCCATCTGGTCGTCGAGGCCGAACAGGTTCGCGTCAATTATCACGATCGGGATGGCAAGCCATTGCAGTCGATCAGCATCAAATTGCGTTGACCCTTGGAAAAGATCGCAGCCTTGCAGGAGCCGCCGAAGGCTGCGATCTCTTGATTCACAGCATTACTTTTCGGCGCCTCGTTGAAGAATTCTCCACGTCTGCCGACATATTCTTATAGCACTTGGCCTTCATGTCTCTTGTCAGTCGGTGTCGCAATGATGCAACCTTGCCGCAGGCAACAGTAAAGAGGGCGAGAGCCCGGCGCGATCAGCATATTCGAAGCGAGTTTCCCTCAATGAAAAGCCAACCCGATGCCGCCAGCCGTATGGTGGCCGAGGTAGTGACGCAGTTGCCTGTGCCCTCGCGGCTCGGCATGCTGCGTTTCGAACGGCTGAATGAACCAAGCTGGGCGCTGCTGTTTCTCGATCCCAATTGCGAACGACAGTTCGGCCTGCCGGCGGTGGAGCTTTGTGCTCTGGTCGGCTCGCCCTACGCCAGCCTGATGGAACCCGAAGCGCGCTATCAACTGCATGACACGATCCAGCAGCAACTCACCGAAAGCCCGCATTACCTGATCCGCTACACCTTGCACACCGCCGCAGGCGTTCTGAGCCTGCTGGAACTGGGCGAAGCCTACAAACAACACAATCGACACCTGTTGCGCGGCTACCTGATGGTGGTGGACGGCCTGTTCGACGGCGAACCGTTGCTGCCGGCGCTGGATCTGGAAACCCAGAACTCACGCCTGCAAATCGCCCTGGAACTCAATCAACGTGCCCAGCAGGAACAACTGCAGCACCTGGACCGAGTGCGCGCCCAGCAAGACCTGATCCTGCTGCTGACCCGCCAGCGCTACAGCACCAACAATTCCTTGCAAGAAGCTGCCGAACTGATCACCCGTAGCGCCTGCGACATCTACGAAATCGACTGCGCCAGCCTGTGGAACCTCGATGGCTCGCTACTGACGCCGATCTCGGCCTATCACCGCGCCACCCGGGGTCGCCAACTACCGGCGCCGATCGACGCCAGTGGTTTTCCCGATTACCTCGACGCCTTGCACACTGGCCGCGCCATCGACGCCCACAACGCCATGCGCGACCCACGCACCCGGGAAATCGCCGAGCACCTGCGCCCGCGCGACGTCAACGCCATGCTCGACGCCAGCATCCGCGTCGATGGCCAGGTGGTCGGCGTGCTCTGCCTGGAACAGATCGGGGCGACCCGCGCCTGGCAGTCGGATGAAATAGCCTTTGCCGGCGAACTGGCGGATCAATTCGCCCAAGTCATCAACAACCACAACCGCCGCACCGCCACCAGCGCCCTGCACCTGTTCCAGCGTGCAGTGGAGCAAAGCGCCAACGCCTTTCTGCTGGTCAACTGCGACGGCGTGGTGGAGTACGTCAACCCAAGCTTTACCGCGATCACCCAGTACACAACCGAGGAAGTCCACGGCCAGCGGCTGTCGGAACTGCCGGCGCTGGAAAACCTCAGCGAGCTGCTGTTCGACGCTCCGTCGGCGCTGGCCAAGAGCAACAGCTGGCAGGGCGAGTTCAAGAGCCGGCGTAAAAACCTCGAACCCTACTGGGGCCAGTTGTCGATTTCCAAGGTCTACGGCGACAACCGCGAACTGACCCATTACATCGGCATCTACGAAGACATCACCCATACCAAGCTCGCCCAGCAACGAATCGAGCGCCTGGCTTACACCGATAACCTGACCAACCTCGGCAACCGTCCGGCATTCATCCGCAACCTCGACGAGCGCTTCGCCCGAGACAGCGATACGCCAATCAGCCTGCTGCTGGTGGACATCGACAACTTCAAGCGGATCAACGACAGCCTCGGCCACCAGACCGGCGACAAACTGCTGATCAGCCTGGCCCGGCGCCTGCGCAACAGCCTGAGTTCGAGCGGCAGTCTGGCGCGTTTTGCCAGTAACGAATTCGCGGTACTGCTGGACGACACTGACCTCTCGGCGGGCCAGCAGGTTGCCAATCAATTGCTGGCAACCCTCGACAAACCGATGTTCGTCGACAACCAGTTGATCAGCGTCACCGGCTCCGTGGGCCTGGCCTGCGCGCCGCTGCACGGCCGCGACCCACAGACGCTGATGCGCAACGCCGGCCTGGCGCTGCACAAGGCCAAGGCCAACGGTAAACACCAGGTGCAAGTGTTCACCGAAGCGCTGAATGCCGAGGCCAGCTACAAACTGTTCGTCGAAAACAACCTGCGCCGCGCCCTGACCCAGAACGAGCTGGACGTGTTCTACCAGCCCAAGCTGTGCCTGCGCAGCGGTCGCTTGCTGGGCATGGAAGCGCTGCTGCGCTGGAACCATCCGGAAAAAGGCATGATCCGCCCGGACCAATTCATCAGCGTGGCCGAAGAAACCGGCCTGATCATCCCGATCGGCAAATGGATCGCCCGCCAGGCCTGCCGCATGAGCAAAGACCTGACCGCCGCTGGCCTGGGCAACCTGCAAGTGGCGATCAACCTGTCGCCCAAGCAGTTCTCCGACCCGGACCTGGTGGCGTCCATCGCCAACATCCTCAAGGAAGAAGCGCTGCCGGCGAACCTGCTGGAGCTGGAGCTGACCGAAGGCCTGCTGCTGGAAGCCACCGAAGACACGCACTTGCAGCTCGATCAGCTCAAGCGTCTGGGCCTGACCCTGGCGATGGACGACTTCGGCACCGGTTACTCGTCGCTCAGCTACTTGAAAAAATTCCCGATCGACATCATCAAGATCGATCGAAGCTTCATCCACGAAATCCCGGACAACCAGGACGACATGGAAATCACCTCCGCCGTGATCGCCATGGCCCACAACCTGAAACTCAAGGTCGTGGCTGAAGGCATCGAGACTGCCGAGCAACTGGCCTTCCTGCGCCGCCACCGCTGCGACGTCGGCCAGGGCTACCTGTTCGACCGACCGATCCCGGGCTCCGAGCTGATCGAAAAGCTCAAACGCTACCCACGCGGCCCAATCGCCTGACAGCGACGTAACACTCGGGCAAACTGGCAGTCTGTATTTACATCTCAACCTGACTGAGAGGACTGATCATGGTTCTGCGCTCGGAAATTCTGGTGAACAAAAACGTGCTCCCGACTAAAGAACAAGCTCTGCCTGGCCGCGAAACCCCGATCAAGGTTCCGGAGAAACACTTCGTCAACGGCAACCCGCTGCTGGGTCCGTTTCCGGGCAACGTAGAATTCGCAATCTTCGGCCTGGGTTGCTTCTGGGGCGCGGAACGCAAATTCTGGCAGCGCGAAGGCGTGTTCAGCACCTCGGTCGGTTACGCCGGCGGCTTCACGCCGAACCCGACCTACGAAGAAGTCTGCTCGGGCCTGACCGGGCACACCGAAGTGGTGCTCGTGGTGTATGAGCCGGAAAAAGTCAGCTATGAACAGCTGCTGAAAATGTTCTGGGAACTGCACAACCCGACCCAGGGCATGCGCCAGGGCAACGACATCGGCACCCAGTACCGCTCGGTGATCTACTGCACCAAACCGGAACAACTGGAAGCGGCGAAGAACAGCGCGAAAGTGTTCCAGGCAGAATTGACCAAGGCTGGCAAAGGCATCATCACCACCGAAATCGACGAAGCCCCGACGTTCTACTACGCCGAGGCGTATCACCAGCAGTACCTGGCCAAGAATCCTGAGGGGTATTGCGGGATTGGCGGTACTGGCGTGACGTGCCCGATCTAAACCCCAAAAAGCAAAAGATCGCAGCCTCGTTTCACTCGACAGCTCCTACAGAGAAATGCATTCCGTTGTAGGAGCTGTCGAGTGAAACGAGGCTGCGATCTTTTGATCTTGCTTGTCGATTGACCCTATTCGGCAATCAACCAATCCATCTGCCAGCCACCCTGGGTCTGCCCCAACTTCTTGGACAACCACGGCAGCAACTCACGCAATTCCTCTTCCAGCCCCCACGGCGGATTGGCAATCGCCAACCCCGAACCGTTCAGGCTGTTCGGCGTATCCAGCGGATGCACCAGCAACTCCACCCGCAACAACTTAGGCGCACCCGTGCCGGCCAAGTCCTGATAGAAGCGCCGCAACGCCCGCTGATCCTTCACCGGATACCAGATCGCCGCCACCGTCTGGCGCATCCGGCCAATCGCCTCCTTCAACGACGCGGCACAACGCTGCATCTCATCAAGCTGTTCGAACGGCGGATCGATCAACATCACCGCCCGCTTCTCCGGCACCGGCAACAGCGCACGCGGCACATGCCAGCCTTCGCCCAGGTGAACCTTCACCCGACGATCGCCCTTCATGTTGTCCTTGAGCAACACACCGTCTTCCGGGTGCTTCTCATTGAGCAACACGCGATCCTGCGGCCGGGTCAAACGCCGCGCCAACTCCGGCGACCCCGGGTAATAGCGCAACTGGCCATCCGGGTTCATCTCGTGCAACACCTTCATGTAATCGGCGGTCAGCGCCGGCAAATCCGGCTGATCCCACAACCGCGCGATGCCTTCCAGGTACTCACCGGTACGACTGGCCTGATCGCCCTGAAGGTCATACAGACCGATGCCGGCGTGAGTGTCGAGATAAGCAAACGGCTGCTCCTTGCGCGACATCAAGGCGATGAGGCGAGTCAAAGTCAGGTGTTTGAACACATCGGCGTGATTGCCGGCATGGAAGGCGTGACGATAATTCATGGCTGCTCCTGCGAAGGCCGGGAAGTTTACCCTGTACGGCGCAGGACGTCAGGGGTTCGCGGCTGAGCGGGCAAGTACAACCCCAATACCGCGCCAATCCATAAACCCTGTGGCGAGGGGGCTTGCCCCCGTTGGGCTGCAAAGCAGCCCCAAAATATCCAGACCACCCCATAACCTGTGGCGAGGGAGCTTGCTCCCGCTCGACTGCGAAGCAGTCGCCAAACCAAACCACTCGGTACAGCTGACAAAACGGGATTGCAGGTTTTGGGGCTGCTACGCAGCCCAACGGGAGCAAGCTCCCTCGCCACAAAAGCCACTCGACGTTATTCCGAAGGCCGCGCCCGCAACCGCCGCCCCACCACATCCAGCACATCCAGCACATCACACCCATCACGCAATGAAATGGCACAGAGCAAAGCAAAATCACTAAGAATGAAGGATTCGCACTCGACCGAACCTCGCATGGACATGTTCTCAAGCACCTGAGTAACTGCGCGAATTCGATAGCTGGCAGTGTCGGTCAAGATATCGAGCGGCGCGTGGGTATCGACGAACAGGGTGGGCATGTCGGTGCAGTTGCCGGTTAGGGCCATGAAGCGGCTTTTTGGGTGGGGGATTGGTTTTTCGTAGGGTGGATCGGGTGTAAATGTTTTCATTTGAATTGCTCCAAGGAAGAAATGGAGCTGCCTTAGGCCTTCCTACAGGCTAGGGTGGCAGCTATGCACGGGGTAGGAATATCGAGACCCTTAGAGCAAAACTCGACCACGCCGAAGCGTGCCCGCGCATAGCCGCCGCAACTGATCTTACGGACGCACGTTAACGGCCGCAAACCAAGCATCGACGCCAATGTAGCTCTAACGGTTTCGAAGGGTTCCTACACCCTGCCACTGAATTTTCAGTGACCACCAGAGACTATCGATGGAGCTCATTTCACACCAGTTCATGGAAACCGCTAGGACTTGAAGGAAACTTCCGACGACCTTGCCCAGAAATTTCGCAGGATGTACGACGTCCATGCAATTAACCAACAGCCGTCCAAGTGGATTGATCTTCGAGACTGGCTTTTTGAAGGTCGTCTTTCCACTCAACAGTTGCCAAGCGAAAAATGTCTTCAAAAAATGCCCTGGTATCTTTCATCTCATCCCACCCATCAGGAAATGATGAATACGCCTCAGGGTCATACTTCAGCAGTGATTGGAAATCATAATTTTTGTCCTGAAGAGCTTCCTCCAGACATTTGTAAAGTAAAAATCTCTGCCTATATGATCGCTTTCTAGGGAGGCAGTATTTGAGAATTAGCTCCTCCCTGTCCGTCGGATCATTAGGATCGAACCTCTCTAACTCCTCACCAAGAGTCTCTTCACGATCATAAATATCAAAACACCCCAAAAAATATGAAGGTGTCGGTATATATGGCTGCTGAGTATCAGGATCAATAAACATAATCTCCCTCACTTGATCGGGTATAACGTAAATGGAACGCCTAGACCATAAAGGGGACGGATTTATTTATTACTCTTGAGAATGCCGACACCTGGGACTCCAGACTGACAGACACCACCTTTTCCATCACCAACTGGCCCGATCTTCAAGACTCGCTAAAAGAAGATCTTCCTTCCAGGTCTCCTGAGCCAAAAAATAGATATCTTGAAAAAATCCACGGGGATCTTCCAATGCATACCACTCACCACGCGGCCAACTGCCTGCATCTTTTTCATCTATATCAAACAAACTCCGAAAATCATAAGACGCATCGCTTAGCTTTTCCGCTAGAAAATCCAGCAGCACGAACTTATGTCGATAGGACAGATAACCTAGATTCAAGCTGTATCTTTTGATCAGCTCCGCTCTATCAAAGCGATCATTAGGATTAAATACTTCCAGTTCCGCACCCCGAGTTTCCTCGCGATCATAAACATCAAAGACGCCAATAAACCACATCAAATCGGGTTGAAATTCTTCATTTAAAAACGGATCTCGCAACATCATTTTCTCTCCGAAGGAAAAGCAGTAAAAGGCCGCAGCACATTATCTTTATCGAATTTAACTTCAAACCAATTCAGATCTTCATTTAGTGTTGGGTTACGAGCATCTTTCTTGTTCGGTTTATAACCACGCCCGGCCCCAGGAAGTTCCATCCTTACGATCGGATTTTTATTCTGGTCCTTCCCTGTATGCGGGCTCAAACCTAACACTTCCCTTGTCATAGCTTTATTCAATGCCCCCAAATGCATACGCCAGTTTCTGAATTGAGAGCTCAAGTTCCCTCTGGCGCCTTTCGGAACCTCACCGGTATGAGGATCGGCCCCATTAACTGCTCGTTGATTGAGCGCTTGGTCAGATATTTCTGAGCTGTGTTTTTTGACTGTGTGCATATCATATTTTGCTTCCATTTCTTCAACACGCCGCTTCGCATTCGCCTCAGTCAGCTCATCAATCCGCGCCCGCCGCTGCTCACCCGTCAGCTTCGGAAGTTGCGGCTCCCCCTCATCAACCCTAACGCCAGTCGTATCATCCGGCGCCCCACACCCAGGCTTATTCGGCGGCGGGCAATTCCCGCTTAACCCCAACGGATCAACCCAGCCCGTCGGGTTCGGCGTGTACTGGTACTGGTTCAGCCCACCCGCCAACTTGATCGGATCCGGCGTCAGATACCGACCAATTTCCGGATCATAGTACCGATGCCGGTTGTAGTGCAGACCACTCTCGGCGTCGAAATACTGCCCCTGGAAACGCAGTGGTTGCTCGAGCTGCTCGCCTCCACCGAGTGCCTGATGCGTGAGCTTGCCGTAGGCGTTGTACTTCGCCGACCAGACAATCTCGCCACCGAAATCCGTCAGTTCCTGCGGTGTGCCCAGGTGATCGAGCTGGTAGTAGAACGGGCAGGCCTTTGTCGGGCCTTTGCCGTCGAGCATGGCCAGCGGGCGGAAGCTGCCCGGCTCGTAGACGTAGCTGCGGTAGTGCTCTTTGCTGCTTTCAGCGACCACTTGGTCGCCCTGCCAGAAGAACTCGGTGGTATTGCCGTCGACGGTTTTGGCGATGCGACGGCCAAAAGCGTCGTAGCGATAACTCGCGCAACTTCCATCCGGCAACGTGACGCCGACCAGCCGATGCTGGCAGTCATAGCGGTACTCGGTGACCAGTTTCTGCCCGGTGCCGCGACGCTCGCGGACCAGGTTGCCAAAGGCGTCATAGTCGTAATGACGGTCGCCTTGCATCAACAGGCGATTACCCAGCACCTTCGCGAGGCCGGGGCGGTCCTGCATCAGCAAGTTGCCCGCCGGGTCATGAGCAAAACTTTCCGGCGGCTCGTCGCGGGTGTGGCGAACGCGGGTCAGGCGGTTGAGTGCGTCGTAGTAATAGCTGCGCTGGCCGTGACGGCTGTCGGCGATGGTCGCCAGGTTGCCGTTCACCGCGTAGCTGTAGTGGCGCAGGTACAGCGGTTTGGTTGGCTGGTTGATTGCGTGGGCTTGCAACCGGCCTTGTTCGTCGTAGTGGTACTGGCTGGTGAGCTGACCTTGTTGGCGTTGTTGTTCGCGGCCGAAGACGAATTGGTGGCTGGTGAGGCGTGCGCCGTTGAGGTCGATGGCCGTCAGCGCACCGCCCTTGGCGTGGTGGTAGTCGAGTTTGCTGCCGTCCGGCAGACGCAGGCGGTTGAGCTGGCCGCAGGCGTCATAGCCATAACGCAGGGTGCCCCAACCCTGATGCTCGGTGATCAGGCGGTCCTGCTGGTCGTACTCGAACTCCAGCGGGTGATCGTGGCCGTCATCGACACCGAGCAGCCGGCCCAGCGAGTCGTAGCGGTATTTAACCTGGATGCCGTCGGGCAAGGTTTTGACCAGCAAGCGCCCGGCCGAATCCCGCTCGTAAGCCGTCACCCGCTGCGAGCCGTCATCACCGAACTCGGTTTTCTCCAGCAGGTGCCCATTGAGATCGTAGGCGTACGCGGTGCGGCGACCGTCGAAGCCGGTTTCCTGGCGGATCAATCCGCTGGGCGTGTAGTCCAGCTGATATTTTTCGCCGGATTCGTTCTCGATTTCCGTCAGCAGCAGCTGCGCATTGTCATAGCGGTACTTGATCTGGGTGCCGTCGGGATTGATCCGGCGGCTGACCAGATGCAGGTCGTCGGCGTACTCGTAACGGGTGATGCGGCCCAGCTCATCGCGTTCGGCGATGATCTTGCCGTAGGCGTTGTAGCTGAACCCGCGCACGGCTCCAGTGGGCAGCGTCGTCTGAATCAGTCGGCCGACCGCATCCCATTGGTACTGGGTGAGCGCACCGTGTTCGTCCTGACGGGTAATCTGCCGCCCCAGCGCATCGTAGGAAAACCGCCGCTGACCACCGTCCGACAAGGTCTCTTCGAGCAGCTGTCCCAAGGCATTCCAGACGAACACATGCCGGCTGGTGTCCGGATAGCGGATCGACAGCAGCCGACCCTGAGGGTCGTAGTGGTAATGGGTGACCTGCCCGTCGGGATCGGTCGCCTCGGTGACATCGCCCTGAGGATTGCGCTGGTATTTCCACACCGCCTGACCGCGACAGCGCGCATGCAGGAAACCGTTGCGATACTCATAGGACGTCGGTTCGTCTTGCGGCGGAATCAGCGCCACCAACCGTCCGACTTCGTCATAACGGTATTCGGTGACAGCTCCCTGCGGATCCTGCTCGGCGATCAACCGGCCCTGCTTGTCGTAGGCCTTGAGCTGTTCGCCGCCATCCAGCCCGACCCGGCGCACCAGCCGCGCCCGGTCGTCGTGGACGTAAACCTCTTCACTGCCGTCGATGTTCAGGACCGTGACGCTGCCCGCATCATCCCAGACGTAGCGCGCATCCATCTGCGCAAACGACGCCCAGTGCCGGACGCAGCGGGCCGCCTTACCGGACCGTTCCCACTCCCAGAAGAAACTCGCGCCACCGGCCAGTTGCCGCTGCAAAATGACGTGGTTGTCGTCGTAGTCGTAACGCTCGCTTTCGCCGGCGGCGTTGCTCGCTTCGATCAGTTGGTCGCGTTCGTCGTAGTGATAACTGACCAAGGTTTGTTCGGTGTGCCACGCCTCGGCCAGGGTCTGGGCCGGGCGAAAACTTTGGTAGTCGACAGCGATCAGGTGGGCGCGGTCATAACGCAACAGCAAGGCACGACCGGCACCGTTGTCGAGGCGCTGGATGCGTTCCTGACGGTCGCGGGTGATGCGCAGGCGGTTATCGTAGGCGTCGCTGATCGCTGTCAGCCGACCGAGGTGAAAGTGGTAGAACCGCGTGTCGTCGCCGGCCTGGGCGAGGATCAGTTCCTCGGGGTCATCACCGAGATAAATCGCCGCACGCGACAGGCTGTTGTGGATCGCCGGGCGTTCGCTGCTCGGCAGCGGGAACGTGGTGCGGCGGTTTTCGTGGTCGATCCACATGACCTGGTCGCCGTCGATTTCCAGCCGATGGGTGAGCGAATGACTCCAGCCAAAACCGAGGCCGACATCGATCTCGGCGGCGCTGGTGCGATAGAGCCGGGTGAAGTCGAACGGCAGGATGCCGTCCAGCGCACCGTCGGTGAGGGTCAGCAGTTCTTCGCCGGTGACCATCGACACCGGGCATTTGTTGGTCGCGGTTTTGTCGACTGAGTCGGCGCTGTCGCCGTTGGGGTTTTTCGCCTGATCCGGGGAGTCGTCGTGGTGTCCGTTTTGCTTGAGCGTGGTGTTGCGTTTGGCATCCCAGCGCAGTTGCATCCGGCCTTTTTTCAGCCCCGCCGCAACACCGCGTGCGGCGACCGCTTTGTACTGGTCGACGTACTTCATGAAGGTGCTGAGGATATTGAATGTCGCCTCAACGAAGCGCATCGCGAGACTGGCCAGCCCCATCCCGTATTTGAGCCCGCGAGCCGTTAAATAGGCTTTGGCAGCGGGTATGCCGACACCTGTGAAAGCCAGTACCGAGGCAATCAGAATATCGATCAGCACCGAGACAATGACTTGGCTGGCCGCCTCTGCTGCGTTGCCAGCGATCTCGCTGGGCGGGAGCATTTCCAGCCAGAGACTCGCAGTACGCAACAATAAACACAGCGCCGCTTCGTCACTGGCCAGCAGCTGGATTTTTTGCATCACTTGCGGTGATTTTTCCGCCAGCTCACGCAGTTGATCGGCACCGCTGCCCAACCGCTCCGCGAACCGGCCGGGGTCCTTGAGGATGTCCGAGAGCAGGCCGAGGCTGTCCCACACGCCCATGACCGCCGCCCAACTGCCCGCCAGCATGCCGTTACCCGCGGCCGCAAAAGTCGATTGCGACCACTGCGGTTTGAAACCTTCCCACTCACTGCGTAGCCAGCCCTCCAAGTCGCTGGTCAGGCCTTTGTAAGAATCAAAAAGATCGTTGATTTTCGAGGGTGCAACTTCACCCTGGACATGAACGCGATAGAACTTGCCGGGTGTGCCTGTGAACTGCCCTTTACCATGTTCATCGAGCGTGACTGGCGTGCTTTCGCCGCCATCAACGGCAATCACATCGACCTGAATGTTCCCCAACGGAATGTCATAAACCGATTCGAACTTGCTCTCGATCTGCAGAATTCCACTAGCCGGACACTGCGCAAGACCCGAGATAAAATCATCGTCGCCACTGCTCACTGCAGTCATGGTGTCGCCGAGTTTTATCAGCCGCTCCATGTCCAACAGCGAAGGCATGTCCATCGCCCGGCTGACCCTGTCCGCATTCCGGCTCAAGAAGCCGCCAAGTTGCTGGCGATACAAACTCAAGGTGTCTTTAAAACCGTCGAGCTCCTGCTCGATCCGTACGATCTGATCCATCAGTCCAGCTCCGTCATCAGGTAATCCACCAAGGCTGATTTCGGCGCTTGAGGCAGGTCTGGCATCTCAAGAAAGCTCGCGACTTTGTGCCGCAACACGCTTTCGGAGAACGCCTCATAAAGATCAGGGCGGTCTTCGCTCAACCACTTCAGCAGGTTGTTGATATGCGTTGTCGCGGACTCGGTGGCGAGGTGGTTGAGCAGCAACTCGGAAACCTCCCACCACGGAAAAACCCTGGCGGTTTTCAGCGCACTCCCACCGACGTCCAACGCTTGGCCATTGATCAGGCAGCGCCCGATCACCGGCATCAGTTGCGCGGCGTTGACCTCGGCAGACTGCAGAATCGGCAGCAAATAGCGCCCATCCCAATAGCGGAAAAACACCGCGTTGCCGTTGGGCATCAGAACTTGTGTAAGGCTGCGCAAATGCTCGACCAACGACTCTTGAGTGGCAGAAGAAACCGCCAACCACCCCCAATCGCAGGACTCAGTGGCAGCGACCCACTGCAGAAACTCACTGTCAGTGGCGGCGATTCCGACATAGGGCATCACCGCTTCCCACTCGGCGTAGGCAGTGCCGGCCCAGATCGGGCTCGGCGCTTGTGCAGTGATCGAGCGTTGCCAGGTTTTGAACGGTTCAGCGGCACTGGCGCTGCTGAAAATCGCGAACAGTTGCTCCGACGGTTGCAGTGGCTGGTGCTCCAGCCAGGCGCGAGGCGACAGGACATCAGGCGGCACAGACACCGTCCTTGCAGCGCTCGCACTCTTCGCAGAACGGCGCGTCGCTTTGCAGGCTGAGAATCTGCGCGGCACTGAGCAGCGCCGCCGGGGCTGCTGCGAGTTTCAACGGCACATCCGGCAAACTCGGCGCAGAAGCCATGGCCGCCATCGGTGCGCCACCGACCTGAATCGGCACGCTGCTGAAAATCCCGCCGGGACCGATGTTGATCCACTGTCCGCCCGCCTGAATGGTCGCGCTGGCGCCGCCGTCGATGACCACTTGCTGGCCGGCGCTGACGTGGAACTGCTGACTGGCGTTGAGGGCCTGACTGGTCACGCGAATGTGCCGGTCGCCAACCACCACCAAGTGATCGTCCCGCCGCACTTCGGTCTGGCGCTGACCGTGGGTGATGCGTTTTTCGTCGGACTTCAACTCATGGCGGGCGGTGCCGGTGACGACGATGCTGCGCTGGTTATCGACCTGCACCTGTTGATCGTTCAGCACGTGCTGAGTCCAGTTTCGCTGGGCGCGCAGGTAGATTTCCTCGGCACCTTTGCGATCCTCGATGCGCAACTCGTTGTAACCGCCGCCACCGGGACTGCTTTGGCTGCGGAAAATACTGCGGGTCTTGTCCGCCGGCAGATCGAGAGGCACAGGCGTCGCGGCGTTGGGCAGGCACCCCATCACCAGCGGTTTGTCGGCATCGGCATCGATAAACCCCACCAGCACTTCCATGCCGACGCGCGGAATCATCACGCTGCCGTAACGGTCGTGAGCCCAGCCAGTGGCGACGCGTAGCCAGCAACTGGAGTGTTCGTTGAGCTGACCGTCACGGTCCCAGGCAAGCTGAACCTTGACCCGACCGTACTCGTCGCAATGGATTTCGCTGTCAGCCGGGCCGGTGACCACGGCGGGTTGATAGCCGAGCATCCGTGGTTTTTCTGGCCCCAGTGGAGGGCGAAAAGAAACGTCCCACGGCGTCGCCAGAAACGTATTGCGATAGCCCTGGAAATCATCCGGGCTGTCGCTGGTGGCCGACTCTTCCAGCACTTGCGGCTGACGGCCACGGTGTTCGATTTCGGTGATCAACCACAGGTCATTCCACGCCTGACGCGGGTGTTCGGCCAGGTGTAGGAAATGCCCGCTGACCAAAGCGGATTCATCGCCGCGACCTTCGGCCTGACGGTAATCCGCGCTGTGCCGCTCCAGCGCTCGTTGAGCCAGGTGCTTGCCGTGTTCGCGATCGGTGAATTGGCCGGGGAAGTGGTAGTCCTCCAGCACCGGTCGCTGCTCGCTGTCGAGGCGGCTCTCGAGTTGCAATCGCGGTTTCTGGAAGTCGTAGTCACGACGGGTGACTGCGGTGGTCCGGGTTTCCAGCCGTACATTGAAACGCTTGATCGCCGGCGCATCCGCAGCCATCCCGCTGCCAGGCAGGTACAGCGTCGGTTCGGGCAGACGAGGGAAAACCGTCTGGTCATCGCCGAACACCAGAAGATGCCCGTCGGGGCTGTGCTGAAAGTGGTAGTGAATGCCGACCTCGGCACACAGGCGCTGGATGAAGGCCAGATCGCTTTCAGCGTATTGCACGCAGTACTCGCGCTTGCGGTAGCTGCTGCCGAGTCGGAACTCGAAGGCATCGCGCTGGATGCCGTGGTCTTTGAGAATTTGCGCAACGATCTCCGGCACGCTTTTGTGCTGGAAAATCCGCTGGTTAATGCGTCGGTCGAGATACGCCAGACGCGGTACGAGACTGATCTGGTAACCCGTCAGACGGTGCCCGGAATCGCTCTGGCCGACACGAAAAATCTGACCATGAATACCGGAGCCTTGCGCATCGAAACTCAGAAACGCCTGACGATGCAGCAGGCTTTCGAGCTCTATGTCGGGCCGCTCGCTGACCAGTTCCAGGTCAAAACGGTAGGGTTGGCTGATGGCTTCCTTGCCCGTGAACTCAAGCACCTTGAGCTCATTCTGGACGCCGTCGAGGGTCAACGTGAAACGCGGTTGATTGGCAGGCGCGAACATCCGATGTGTCTCTGCAGAATGAAGGCGGGCGATTCTGCATGAGCGACAAGGGGTGTTGATGGAGGGACAAGGAAATCAGATTTACCCTGCTTTTTTAGGGATTTTTCCTTCAAAAAACTGGATAAAGCACTACAGACATTCCTGTCAGAAGCACCACCGAACAAATGTGGGAGCGCAAAAAAACGGCCCGCCTCCAAAAGGAAGCGGGCCGTTTTCATGTTCGGCGAAAGGTCAGAGCATCAGCTCATCCCCCTCATTGGTTCAGGCGGAAATCCTTTTCGGCCGCGGCGAAGCGCGAAAGCATGCCGCTGGTCGGTGCGCCCATTTTGCTGACGATGTAGATCGCCAGGCTGGCGAAGATGAAACCAGGGATGATTTCGTACAGGCCCAGCAGTTCGAAGTGTTTCCAGACGATCACAGTGATCGCGCCGACCAGGATGCCGGCCAGTGCGCCGTTGCGGGTCATGTTTTTCCAGATCACGGAGATCAGGACAACTGGACCGAACGCAGCACCGAAACCTGCCCAGGCGTAGCTGACCAGACCCAGTACGCGATTATTCGGGTTAGCCGCCAGAGCGATAGCGATCAGCGCAACCAGCAGCACCATGGCACGGCCGACCCAGACCAGCTCAACCTGGGAAGCACTTTTACGCAGGAAAGTTTTGTAGAAGTCTTCGGTCAGGGCACTCGAGCACACCAGCAGTTGGCAGCTCAGAGTACTCATCACTGCCGCCAGAATGGCCGACAGCAGCACACCGGCAACCCACGGGTTGAACAGGATTTTCGCCAGTTCGATGAACACACGTTCGTGGTTTTCGCTCACTGGCATGGCCACGGCAGGGTGTGCCGAGAAGTAAGCGATGCCGAAGAATCCTACAGCGACGGTGCCGCCCAGGCACAGGATCATCCAGGTCATGGAGATGCGACGAGCGTTGGCGATCGACTTGACCGAATCCGCCGCCATGAAACGCGCCAGGATGTGCGGCTGGCCGAAGTAGCCCAGGCCCCAGCCCATCAGCGAAATCACGCCGATGAAGGTGGTGTTTTTCAGCATGTCGAAGTTGCTTGGGTCTTGCGCTTCAATGGCCAGGAACGTGGTGTCGATGCCGCCAGTGGCCAGCAGCACGATGATCGGCGTCAGCAACAGGGCGAAGATCATCAGCGTGGCTTGTACGGTATCGGTCCAGCTCACCGCCAGGAAACCACCGACGAAGGTGTAGGCAATCGTCGCCGCAGCACCGGCCCACAGCGCTGTCTCGTAGGACATGCCGAAGGTGCTTTCGAACAGACGGGCGCCAGCGACGATGCCGGAAGCGCAGTAGATGGTGAAGAACACCAGGATCACCACCGCGGAGATGATCCGCAGCAGGCCGCTTTTATCTTCGAAACGGCTGGAGAAGTAGTCCGGCAGGGTCAGCGCATCGCCGTTGTGCTCGGTCTGCACACGCAGACGGCCGGCGACGAACAGCCAGTTCAGGTAAGCACCGACGATCAGGCCGATGGCGATCCAGCTTTCGGAAAGACCGGACATGTAGATAGCGCCCGGCAGGCCCATCAACAACCAGCCACTCATGTCGGAAGCACCGGCAGAGAGTGCGGTCACGACGCTGCCCAGGCTACGGCCGCCCAGAATGTAGTCAGAAAGGTTGTTGGTGGAGCGATAGGCCATGAAGCCGATCAGCACCATTGCTGCGATGTAGATCACGAACGTGATCAGGGTTGGATTGCTTACGCTCATTGAGTTACGCCCTGGCATTGTTTTTATGTAGCAGCGGCTGGTGAACCGCTCGCAAACGATGACGTTTGACAGACGATTCGGGGGCCCGCGCATTTATGACTGATGTTTCCCCAGGAAAGCCATCAGCCGGTGCACCGACCGTTTCGACCGGTTGCACCTTGGCCGCGAATGCTATTCAACAAAGCAAATAAGGTGCAACCAGTTTCGTTCGAATAAGTTGCACCTAGTCGGTTTTTCTTGAGAAAGGTCTGTTTTTGCTCCCTTTTAGGGCGTTTTTCAGGTTGCACTAGAAGTAAAAGCACCAAGCAGGCACAGGACTTGTGTACCAGAATTTATTTCCTGACGAGCTGCCTATTATTCCGACAAAAAAAGGGTTGCACCCGGTTGCACCTCGACCAACGCACAGCTAATCTTGCCGTCAGCTGATGCCACGCGGTCGTGGCAAACATGAGGATAAAAATATGGCTACCACCACCCTTGGGGTCAAACTTGACGACCCGACCCGCGAACGCCTCAAGGCCGCCGCGACCTCGATTGATCGCACGCCGCACTGGCTGATCAAGCAGGCAATTTTCAATTACCTGGAAAAACTCGAGGGTGGTGCAACCCTGTCCGAGCTGAACGGTTTGAACGGCAAGGAAGTTGACGAGGTGGGCGAGGTCCACGTCGATCACGCGCACCAATGCTTCCTGGAATTCGCTGAAAGCATCCTGCCGCAATCGGTGCTACGCGCCTCGATCACTGCCGCTTACCGTCGCCCGGAACCTGAAGTGGTGCCGATGCTGATCGAGCAGGCGCGCCTGCCGGCACCGATGTGCGACGCCACCAACAAGCTCGCCGCCTCGATTGCCGAGAAACTGCGCAACCAGAAGAGCGCCGGCGGCCGTGCCGGGATTGTTCAGGGCCTGCTGCAGGAATTTTCCCTGTCGTCCCAAGAAGGCGTAGCGCTGATGTGCCTGGCCGAAGCGCTGCTGCGCATCCCGGACAAAGGCACTCGCGATGCCTTGATCCGCGACAAGATCAGCACCGGCAACTGGCAGCCACACCTGGGCAACAGCCCGTCGCTGTTCGTCAACGCCGCCACCTGGGGCCTGTTGCTGACCGGCAAACTGGTCGCCACCCACAATGAAGCCGGACTGACCTCCTCCCTGAGCCGCATCATCGGCAAGAGCGGCGAGCCGATGATCCGCAAGGGCGTCGACATGGCCATGCGCCTGATGGGCGAGCAGTTCGTCACCGGCGAAACGATCGCCGAAGCCCTGGCCAACGCCAGCAAATTCGAAGCCAAAGGCTTCCGCTATTCCTACGACATGCTGGGTGAAGCAGCCCTCACCGAACATGACGCCCAGAAGTACCTGGCCTCGTACGAACAAGCCATCCATGCGATCGGCAAAGCCTCTCACGGCCGTGGGATTTACGAAGGCCCGGGCATTTCGATCAAGCTGTCCGCCTTGCACCCGCGCTACAGCCGAGCGCAGTACGAGCGCGTGATGGACGAGCTGTACCCGCGCCTGCTGTCGCTGACCCTGCTGGCCAAGCAATACGACATCGGCCTGAACATCGACGCCGAAGAAGCCGACCGCCTCGAGTTGTCGCTGGATCTGCTGGAGCGCCTGTGCTTCGAGCCGCAACTGACCGGCTGGAACGGTATCGGTTTCGTGATCCAGGCTTACCAGAAGCGCTGCCCTTACGTGATCGACTACGTGATCGACCTGGCGCGCCGCAGCCGTCATCGCCTGATGATCCGCCTGGTGAAAGGCGCTTACTGGGACAGCGAAATCAAACGCGCCCAGGTCGAAGGCCTGGAAGGCTATCCGGTCTACACCCGCAAGGTGTACACCGACGTTTCCTACATCGCCTGCGCGCGCAAACTGCTGTCGGTGCCGGAAGTCATCTACCCACAGTTCGCCACGCACAACGCCCACACCCTGTCGGCTATCTATCACATTGCCGGTCAGAACTATTACCCCGGTCAGTACGAGTTCCAGTGCCTGCACGGCATGGGCGAACCGCTGTACGAACAGGTTGTAGGCAAAGTTTCCGAAGGCAAGCTGAACCGTCCGTGCCGCGTGTACGCACCGGTCGGCACCCACGAAACATTGCTGGCGTACCTGGTGCGTCGTCTGCTGGAAAACGGCGCGAACACCTCATTCGTTAACCGCATTGCCGACCAGTCGATCTCGATTCAGGAACTGGTGGCCGATCCAGTGGCCAGCATCGAGCAGATGGCCACGCTGGAAGGCGGCTTCGGCCTGCCGCACCCGCGCATCCCGCTGCCACGTGACCTGTACGGTGCCGAGCGCGCCAACTCCAGCGGCATCGACATGGCCAACGAACATCGTTTGGCATCCCTGTCCTGCGCGCTGCTGGCCACCGCGCACAACAACTGGAAAGCCGCGCCGATGCTCGGTTGCGCCTCCAGCACTGAAAGCCCTGCGCCAGTCCTGAACCCGTCCGATCTGCGTGACGTGGTGGGCCATGTGCAGGAAGCCACCGTCGAAGACGTCGACAACGCGATCCAGTGCGCCTTGAATGCTGCGCCGATCTGGCAGGCCACGCCGCCAGCCGAACGCGCCGCAATCCTGGAACGTGCCGCCGATTTGATGGAAGGCGAGATCCAGCCGCTGATGGGCCTGTTGGCTCGTGAAGCCGGCAAGACCTTCGCCAACGCCATCGCCGAAGTGCGTGAAGCCGTGGACTTCCTGCGTTATTACGCGGTGCAGGCACGCAACGATTTCACCAACGACGCCCACCGCCCATTGGGCCCGGTGGTGTGCATCAGCCCGTGGAACTTCCCGCTGGCAATCTTCAGTGGCCAAGTGGCTGCTGCTTTGGCCGCCGGTAACCCGGTACTGGCCAAGCCTGCCGAGCAAACCCCGCTGGTCGCTGCTCAAGCCGTGCGCCTGCTGCTCGAAGCCGGGATTCCGGAAGGCGTGCTGCAACTGCTGCCGGGCCGTGGCGAAACCGTCGGTGCCCGCCTGGTCGGCGACGATCGGGTCAAAGGCGTGATGTTCACCGGTTCCACCGAAGTCGCGCGCCTGCTGCAACGCAACATCGCCGGTCGTCTGGATGCCCAGGGCCGTCCGATCCCGCTGATCGCCGAAACCGGCGGCCAGAACGCGATGATCGTCGACTCCTCGGCACTGACCGAACAAGTGGTCATCGACGTGGTGTCGTCGGCGTTCGACAGCGCCGGTCAACGCTGCTCGGCACTGCGGGTGCTGTGCTTGCAGGAAGATTCCGCTGACCGTGTCATCGAAATGCTCAAGGGCGCCATGGCGGAATGCCGTCTCGGTAACCCGGAGCGCCTGTCCGTGGACATTGGCCCGGTGATCGACGCCGAAGCAAAGGCCGGCATCGAGAAGCACATCCAGGCCATGCGCGACAAAGGTCGCAACGTGTACCAGGTGGCGATCGCCAACAGCGAAGAAGTCAAACGCGGCACCTTCGTCATGCCGACCCTGATCGAACTGGAAAGCTTCGACGAGCTGCAACGGGAGATCTTCGGCCCGGTGCTGCACGTAGTGCGCTACAAGCGCAAAGACATCGACCAACTGATCGGCCAGATCAACGCATCCGGCTACGGCCTGACCCTCGGCGTGCACACTCGCATCGACGAAACCATCGCCAAGGTGATCGACAACGTCAACGCCGGTAACGTCTACGTCAACCGCAACATCGTCGGTGCCGTGGTCGGCGTGCAACCGTTCGGCGGCGAAGGCCTGTCGGGGACCGGTCCGAAAGCCGGTGGTCCGCTGTACCTGTACCGTCTGCTGTCGACGCGTCCTACCGATGCGATCGAACAATCCTTCGCTCGCGGCGACGCTATCGCAGCGCCGGACGTGCGTCTGCGTGACGCCATGAGCAAACCGCTGACCGCGCTGCAAGCCTGGGCCGACAGCAACAAGCTCACGGACCTGAGCGCCCTGTGCGTGCAGTTCGCGGCGCAATCGCAGAGCGGGATCACCCGCGTGCTGGCCGGCCCGACCGGCGAGCGCAACAGCTACGCCATCCTCCCGCGCGAACACGTGCTGTGCCTGGCGGACGTCGAAGGCGATCTGTTGACTCAACTGGCGGCGGTATTGGCCGTCGGTGGTTCGGCGGTGTGGCCGGACGCTGAACCGGGCAAGGCCTTGTTCGCACGTCTGCCGAAGGAAATTCAGGCGCGGATCAAGCGGGTTGCCGACTGGACCAAAGACGAAGTGGTGGTTGATGCAGTTCTGCATCATGGCCATTCCGATCAGCTGCGCGCGGTATGCCAGCAAGTGGCCAAGCGGGCGGGTGCGATTGTCGGGGTTCATGGTTTGTCGCAGGGCGAGACCAACATTGCGCTGGAGCGTCTGGTGATCGAGCGGGCATTGAGCGTGAACACCGCTGCGGCGGGTGGTAATGCCAGTTTGATGACCATTGGGTAAACCGTAATAAAGCCGGGCATCTGCAATGGGTGTCCGGTTTTTTGAAGCAAGATCTTTTGCTTCTCCATCACCAGGATCAATCATCCTGTTCAGGCTCTATTCCCACGCCTAGACTCGGTCCATCCCAATTAAAGGTAGGCCGCCATGTCCGAGACGTTGCTCAGTTCCCGCAATCTGGCTTTCGAGCTGTATGAAGTCCTTGATGCCGAGGGCCTGACCCAACGTGAGCGTTTCGCCGAGCACAATCGCGAGACCTTCGATGCCGCCATCGGCACTGCCCGCAACATCGCCGAGAAGTTCTTCGCCCCGCACAACCGCAAGGGCGATGAGAACGAGCCACGCTATGAGGACGGTCAGGCGATTCTGATTCCGGAAGTGAAACCGGCGGTGGACGCCTTCCTCGAAGCCGGTTTCCTCAACGCCGCGCGCAGTTTCGATGCCGGCGGCATGCAACTTCCTACGCTATTGTCCCAGGCTTGCTTCGCGCACTTTCAATCGGCCAACGCGGCGTCGACCTCCTACCCGTTCCTGACCATGGGCGCAGCCAACCTGATCGAGAGCTTCGGCGCCGATGAGCAGAAGCAACGCTTTCTGCAACCGATGATCGACGGTCGCTTCTTCGGCACCATGGCACTGACCGAGCCGCACGCCGGCTCGTCACTGTCGGATATTCGTACCCGCGCCGAGCCGGCGTCCGACGGTACCTATCGACTCAAGGGCAACAAGATCTTCATCTCCGGCGGCGATCACCCGCTGTCGGAAAACATCGTGCACATGGTGTTGGCCAAGTTGCCGGACGCACCGGCCGGGGTGAAAGGTATTTCGCTGTTTATCGTGCCCAAGTTTTTGGTCAACGATGACGGCAGTCTCGGCAAGCGCAACGATGTGCTGCTGGCCGGGCTGTTCCACAAGATGGGCTGGCGTGGCACCACCTCCACTGCGCTGAACTTCGGCGATAACGGCGAGTGCGTCGGCTATCTGGTGGGCAAGCCGCACCATGGCTTGAGCTACATGTTCCAGATGATGAACGAGGCGCGGATCGGCGTCGGTATGGGCGCGGTGATGCTGGGTTACGCCGGCTATCTGTATTCCCTGGAATACGCCCGCGAGCGTCCGCAAGGTCGGGTGCCGGATAGCAAGGATCCGACCACCGCACCGGTTGCGATCATTCAGCACGCCGACGTCAAACGCATGCTGCTGACCCAGAAAGCCTATGTCGAAGGTGCGTTCGACCTCGGGCTGTATGCAGCGCGGCTGTTCGACGACACCACGACGCTTGAGGGCGAAGCCGAGCGCAAACAGGCCCATGAGCTATTGGATTTGCTGACACCGATCGTCAAATCCTGGCCGTCGGAGTTTTGCCTGAAGGCCAACGAACTGGCGATCCAGATTCTCGGCGGTCACGGCTACACCCGTGAATACCCGGTGGAGCAGTATTACCGCGACAACCGCCTGAACCCGATCCATGAAGGCACCCACGGCATTCAGTCGCTGGACTTGCTGGGGCGCAAACTGGCGCAGAACGGTGGCGCAGGGCTCAAGCAATTGATCCGCCTGATCGCCGACACCGCCGAGCGGGCACAGGCGCATGAGTCGCTGACTCCATTGCGTGAACCGCTGGAAAAACTGGTGGCTCGCCTGCAAACCGTGACCATCGGCCTGCTGACCGATCTGGCCCAGGGCAAGGTCAACAGCAGCCTGGCGAACTCGGCGTTGTACCTGAAAGTGTTCGGTCATACGGTGATCGGCTGGCGCTGGCTGGAACAGGCGATTCGCGCCGAGGAAGGGTTGGCCAAAGGGAACGCGGCGGATGTGAGCTTCTATAAAGGCAAGCTACAGGCGGCGCGGTATTTCCTGACGTGGGAAGTGCCGGGTTGCCACCATGAACTGGCAATTCTTGAGGCGCGGGATGATGTGTGCCTAAGCATGCAGGATGAGTGGTTCTGATCGGACATGGATTTGTGTAACGGCCACAAAAAAGATCGCAGCCTGCGGCAGCTCCTACAGAATCGGTGTTTATCCGCGATATTTCGGTGAACATCGATCCCTGTAGGAGCTGCCGCAGGCTGCGATCTTTTGATCTTGATCTTTTAGCTCAGCCGAAACCCACCCATCTGCCGCGCCAAATCATCGGCCAAACGCTGCAACGTCTGACAGTCTTCACGACAAGCCCTGACCTCCCCCGCCGTGGCCCGTGCCAAATCGGAAATCCCCTGCACGTTGCGGTTGATCTCTTCCGTCACCGCCGATTGCTCTTCCGTCGCTGTCGCCACCTGATGGTTCATGTCGCTAATGCGCTCGACCTGCCCGGTAATCGCCGTCAACGACGCCCCGGTGCGTTGGCTCGACTCAACCCCCGTGCCAGTCGCCGCTTGCCCGGCGTGCATTGAAGACACCGCATTTTCCGCCCCCTGCTTGAGGCTGCCGATCATTTGCTGAATTTCGTCGGTGGACGACTGAGTCCGCCGCGCCAGGGTCCGCACTTCATCGGCCACCACCGCAAAGCCGCGGCCCATGTCCCCGGCCCGCGCCGCTTCGATGGCCGCGTTGAGCGCCAGCAAGTTGGTCTGCTCGGAAATCCCGCGAATCACCGCCAGCACTTGATCGATGGACGCCACCTGATGAGCCAACTCGCCCACTGCTCCGGCGGCGACACCAATTTCGTCGGACATGCTTTCTATATGCCTGATCGACCCGCCCACCACTTCCCGCGCCTGCAGCGCTTCATCCCGCGCTGTTTGCGAAGCAACCGCCGCGTTGCCGGCGTTCTGCGCGATTTCCTGCACGGTCAGGCCCATCTCGTGAACGGCGGTGGCGACCATGTCGGTCATTTCCTGCTGACGTCCGGAACGCTCAGCGGTGTTGTCCACCACCCGCGCCACCTGACCGACCGCCGTGCGCAAATGTTCACTGGTGGTCAGCACTTCGCCGATCATCTCGCGCTGACTTTCCAGGAACCGATTGAAACCGCGAGCGAGATCACCCAGCTCATCGGCGCGACTGGAATCTAACCTGTGGGTCAAATCTCCACCACCGCTACCGATGGCAACCAATGCCGCTGTTACCTGACGAATCGGTCGCACCAATCCACGAGCCAGCAACACCACCAATAAAAGACAAACCAACGCCACCGCCAGACCAATGCCGCCGCTCATCCACATCGCCCGGCGAGCCTCGGCGTAGATCTGCGACTGCGGCACTTCGGCCACCAGCGTCCAGCCCAGATCACGCAGCGGCAGGCTCAAGGCCAGAAACTCTTCGCCATCGCGGGCAAAACTGCTGCTGCCAGACGCGGTGGAGGTCATCACCGCTTGCGCCGCCGAGGTGCCGATCTGTTCGACCAGCGTACGTTTGCCGCTGAACTGTGCCTCGGGATGAACCTGGATCAAACCGTCGGAGCGCACGAGATAGACCTTGCCGCACTCACCAAAGTTGAAGTTGTGGATCAGCTCCGACAGCTCTTTCATGCTCAGGCCCAGCCCGGCCACACCCACGACTTTGCCGGCCTGCTCGACCTTGAGGTCGATGAACAGCGCCAACTCGCCGGTGGCGGTGTCATTGTCGATATTGAGGGTTCGCGGCTGATTGCCGTCGAGGAACGAATAGAACCAGGCGTCATTGGGATTGGAGCGGCTGAGCGTGCGGTCCAGGCCCTTTTCGGTGAAGTAATGGTTTGAAGTGGCACCGATGATCAGCGCGGTAAAGGCCTTGTGCTCGGCACGGATGCCTTCCAGATAACTGACGAAACCGGCGGTCTGGGTGCCGTTTTCACCCCCGGCCAGCCAGTCACGCACCATGCTGTTACTGGCGATGTCCTTGGCGGCGGTGAGGGGTTGGACGAGGATGCGCTCGATGTCGTTGCGCATCGCTTCGATGCTCGACGGCAGCGCTTGTTCGACCAGATAGCGCTGGGCGAGGCGGTTGACCACGAGGGTATAAATGCCAACCACGATCAGAATACTGACCAGCAGGGCGGTGCCCATGCTCAGGATCAACTGCCATTGAATACTGCGTCGCCAGAACTGCATGGAGCACCCCCAAAGAATAAAGGGCTGAAACACTGCAACAGCCATGCCGATTGTATACAACTAGATCGACAATTTATTCTTTGGTTGTGCGCAAAGCCGCTCAGGCCTGGTTGATCGTCTTGGCGATCACTTCAACCGTGGCGCTGACTTGCTCTTGGTAACGGTCGAGTTCCTGCTGGTGACGCTTTTGCATTTCGATCTGCTGCGAGCACAGATTCATCGCCGCCAGCACCAGCAAGCGGTCACCGATCAGCGCCGGGTATTTCTTTTTGGTCTCGGCCAGAGCGGCCTTCAACATTAAAGCGGCGTCCAGCAGGGTCTGCTCTTCCCCGGCCGGCGCCTTGATTGAATAGTCTTCACCCAGAATCGAGACGACTTTTACCCCTGCGGCGCCGTAACTCATGCGCTGACAGGGCCGGCGCTGACGCGCTCAACCAAGGCCTGGATGCGTGCAACGGTGGCGCCTTGTTTCTCTTCCTGTTCCATCAGGCTCAGTTGCAGGCTTTCGTTTTCATCCTTGACCTGGGCCAGCTCCGCACTCAGGGATTGATTGGTGCCGAGCAACGCCTGGTTCTGTTGCACCAGGTCGCTGACCAGTTGTTCCAATTGGCTTAGGGATGCTTCTAACATTTTGATTTTCCGGGCATTTTCAAAGGGCGCGTACGATAAAGAAAAGTCACTGTGGAAGCCAGGGTTATGCAGGCGCAAGGCCTTGATTTTCCTGGCGGTCGACCTTCCTCGCGAACTTTAAAGACTGTGATTGGCGGTTCTGGTTCCTGCACTTCGTCGTCGCGGCCCTTCTGCGACAAATACGCGCAGCGACTCAAGACTTTAGTCGTATGACCGATAAGTCATCCATACAACAGTCTCAGCCTCGCACGGAGGCGCTTTTTTCGGTGAACACCATGTCCCTAAGAAATATGAATATCGCACCGCGGGCGTTCCTCGGTTTCACCCTGATTGGCGCCATGATGCTGATCCTGGGTGTGTTCGCCCTGAACCAGATGAGCAAGATTCGCGGCGCCGCCGAGGAGATCACCTCGAACAGCGTACCGAGCATCAAGAGCCTCGACGAATTCACCCAGCTGACCCTGCGCCTGCGTGTGTTGGCCTATCGTCTGCTTGTGAATCGTGAGCCGGACGTCCAGCAGAAAACCATCGAGCTGATGGAAACCCGTAACCAGCAGATCCGAGCGGCTCAGGCGAGCTATGAAAAGTTGATCGCCAGCCCGCAGGAACGTGCAGCCTATGATCAGTATGTGCAGTTGCTCGGTCAGTACCGCCAGATCGAAGACCGGATGAAAAGTCTGTCGCGCAACAATCAGGTCGACGAAATGCGCACGCTGGTCAACACCGATGTGCTGAACAACTCGGAAGCCATCAACACCGTGCTCAACCGCTTGCTGGAGATCAACACCCAGCAGACCGTCGACACCAACCAGCAAGCCGCCGACCAGTACTCGTCGGCCTTCAACCTGGTGATGACCCTGTTGGTGATCGCCACCGGCCTGACCCTGCTGTTCGCCTGGCTACTGACCAACAGCATCACCAAGCCGATCGCCAATGCCCTGAGCGCCGCCGAAGAAATCGCCGAAGGCAATCTGACGCGCCCGATCACGGTCGATGGTGAAGACGAAGCCGGTCGTCTATTGGCCGCCATGGCGAAGATGCAGGACAAACTGCGCGACACCCTGCAACGGATTTCCGGTTCGGCCACGCAACTGGCGTCCGCTGCGGAAGAACTGAACAGTGTCACCGACGAAAGCGCCCGTGGCCTGACCCAGCAGAACAACGAAATCGAGCAGGCCGCCACCGCCGTCAATGAAATGACCAGCGCCGTGGAAGAAGTCGCGCGCAATGCCGTGAGCACTTCCGAAGCCTCGAAAAACGCCACCACTTCGGCGGGCGACGGTCGTGACCTGGTACAGGAGACCGTCAGCGCAATTGAACGCATGAGCGCTGACGTGCAGAGCACCGCTACCCTGATCGGCGATCTGGCTAACGAGTCGCGAGACATCGGCAAAGTGCTGGACGTGATTCGCGGCCTGGCTGACCAGACCAACCTGTTGGCGTTGAACGCTGCCATCGAAGCGGCCCGTGCCGGTGAAGCCGGTCGTGGTTTTGCGGTGGTTGCCGATGAAGTGCGGGCCCTGGCCCATCGCACCCAGCAGTCGACCAGCGAAATCGAACGCATGATCGGCAGCATTCAGAGCGGTACCGAACACGCCGTGGATTCGATGCGTAACAGCACCGAGCGTGCCGAGTCGACCTTGAACATCGCGCGCGGTGCCGGCCTGTCGCTGGACACCATCAACAGCGCCATCGTCGAAATCAACGAGCGCAACCTGGTGATCGCCAGCGCGGCCGAAGAACAGGCGCAAGTGGCCCGTGAAGTGGACCGCAATCTGGTGAACATTCGTGACCTGTCGGTGCAATCGGCTACCGGTGCCAACCAGACGAGTGCGGCCAGCAACGAACTGTCGCGCCTGGCGCTGGACCTGAACAACATGGTTGGGCGGTTTAGCCTGTAACGCTCCCCCTGTGGCGAGGGGGCTTGCCCCCGCTCGGCTGCGAAGCAGTCGCAAATTGACCCGCGCATTGAACCTGGCGCACCACAGCGCCGGTTTGGGGTCGCTACGCGACCCAGCGGGAGCAAGCTCCCTCGCCACAGTAAGCCCCTCACCACAGTGATCTCACCCAACTCAAACGGATGTGAATGATCGCCGTCAAAAGCTTTTTGACAGCATCACATTTCAACAGGTTAGAATCGCTGGCACGCGGACTGCATGGTCAGTTTGCGCCCGCCTTTACGCTTCCGGAGTACTGCCTTTGAATGCGACGACCATCAACAGCCTGTTCTTGATCGGCGCGTTGCTGGTAGGTGCGAGCATTCTGGTGAGCTCACTTTCATCGCGCCTCGGGATCCCGATTCTGGTGATCATCCTCGCGGTGGGCATGTCGGCCGGTGTCGACGGCGCCGGCATCATTTTCGATAACTACCCCACGGCCTATCTGGTCGGCAACCTCGCCCTGGCAGTGATCCTGCTCGACGGCGGCTTGCGCACCCGGGTGGCGAGTTTTCGCGTGGCATTGTGGCCGGCGCTGTCGCTGGCCACGGTCGGGGTGTTGATCACCACCGGGCTGACCGGCATGGCGGCAGCGTGGTTGTTCGACCTGAACCTGATTCAGGGCCTGCTGATCGGCGCCATCGTCGGCTCCACCGACGCCGCGGCCGTGTTCTCGCTGCTGGGCGGCAAAGGCCTGAACGAACGGGTGACCGCGAGCCTGGAGATCGAATCCGGCAGCAACGACCCGATGGCGGTGTTCCTCACCGTCACCCTGATCGACATGCTCGCCAGCGGCCAGACCGGCCTGCATTGGAGCCTGCTCGGGCACTTGCTGCGTGAATTCGGTATCGGTGCCGTCATCGGCCTCGCCGGCGGTGGGCTGATGCTGCAACTGGTCAACCGCATCCATCTGGCCACCGGCCTTTATCCAATTCTGGTGATTGCTGGCGGCCTGGTGGTGTTTGCCCTGACCAACGCCCTGCACGGCAGCGGCTTTCTGGCGGTATACCTGTGCGGCCTGGTGATCGGCAACCGCCCGGTGCGCAGCCGCCACGGTATTTTGCATATGCTCGACGGCATGGCCTGGCTGGCCCAGATCGGCATGTTCCTGGTGCTGGGGCTGCTGGTCACGCCCCATGACCTGTTGCCGATTGCTTTGCCGGCACTGGGCCTGGCGCTGTGGATGATTCTGTTTGCCCGTCCGCTGTCGGTGCTGGCTGGCCTGCTGCCTTTCAAGGCGTTCCATGGACGCGAGAAGGCATTCATTTCCTGGGTTGGCCTGCGCGGCGCCGTACCGATCATTCTGGCGGTGTTCCCGCTGATGGCGGGCCTGCCCAATGCTCAACTGTATTTCAATCTGGCGTTCTTTATCGTGCTGGTGTCGCTGTTGGTGCAGGGCACAAGCCTGCCGTGGGTCGCCAAGCTTTTGAAAGTGACCGTCCCGCCGGAGCCCCTGCCGATCTCCCGTTCGGCGCTGGAAGTGCATGTCACCAGCGAGTGGGAGCTGTTCGTTTATCGCCTCGGTGCCGAAAAATGGTGCATCGGCTCTCCCCTTCGCGAGCTGAAAATGCCCGAAGGCACCCGTATCGCAGCCCTGTTTCGTGGCCAGCAACTGCTCCATCCGTCGGGTAGTACGGTGCTCGAAGTCGATGATTTGCTCTGCGTGATCGGCCATGAACACAACCTTCCAGCCCTCGGAAAACTCTTCAGCCAGGCACCGCAACGGGGGCTGGATTTGCGTTTCTTCGGCGACTTCGTACTCGAAGGAGACGCCCAGCTGGGCGCGGTTGCTGCCCTGTATGGATTGAAAGTCGAGGGCATCGATCCAAACATGTCCCTGGGCCACTTCATTGCCCAGAAAGTGGGCGGTGCTCCAGTCGTCGGTGACCAGGTGGAGTGGAACAACACCCTCTGGACCGTCGCGGTCATGGAAGGGAACAAGATTGGTAAAGTGGGCGTCAGATTCCCCGAAGGAAGTCGCCCCGGCCCCGGCCTGTTCCTCTAAACTCCACACTTCGTCTCGTTTTTGATCGGTCTCTATGTCAACTCTGCGCACCTTTTTCATCATGGCCCTGCTGGGCTTGAGTCTTTCCATCAACACGCTGCAAGCCGCCGAGCCGCCATCCAGCGAAGCCGTGCAGGCGAGCCTGGACAAGATCGCCGACCGCAAACTGCCGGAGGCCGATCAGAAAGCCCTGCAAGCGGTCCTGCAGAGCACGCTCACCCAGCTCAACAACCGGCGTGATTACGACCAGAAGCTGATCGATCTCAAGCAGCAATTGACCAACGCTCCAAGGCAGAACATCGAGAACCAGCGCGAGCTGACCCGCCTCAAGGCCACCAGAGTGGTGCCGGTGGGGCAACGCTATACCAAAGAGACGATTCAGCAGCTCGAACAACTGCTGACCGAACGCTCCACTCAGCAAAGCGATTTGCAGAAAGCCCTGGCCGAAGCGAACAGCCTGATCATTACCGCCCAGACCCGCCCCGAGCGTGCCCAGGCCGAGATCTCCTCCAGCCAGACGCGCATCCAGCAGATCAACAACATCCTCAAGCTCGGCAAGGACAGCGGCAAGACCCTGACCGCCGAGCAACGCGATCAGCTCAACGCCGAGCTTGCGGCACTGAACGCCTTGATTCCGTTGCGTCGCCAGGAACTGGCCGGCAACAGCCTGTTGCAGGACCTGGGCAACAGCCAGCACGACTTGCTGTCGGAAAAATCCGATCGCCTGGATCAGGAGATCCAGGACCTGCAAACCCTGATCAACCAGAAACGCCTGGCCCAGTCGCAAGAGACCGTGACCCAGCAGTCCATCGAGGCGCAGAAGGCCGGTGGCAGTAGCCTGCTGGCCACCGAAAGCGCGGCCAACCTGAAGCTCTCCGACTACCTGCTCAAAAGCACCGACCGCCTCAACGAAGTCACTCAACAGAACCTGCAGACCAAGCAGCAACTGGACAGCGTGACCCAGAGCGACTCGGCGCTGGACGAACAGATCAACGTGCTCAAGGGCAGCCTGCTGCTCTCCAAGATTCTCTACAAACAGAAACAGGCCCTGCCGCGTCTAAGGCTCGACCGCGATCTGGCCGACCAGATTGCCGACATTCGCCTGTATCAGTTCGAAGTCAGCCAGCAACGGGAACTGCTCAGCAACCCGATCACCTACGTCGATAACCTGCTGGCGACTCAACCACCCGAGCAAGTCACCCCGCAACTGCGCAAGAGTTTGCTGGACCTGGCCAACACCCGTGCGGACCTGTTGGAGCGCTTGAATCGCGAACTGAGCGCGGTGCTCAACGAATCCATCACGCTGCAACTCAACCAGAAACAACTGCTCAGCACCGCGCAAAGTCTGCGGGCTACGCTGGACGAGCAGATGTTCTGGATTCCCAGCAACAAGCCGCTGGATCTTGAGTGGATGCACGGCGTGCCGGAACGCCTGCAACGCCAGGTCACGACCCTGCCGTGGGCTTCGAGCCTGAGCGAATTGGCCGATGGCCTGACGCAGCGGCCGCTGCTGTTCCTGCCGCTGGCCCTGCTGATCGGCGCGCTGCTGTGGCGCCGCAAAAATCTCTATGCCCGCCTGAGCAAAGTTCATCAGGACATCGGCCACTTCAAGCGCGACAGCCAGTGGCACACCCCGCAAGCGATTCTGATCAATATCCTGCTGGCGATGCCGGTTTCCCTGGGTCTGGCCTTGTGCGGCCTGGCCTTGCAGATCGACGCCCGCGGGCAGAACGCCAATATGGGCGCGGCACTGCTGCAGATGGCCCAGGCCTGGCTGGTGTTCTACACCGCCTACCGCATCCTCGCGCCGGGTGGCGTGGCCGAACTGCATTTCCGCTGGGAAAAGCCCCAGGTCGAATTCCTTCAAGGCTGGATTCGCCGGCTCGGGCTGGTGGTGATGGCCCTGGTGACGGTGGTGGCGGTCGCCGAGCTGCAACCGGCGGTGCTGGCCGATGACGTGCTTGGCATGCCGGTGGTGCTGACTTGCTACGCCTTGATGGCCTGGCTGCTCAGCCGCCTGCTGGTCAGCAGCCCAACCCATGAAAACGCCTCGCTGTTCCGCAAGGCCGTGGGAATCATGTTCACTGTCCTGCCGATCGCGTTGTTCGTCGCCGTGTGCTTCGGCTACTACTACACCGCGCTGAAACTCAGCGACCGGT
Organism: Pseudomonas sp. Pseusp11; assembly: GCF_047304405.1. Taxonomy (NCBI): domain Bacteria; kingdom Pseudomonadati; phylum Pseudomonadota; class Gammaproteobacteria; order Pseudomonadales; family Pseudomonadaceae; genus Pseudomonas; species Pseudomonas sp. Pseusp11. The sequence goes on from NZ_JBGLZF010000013.1 coordinate 41,067, forward strand.
TGATCAACACCCTGTACCTGCTGATGTTCTGGCTGGTGATCGAAGCCACCTTCGTGCGCGGCCTCAGCGTTGCGGCACGCCGCCTGGCCTATCAGCGCGCCCTGGCCAAACGCCAGGCCGCGAAAGAGGCTGGCGACGGCGAAGCGGTGATCGAAGAGCCGACCCTGGACATCGAGAAGGTTAACGAGCAGTCCCTGCGACTGATCCGCCTGGCCCTGCTCGGCGGTTTCATCGCGGCACTGTACTGGGTCTGGTCGGACCTGATCTCGGTGTTCTCGTACCTGGACAACATCACCCTCTACGAATACACCAGCGGCACCGGCGCCAACATGAGCATGGTGCCGATCAGCATCGGCGACATGCTTGGCGCGCTGATCATCATCGGCATCACCTTCGCGCTGGCGCGCAACTTGCCGGGTCTGCTGGAAGTGTTTGTGCTGTCCAAGCTCAACCTGGCCCAAGGCAGTTCCTACGCCACGACCACGTTGCTGTCCTATGTGATCGCCGGTGTCGGTTTCGTCTCGACCCTGTCCACGCTCGGCGTGAGCTGGGACAAGTTGCAATGGCTGGTGGCAGCGCTGTCGGTGGGTCTCGGTTTCGGGATGCAGGAAATCTTCGCCAACTTCATCTCCGGCATCATGATCCTGTTCGAACGCCCGGTGCGGATCGGCGACACCATCACCATCGGCAACCTGTCGGGCACGGTGAGCAAGATCCGCATCCGTGCCACGACCATCACCGACTTCGATCGCAAGGACATCATCGTCCCGAACAAGACGTTCATCACCGGGCAACTGATCAACTGGTCGCTGACCGACACCATCACCCGGGTGACCCTCAAGCTCGGCGTCGACTACGGCTCGGACCTGGACCTGGTGAAAGAACTGTTGCTCAAGGCAGCCCGCAATAACCCGCGCGTGCTGAAGGACCCGGAACCCCAGGTGTACTTCCTGAATTTCGGCGAAAGCACCCTCGACCACGAGTTGCGCATGCATGTGCGTGACCTCGGTGACCGTAACCCGGTGCTCGATGAGGTCAACCGCTTCATCAACCGCGAGTTCAAGAAGCAGCACATCAACATCTCGTTCCGGCAGATGGAGGTCTATCTCAAGAACCTTCAGGGCCAGGAATACAAAATGGTCCCGGTTGAGCCGGAAACCAAAACCGTTGTTCCGGCACCCACCAGCAAACCGCGGCAAGAGCCACCGCCTGTCGAACTCGACTAAGCGCGCTATCCCTAGCAGAATGCTCGGACATTCTGCTGGAGATGGCCGTTGAAAGCCCTCGACGAACTGACCTTCGACAATCGCTTCGCCCGCCTGGGCGATGCGTTCTCAACCCACGTACTGCCTGAGCCCATTGCGGCTCCGCGACTGGTGGTCGCCAGCCCCGCCGCCATGGCGCTGCTGGACCTGGACCCGGCCGAGGCCGAAACGCCAGTGTTCGCCGAGCTGTTCGGCGGCCACAAGCTGTGGGCCGAAGCCGAGCCGCGGGCGATGGTCTACTCCGGACATCAATTCGGCTCCTATAACCCGCAGTTGGGCGACGGTCGCGGCCTGTTGCTGGGCGAGGTCTATAACGAAGCCGGCGAGCATTGGGACCTGCACCTCAAGGGTGCCGGTCAGACGCCTTACTCACGCATGGGCGATGGACGGGCAGTGCTGCGCTCCTCGATCCGCGAGTTCCTTGCCTCCGAAGCCCTGCATGCCCTGAACATTCCCACCACGCGCGCACTGTGCGTGATCGGCTCCGACACGCCGGTCTGGCGCGAGAAACAGGAGCGCGCGGCCATGGTCCTGCGCCTGTCGCCGAGCCATGTGCGTTTCGGGCACTTCGAATTTTTCTACTACACCAAGCGCCCCGAGCAGCAGAAAGAACTCGGCGAGCACGTGCTGGCCATGCACTTCCCGCACTGCCTGGAGCAGCCGGACCCGTACCTGGCGATGTTCCGCGAAATTGTCGAGCGTAATGCCGAACTGATCGCCAAATGGCAGGCCTATGGGTTCTGCCACGGCGTGATGAACACCGACAACATGTCGATCCTCGGCATCACCTTCGACTTCGGCCCGTTCGCCTTCCTCGACGACTTCGACGCCCACTTCATCTGCAACCACTCCGATGACCAGGGCCGCTACTCCTTCAGCAACCAGGTACCGATTGGCCAGTGGAACCTCAGCGCCCTCGCCCAGGCCCTGACACCGTTCATCAGCGTCGAAGCCCTGCGCGAAACCCTCGGCCTGTACCTGCCACTGTTCCAGGCCCACTACCTGGACCTGATGCGCCGCCGCCTCGGCCTTACTACCGCCGAAGACGACGACCAGAAACTGCTGGAGCAGCTGCTGCAACTGATGCAGAACAGCGGCGTCGATTACAGCCTGTTCTTCCGCCGCCTGGGCGATGAGGCACCGGAGCTGGCTGTCGCCCGGTTGCGCGATGACTTTGTCGACATCAAGGGTTTCGATGCGTGGGGCGAGCTCTACGCCGCCCGGGTTGCCCGTGAAGGCATGATTGATCAGGAGCAGCGCCGCAAACGAATGCATGCGGTCAATCCGCTGTACATCCTGCGCAATTATCTGGCGCAAAAAGCCATCGATGCGGCGGAAAGCGGCGACTATTCAGAAGTTCGTCGCTTGCACGCGGTATTGAGCAATCCGTTCGAGGAGCAGCCTGGAATGGAGAGCTACGCCGAGCGGCCACCGGAATGGGGCAAACATCTGGAGATCAGTTGTTCGTCGTGAGACTGAACAACACTGAATATTCAGACGGGTGCTCGCCGGCGCTTTTGGTCATAGGCTTCGATAGGGTCGCCTATGATCTCCACCAGGTTATTGCGTACAAACTTGCGCCTTGATAAACATCATTTCCGACTCCAGATCAGTTCCATAGATTGCCTACTCATCCGGAACCCGATCATGACCGACCCACTCCTCATCCCCTGCCCCCACTGCAACGGCCTGAACCGCATCCCCGCCGAACGCCTCAACGATCATCCAAAATGCGGCCGCTGCAAGGCTGATGTCCTGCTGAGCAAGCCGTTCGAACTGAAGCAAGGCGATTACGCCAGTCAGATCAAGGGTGACCTGCCGTTGCTGGTGGACGTGTGGGCGGATTGGTGCGGGCCGTGCAAATCGTTTGCGCCGGTGTTCGAGCAAGCGGCGGGGCAATTGGCGGGCAAGTGTCGGTTGGCCAAGCTGGACAGCGAGGCGAATCAACAGTTGTCGGCGCAGCTGGGGATTCGCTCGATCCCGAGCCTGATTCTGTTCAAGAACGGCCGGGAAGTGGCTCGCCAAAGCGGGGCCTTCCCGTTACCGCAGTTGATGAGCTGGTTGCGCAGCCAGGGGATCTGATTGCCTTTCAGGCATTTTCCAACAGGTTGTGCAGTTCGACGAATTGCTGGGTCAGCTTGTGCCGCGGGTCGAGGTGGATCAGCGGCGTGTTGGCCTGATGGGATTCGCGCATGCGCACCGAACTCGCCAGGTACACCGGCAGCACCGGCAGCCCTTCGGCGATCAGTTCGTCGAGGATTTGCTGGGGCAGGCTGGCGCGGGCCTGGAACTGGTTGACGACAATGCCTTCGACTTCCAGCCCTTCATTGTGGTCGTCCTTCAACTCTTCGATTTCCGCCAACAGCCCATACAGCGCTTGGCGCGAGAAGCTGTCGCAGTCGAAGGGGATCAGCACACGATCAGCGGCGATCAAGGCCGAGACAGCATAGAAATTCAGCGCTGGCGGGGTGTCGAGGTAGATCCGGTCGTAATCACCGTCCAGCTCCTCGAGCAATTTACGCAGCTTGTTGATCTTGTGTTTGGCCTCAAGCTTGGGCTGCAAGTCTGCCAGCTCGGCGGTGGCAGTGATGACGTGAAGGTTGTCGAACGGAGTTTCGTAGATGTCGACCTGACCTTTCTTCGAGAACGGCCCGGAGGACAGGGTCTGCTTGAAGAAGTCGGCGATACCCATCGGGATATCCTCACCGGTGAGCCCCGTCAGGTATTGAGTGGAGTTGGCCTGGGCATCGAGATCCACCAATAACGTGCGATAGCCTTCGCTGGCGCTGACCGCCGCCAGATTGCAGGCAATGCTTGATTTGCCCACGCCACCTTTCTGATTGAACACCACGCGCCGCATGTCTAAACCTCCGTGTATCAAAGAATGACCGAGTGTAGTAGTCCACATCGCTGCTTAGCTACCTCGCCAGCATCTAGACTACACAGTCATAGGCAAATCTCTGGCCGGAAAAGCTGCCAACTCGTCCATTGATAGCCGACAGTGCCGACAGACATGTCCGCCGCATTGTGGATAATGGCCAAATGACAGCTTTTCGCGAACCAGACGGTACATTTCGTTGCGCAAAATGTAACCAGCATTTGCTACACGCCCGCAGCACCGGGATAATGCGCGCCACTCGGCGTTAAGCGCCACGTCAGGTCAGCCGCGGTTCTTGCGACTCACCGCGTTAAAGGAAGCCCGCAGGGGCGGGATGAATGTCTGTGATCAACTTCAACATCGCCCAATGGCGCGCTTGGGCCCCTGGGCTTGAAAGCGTGGATGATTGGCAGGCCTGGAGCCGACAACCGGTCGTCCTCGAGCCCAGCGATGCCGCCCCGGATGTGTCGTTTCTGCCGGCCATGCAGCGTCGGAGACTCAGCCGTCTGGCGCGGATGGCGTTCAGTGTCGGCTGGCCCTTGGCCGATGGTCATCCGAATTTACCGTTGGTCTTTATTTCTCGCCACGGCGAAACCCCGCGCACCTTCGAAATTCTCAGCGATCTGGCGACCGACCAACCGTTATCGCCCACCCAGTTCAGCCTCTCGGTGCACAACGCGGTCATCGGCCTGTGGTCGATCATGCGTGGCGAAACCAGCGAAATGACCGCCCTCGCCGCCGCTGGCGATGGCCTTGAACACGGCATGCTAGAGGCCGCGGCGCTGCTTGAGGAAGGCGCGCCCGCAGTACTGCTGATCGTCACCGAAGAGCAACCGCCCGCCGCCTACTCGGCCTGGATCGATGATGTGCCATTCCCTTACGCAGTCGGCCTGTTGATCACCCCCGGCAATCAGTGGCAACTGTCGCTGAACAGCGCCCCGCACACGTTGTCCAAAGCCCGCTGGCCCCATGCCCTGAATCTGTTGCATACGCTGCTCGGCCAGCAGACTACCTGCCAACATGTCTGGAAAAATCGTGTATGGACCTGGCAACGCAACCCGTAACCGATAAAAACCGCGACGCCTACTACTGGCGCCTGCTGGCCACCGCCGCAAGCTTTACCCTGTTCGGGTTGAGCAGCCTGTGCCTGCGACTGGTGGTGTTCCCGCTGTTGAACTGCCTGCCAGGAGACGCTCAGGTCCATCGTCAGCGCGCGCGACATACGGTCAGTCGGTGTTTCTGGTTTTTCATTCGGTTCATGGCACGCAGTGGCGTGCTGACCTATGACATTCAGGGGGCGGAAAAGCTCGGGCACCCAGGCCAGATGATCGTCGCCAACCACCCCTCGCTGATCGATGTGGTGTTTTTGATCGGCCTGGTGCGCCACGCCAATTGCGTGGTCAAGAAAAGCCTCTGGGAAAACCCGTTCACTCGCGGTCCGCTACGCTGTACCGAATACATCAGCAACGATGGCAGCATGGACATGCTCGACGCCGCTGCCGACGCGCTGAAAAGCGGTCAGACCCTGATCATCTTTCCCGAGGGCACCCGGACCCGACCCGGCCAACCGCCGGCCTTTCATCGGGGGGCGGCGGCAATCGCGCTGCGCGGTGCGAGAATCCTCACCCCGGTGATTATCAAGGTCAACCCGACCACATTGACCAAGGCCGAACCCTGGTATCGGATCCCCAAACGCCGCGTGCACTTCAGTTTTCGCGTCGGGGCCGATATAGACCCGCAGGCCTTCGCTACGCAAGGCCCTGCACCCCAGGCCTCGCGCAAGCTCAACGACTATTTGCACTCTTACTTTATCAAGGAGCTCGCCGAAGATGAGCGATCAGAACACCGTTAGCCTGATGCAGGAAATCAAAGAGCTGATCATCGAAGCCCTGGGCCTCGAAGACATCAGCGTCGACGACATCGGCGACAACCAGACGCTGTTCGGCGAAGGCCTGGGCCTGGACTCGGTAGACGCACTGGAACTCGGCCTGGCGATCCAGAAAAAGTACGGTATCAAAATCGATGCCGACGCCAAGGACACCCGTAATCACTTCAGCAACGTGGCGAGCCTTGCGGCGTTCGTCACTGCAAAACAGGCAGCTTGAGACCGGACCATGCAAACTCGTGACGATATTTTCAACACCCTGCGCGATGCTCTGGTCGAACTCTTCGAGCTGGACCCCGAGCGCATCAACCTGGAATCCAACCTGTACCAGGATCTGGAAATCGACAGCATCGATGCGGTCGACCTGATCGATCACATCAAACGCCAGACCGGCAAGAAAATCGCCGCCGAAGAATTCAAATCGGTGCGTACCGTCAGCGACGTGGTCGAGGCGGTCTACCGTCTGGTTCAGCCCGCCGCATGAGCCGACTGATCGGCCTTGGCCTGCTGCTCGCAGGCCTGCTGTACCCCTTTGCGGTGTATTTCGGCATGGAGCATTTTGCCCCGTGGCAGTTCGGTCTGCTGCTGGGCAGCCTGTGGCTGGCGCGAGCACTGACCGGCGAACGGCGCCCCGGCAGCCTGTGGATGTCCACGGTCGCCATCGCGTTCTGCCTGCTGCTGGCAGCGTTCGACAGCCCGGTGCTGCTGCGCTGGTACCCAGTGCTGATCAGCGCGTTCATGCTGGTGCTGTTCGGTCTTAGCCTGAAATACGGCCCGCCGATGGTCGAACGCCTGGCCCGCCTGCGAGAACCGGAATTACCGCCCAGGGCCATTCGCTACACCCGCCAGGTGACCATTGCCTGGAGCGTGTTTTTTCTTTGCAACGGTTTGTGCGCCGCCGCCCTGACCCTTTGGGCGCCGCTGAGCTGGTGGATGTTGTACACCGGCCTGATCTCCTATGGATTGATCGGCCTGATGTTTGCCATTGAATGGCTGATACGACAACGGGTACGAGGCCACCCATGAATTGGATAAAACTTGAGCAACTGCTGCTCAAGGCTCAGCCGGAGCGTGCCGTGACGGCGGAGCCGGCGTTGAATCACGCGCAATTGTGCGACCGGGCCCTGAGCCTGGCTGCCGGCCTGCAAGCCCAGGGTGTGCAGCGCATCGCCGTGCACCTTGAAGACGCCGCCGACCTGGCCATTGCCCTGCTCGGCGCCTGGCGTGCCGGGGTCAGCGTACTGCTGCCCGCCGACCTGCAAGCGCAGACGCGCCAGCGCTGGTCGACCGAGGTCGATCTGTGGCTGACCGATCAGGCCGACGATGCACACCTGAGCGATTATCGGCATCCGCCGCTGCCAGCCCACCCGCTGGACCTGGATCGTTGTCAGCTGAGCCTGTGCACCTCCGGCTCCAGCGGCGAACCCAAGCGCATCGATAAAACCCTGCGCCAACTGGCCAATGAAGTCGAAGCGCTGGAGCAATTGTGGGGCGCAGATCTGGGCGAAGCCTGCATCATCGGCAGCGTCGCCACCCAGCACATCTACGGCTTGCTGTTTCGGGTGTTGTGGCCGCTGTGCGCCGGGCGTTCGTTCGTGCGCAAGCAACTGGCTTTCCCGGAAGACTTGCAACGCGCCAGCCGCGAACACCCGGCCTTCGCCTGGGTTGCCAGCCCGGCATTGCTCAAGCGCATGGGCGACAACCTCGACTGGCCAGCGCTGAGCGCAGTGCGCCGAGTGTTCTCCTCCGGTGGCGCGTTACCCGCCGAAGCCTCGCAAAGCCTTTACGAACGCCTGCAACAATGGCCGACCGAGATCCTCGGCAGCTCGGAAACCGGTGGCATCGCCTGGCGTCAGGGTCAGGCTCTCTGGCAGCCCTTCGCCGGCGTGGAGCTGAGCCAGGACAGCGATGGCGCCCTGCTTATCGCATCGCCATACCTGCCGGCAGGTCATATCGAACACACCGCCGATGCCGCGCGCATCGCCGCCGACGGCCGTTTCGAGCTGTTGGGGCGACTGGACCGGATCGTCAAACTGGAAGAAAAACGTATCTCGCTACCCATGCTCGAACACGCGCTGATGGCGCACGCCTGGGTCGCCGAAGCGCGCCTGGGAGTGGTTCAGGAAAACCGCGCCTCATTGGGGGCGCTGCTGGTGCTCAGCGAGCGAGGTATGCACGCGTTGCGCAATCAGGGACGACGCAGCCTCACGCAAGCGTTGCGTCAGCATCTGAGCCAGCACTGTGAAACGCTGGCCCTGCCACGACGCTGGCGCCTGTTGCGGCAGTTGCCGCTGAACGCGCAGGGCAAACTGCCCCAGGCTGAGGTTGAAGCCTTGCTGCTGGCGCCCCGCCCAAAGGCGCCGCAAGTGCTGGAGCAGGTCGAAGCCGATGGTGAGTGGAGCCTGCAACTGGCCGTCCCGCCGGACCTGGCGTATTTCAGCGGACACTTTCCCCGGGCCCCGGTATTGCCCGGCGTGGTGCAAGTGGAGTGGGCAATGAGCCTGGGCCAGCAATTGATGGACCTGCCGGCAAAGTTCGCCGGCATGGAAGTGCTGAAATTCCAGCAACTGGTACGCCCTGGCGATGAAATCCAGTTGCACCTGCGCTTCGACCCGGCGCGCGGCAAATTGTATTTCGCCTATCGCAACGAAACCGCCACCTGCTCCAGCGGGCGGATTTTGCTGGAGGCTACCAGCGATGCATAACCTGTGGCGAGGGAGCTTGCTCCCGCTGGGCTGCGAAGCGGCCCCAAAACCATCCGGCGCAGATTTAATGGCGAGCGCTTCGCGCTCGAACGGGAGCAAGCTCCCTCGCCACAGTCAGTCTCTGCACAACCAGGGTTCTGTGGAGGTTTCAGATGCATAACCCCTGCGCCGTAATCCCGGTCTACAACCACGAAACCGCAATCACTGCCGTGGTCGATGCGCTGCTTGCCTGTGACCTGCCATGCATTCTGGTGGACGATGCCAGCAGCCCCGCCTGCGCCAAGGTACTCGACCAACTGGCGCAGCGCGACCGGGTTTATCTGATCCGGCTCACCGTCAATCAGGGCAAGGGCGGCGCAGTGATGACCGGTCTGCGGGAAGCTTCGCGCCTGGGTTTCAGCCATGCCCTGCAGGTAGACGCCGACGGCCAGCACGACCTGCAAGACGTCAAAGTCTTCATCGAATACTCACGCAACCATCCTGGGGCGGTGATCTGTGGCTATCCGCAATACGACGCCAGCGTGCCGAAAGGTCGTTTGTACGCGCGCTACCTGACTCACGTCATGGTCTGGATCAACACCCTGTCGCTGCAGATTCGCGACTCGATGTGCGGCTTCCGTGTCTATCCATTACCGCCAACCCTGGCACTGATCGACTCGGCCAGAATCGGCAAGCGCATGGACTTCGACTCCGACATCCTGGTGCGCCTGGCCTGGCGCAATCTGCCGATGCAATGGCTGAAAACCAGGGTCCATTACCCGCTGGATGGCGTTTCACATTTCCGTCTGTTCTACGACAACGTACTGATTACGAGCATGCACACCCGGCTGTTCTTCGGCATGTTGCTGCGGGCACCGGTGATCCTCTGGCGACGGTGGCGAGCATGAGCGACAACGTAGACAAACAGCACTGGGCCGATCGCCAGGAGCGTGGCAGTTTCTGGCTGATGAAGTTCACCGCATTCTGCGCAAAGGTCCTGGGCCGACGCCTGCTGAGCCCACTGCTGTACGGCATCGTGCTGTACTTTTTCCTGTTCGGACGCAGCGCCCGCCAAAGCGCCTGGCAATACCAGCAGCGGCTCGCCGACTGGAGCGGGCGCAGCGAATTGCGTCCGACCCATTGGCGGGTGTTCGGCCAGTTCATGGCCTTCGCCGATTCCATGCTCGACAAACTCGACGTGTGGAACGGCAAGCTGAGCATCGAGCAGATCGAAATCATCGACCCGGCGCTGCTGCGCAATAAACTGCGCGGCACGCGCGGGCAGATGCTGGTGGGCACGCATCTGGGCAATCTCGAGGTTTGCCGGGCACTGGCCGAGATCGGCGAGAAAGTCACCATGAACGTGCTGGTGCACACCAAGCACGCCGAGCAGTTCAACCGCCTGCTGGGCGAAGCCGGGGCAACCAATCTGCGGCTGATCCAGGTCAGCGAGCTCGACCCGGTGATCATGCTGCAACTGCATGAGCGCCTGGAGCGCGGCGAGTGGCTGGCAATTGCCGGCGACCGCGTACCGCTGCATGGCGGGCGTAGCGTGACAGTGGACTTTCTCGGTCATCAGGCAGCCTTCCCTCAGGGCCCTTGGCTATTGGCCGGTCTGCTGAAATGCCCGGTCAATCTGCTGCTGTGCCTGAAGAAACCCACGGGCGACTATCGACTGACCCTCGAACCGTTCACCGAGGCGGTGGTATGGAAACGCAGCGAGCGCGAACAGGTCATTCATCAGTGGGCCTCCCGCTACGCCGAACGTCTGGGTCACTATTGCCTCGAAGCGCCCCAACAATGGTTCAACTTTTACCCTTTCTGGAAGACCGATGACGACGCCAACGCTTGAGCCGGTAACCTTCGGCGAACTCCCTTTGTGCATCGAAGACGTGCTGGCCCTGGCTAACCGTCAGGTGCCAACGCAGTTGCAGGGCGACCCCGAGTTTCGCCAGCGCATTGCCAAGGGCCCGCAGTTCCTTGACTCCCTGCTGGACAAGGAAGGTGTGATCTATGGCGTGACCACCGGTTATGGCGATTCCTGCGTGGTGGCGGTGCCGCTGCATCACGTCGAGGCGTTGCCCCGTCATCTGTACACGTTCCACGGCTGCGGCCTGGGCAAACTGCTCGACGCCCAGGCCACCCGCGCGGTGCTGGCGGCGCGTTTGCAGTCGCTGTGCCAGGGCGTGTCCGGGGTACGCGTGGAGTTGCTGGAGCGCCTGCAAGCGTTCCTCGAACACGACATCCTGCCGCTGATTCCGGAAGAAGGTTCAGTGGGCGCCAGCGGTGATCTGACGCCGCTGTCCTACGTCGCCGCAACCTTGTCCGGCGAGCGCGAAGTGATGTTCCGCGGCGAACGCCGACAAGCTGCCGATGTGCACCGCGAACTGGGTTGGCAGCCGCTGGTATTGCGCCCCAAAGAAGCCCTGGCGTTGATGAACGGCACCGCCGTGATGACCGGCCTTGCGTGCCTGGCTTATGCCCGTGCCGATTACCTGCTGCAACTGGCCACGCGCATCACCGCGCTGAACGTGGTCGCTTTGCAGGGCAACCCGGAGCACTTCGACGAGCGCCTGTTCGCCGCCAAACCCCATCCAGGGCAGATGCAAGTTGCCGCGTGGTTGCGCAAGGATCTGGCGATCGACGCGCCGACCGCGCCGCTGCATCGCCTGCAAGACCGTTACTCCCTGCGTTGCGCGCCACACGTGCTCGGTGTGCTGGCCGACAGCCTGAACTGGCTGCGCTCGTTCATCGAGATCGAACTCAACAGCGCCAATGACAACCCGATCATCGACGCCGAGGCCGAACGCGTACTGCACGGCGGGCACTTCTACGGCGGCCACATCGCGTTCGCCATGGACAGCCTGAAAAACCTGGTGGCCAACGTCGCCGACTTGCTCGACCGTCAACTCGCGCTGCTGGTGGACGAACGTTACAACCATGGCTTGCCGAGCAACCTGTCCGGCGCCACCGCCGACCGTGCGATGCTCAATCACGGCTTCAAGGCCGTGCAGATCGGCACCAGCGCCTGGACCGCCGAAGCCCTGAAAAACACCATGCCGGCCAGCGTCTTCTCGCGCTCCACCGAGTGCCACAACCAGGACAAGGTCAGCATGGGCACCATCGCCGCCCGCGACGCCATCCGCGTGCTGGAGCTGACCGAACAGGTCGCCGCCGCCACGCTGCTGGCGGCCAATCAAGGCGTCTGGCTGCGCGGCCAGGCTGAAGACGCGCGCCCACTGCCACCGGCCTTGGCCGCGATGCACGAAGAATTGGCCAAAGACTTCCCCCCGGTCATCGAAGACCGTGCCCTGGAAGGCGAATTGCGCCTGTGCCTGCAACGCATCGCCGAGCAACACTGGAGGCTACATGCGTAGCAAGGGAGTGCTTCACACCGATACGGAAATCCTCGTCCCGTTCTTTGACGTCGACACCATGAACGTGGTCTGGCACGGCCATTACGTCAAATACCTGGAAGTCGCCCGCTGTGCGCTGCTGGACAGGATCGGCCACAACTACGACGCCATGGTTGCGTCGGGTTACGCATGGCCTGTGATCGATTTGCAGTTGCGCTATGTGCGCGGCGCCGTGTTCGGCCAGAAGCTGAATGTGCGCGCCAGCCTGGTGGAATGGGAGAATCGCCTGAAGATCAATTATCTGATCAGCGATCTTGCAACTGGCGAACGTTTGACCCGCGCTGTTTCAGTGCAGGTCGCCGTCGACATGAGCAGCCGCGAAATGCAGCTGGCTTTACCCAAGGTGTTTACCGACGCGGTTGAAAGGGTGCTGCCATGAATTCGCTTTTCAAATGCCTTGGCGCTTTAGCGTTGCTCGGGCTTTCATCGTTGGCCCAGGCCTTCGATCTGCAGCAACTGAGCGATCAACTGGCCAAACCCGATGTGATCCACGGCAACTTCATCCAGGAAAAACACCTGCGTGCCCTGCCCCAGCCGCTGACCAGCAAGGGCACCTTCGTTCTGGCGAAAAATCACGGCTTGCTCTGGCTGCTGAAAACCCCGCTGCAACAGGACTACCGCATCAGCCCCCAGGGCATTGCCCGGCGGGACGCCAGCGGTTGGCAAATGCTGCCGAGCAAGAGTGCCGGCGCCGAACAGAACCGTTTGTTCCTCGCCGTGCTGCAAGGCGACAGCAGTGGCCTGCAACGGGATTTCGAGCTGTCGCTGAGTGGTGATGCGCAGAACTGGAAACTGACCCTGACCCCGCGTTCGATGCTGCTCAAACAGGTGTTCAATCAGATCAACATTGACGGCGGCGAACTGGTACACAACATCGAGCTGCTCGAAACCCAGGGTGACCGAACCCTGTTGCGCATGCAGGACAGCACCAGCGCCCAACCTTTGAGCGATGCGGAGCAACATGACTTTGCCGAGTGAACGGATGCTGCCGCGGCTGTTCCTGGTCCTGCTGCTGGCGGTGCTCGCACTCGCCGGTTGGCAGTGGCGCGACGGCACTCCGCTGTCGGCCAACCTGATGGAACTGGTGCCAGGCACCGCGCCGGACGCGCTGGAGCTGCGCGCCGAACAACGCATGCAAGAACCGTTGAACCGGGAAATGCTGGTACTGGTCGGCCATAAAGACCGTCAGCAAGCCATCGCCATGGCGCAAAAACTCGGTGAACAGTGGCAAGCCAGCGGCGTGTTCGAAAAGGTCCAGTGGAACCTGCAAGCCGACTTGCCAGCGCTGCGCACGCAATTGCTGCAAGGCCGACTGGCGATGCTGTCCGCCGCCGACCGCCAGCAACTCATCGAGCACCCCGACGCTTTTATCCAGCAACGGGTGCAAGCCCTGTTCGACCCGTTTACCGGCTTCAGCCTGGTGCCGAGCCAGGACGACTGGCTCGGCCTGACCGGGCGCATCCAGAACAGCCAGCCACAGCGCGGCTCGGTGCAATTGGACATTGGCAGCGGCGCGCTGGTCGCCGATGCCGACGGCAAGAGCTGGGTGATGCTGCGGGCGCGAACCGTCGGCAACGCATTCGACATGAACCTGCCGCTGCAAGTGGCCGACCTGCTCCAGCACAGTCGCGAAGAAGCCGCCCAGGCGGATGTACAATTGCTCGCCGCCAGCGGCCTGCTGTATGCCGCCAGCGGTCAACGGCAAGCCGCACGCGAGATTACCTGGGTCGGCGGCGGCGCCACGATGGGGATTCTGTTGCTGCTGTTGCTGGCCTTCCGGCGTTGGCGGGTGGTGCTGGCGTTCGTCCCGGTGCTGGTGGGCATGCTGTTCGGCGCGGTGGCCTGCGTGGCGCTGTTCGGTCACATGCATGTGATGACGCTGGTGCTCGGTTCAAGCCTGATCGGCGTGGCAGTGGATTACCCGCTGCATTACCTGTCCAAAAGCTGGAGCCTGAAACCCTGGCACAGTTGGCCGGCGTTGCGCCTGACCCTGCCGGGGCTGACGCTGAGCCTGATCACCAGTGGCATCGGCTACCTGGCCCTGGCCTGGACGCCGTTCCCGGCCCTGACCCAGATTGCCGTGTTCTCCGCCGCCGGCCTGCTCGGCGCTTATCTGTCGGCGGTGTGTCTGCTGCCGGCGCTGCTCAAGGGCGTGCAACTGCGTCCGGCGCAATGGCCGATGCGCATTGCCGAGTCTTTGCTGGCGCTGCGTGAATCGCTGCTCAAATACGTACGCACGCCGGTGCTGCTGGCGCTGCTGATCGCCTTCTGTGTCGGCGGTCTGTTGCAGCTGCAGACCAAAAACGACATTCGCCAATGGATCGGCGCACCGCAACAACTGACGGACGAGGCGCAGACCATTGCGCGCGTCACCGGCCATCAACCCACCAGCCAGTTCTTCCTGGTGCGCGCGGCCAATCAGCAGGAGTTGCTCGAACGCCTGACGGCACTGAGCGAGCGTCTGGATCAGTTGGTCAATCTGGAAAAACTCCAGGGCTACCTGTCGCTCAACCAGCTGGTCAGTACGCCGAGCGAACAGCGTAAAGTGCGTGATGCACTGGGCAAGCTGCCGCAATTCTGGCAACCGTTGCTCGACCTTGGCGTGCCTGCTGACGCGCTGCAAGCCGAGCTGGTGAAGTTACAGGCGCTGCCCACCGAAGACATCGACGCGGCGCTGGCCGGCCCATTGGCCGAGCCCTATCGCACCCTGTGGCTGGGGCCGACCGATAACGGCGTGGCCGCGATGGTCAGCCTGCAAGGCTTGAACAACCCCGCGCTGTTGCGGGTCCAGGCGCTGGACTTGCCGGGTGTGCAACTGGTCGACCGCCTCGGCGAACTGAACAAGGTGTTCGCCGCAACTCAAATCAGCGCCGCTGAATTGAAACTCGCCTCCTGCGTGTTGATCGTGCTGGTGCTGATCCTGCCCTTCGGTCTCGGCGGCGCGCTGCGAATCGTCTCTCTGCCACTGCTGGCAGCCCTGTGCAGCCTGGCAAGCCTCGGCTGGCTGGGTCAGCCGCTGACGCTGTTCAGCCTGTTCGGCCTGCTGCTGGTGACAGCCATCAGCGTCGACTACGCGATCCTCATGCGCGAACAGATCGGCGGCGCCGCGGCGAGCCTGTTGGGCACCATGCTGGCAGCCGCAACCACATGGTTGTCGTTTGGTCTGCTGGCGGTGTCCAGCACACCGGCGGTGAGCAACTTCGGCCTGTCGGTGAGCCTCGGCCTGGCATACAGCTTCATCCTGGCGCCGTGGGCCGGACGCCAAGTCCACACCGCACCGGTTGCGGAGCCAACAGCTTGATGGTCGCGGCGTTCTGGGTAATGGCCTTGGTGTTGTTCGCCGTGGCCACCCGTGTCGGTCGACGTTTCGGTCTGATTCCGATCGTCAGCCAGTTGTTGCTGGCAACCTTCGGCCTGCCGCTGCTGATGTATTTCTGGATCGAACCGGGCTGGCAACTGAGCGGTGCCGAACTGATCTCGCCGGATTGGCTGAAGAACCTCTACAGCCTGAGCTTTGCCTTGCTGCTGGGGCACATTCTCAGCGACGTGATCGACCTGCGACTGGATCGCCAGAGCCTGAAAATCGCCCTGCCGAGTTTCTGCATTCCGTTTGCCTGCGGGTTGGCGACAGCGGTCTGGTTGCTGCCGCCGCAGCCGTGGATCAGTTCGCTGGCGGTCGGTCTGCTGTTCGCCATTACCGCGATTCCGGTGTTGTACTTGTACCTGCGACACATCAACTACCCGCCCGCCGCCACCCGGCGCCTGGTGCAGACCGCGATCCTGATCGACCTGACCTGCTGGACCCTGTTCGCGTTCGCCCAGGGCAGCCTGCACCTGAGCAGCCTGCTGCTGCCGCTGGCCGGCGCCTGCCTGCCGTTGCTGCTGCGACTGCTCGGCTTGCGCCAACCGTTGCTGCACAGCGGCTGCTTCTTCGCGCTGCTGGTGGTCGCCGAACACTTCAAGCTCAATGCGCTGATTTTCGGCATCGGTTACCTGCTGTGCATGGCCGCGCTCAAGGTGTCGCTGGTACTGCCATTGCCAACGGCGTGGATGAGCGGTTTGCAGACCTGGGTCGCCATCCCGCTGATCCTCACGTTCGGCATCGTGCAGATCAACGTGCACAACGCCATCGACAGCCTCGGCGCGGTACAACTGTCCGCGCTTGTGCTGTTGCCGATCGCCAGCAAATTGTTGGGCAACTGGCTGGGCCTTGGCTGGGCCGGCGTCTCGTTTGAAGGTGCCAGCCGCTGGCGGGAAAGCCTTTTACTGAATATCCGCGGCTTGAGCGAAATCGTCTTTCTCAACCTGCTGCTGCAACAACAACTCATCAGCCCCGAGCTGTATTTCGCGCTGATGTTGATGGGCCTGGTCGCAACCCTGCTGCCGGCACTCGCCGGCATGCACCGAATCCCTTTGAACATCGCCGCCCCGGCAAGGAGCACCCGTGCCAACAGTTGAAATGGAACGTCGTCAGGTGGTGGTGATCGGTGCCGGCCCCTCGGGCGCTATCGCCGCCGCGCTGCTCAAGCGCAAAGGCCATGATGTGCTGATGATCGAACGCCAGCATTTCCCACGGTTTTCCATCGGTGAAAGCCTGCTGTCCCACTGCCTGGATTTCGTCGAAGAAGCCGGCATGCTCGACGCGGTCAATGCGGCCGGTTTCCAGTTGAAGAACGGTGCGGCATTCGCCTGGGGCGATCAGTACAGCACCTTCGATTTCGGCGAGACGTTCAGCAACGGCAAGCCGACGACCTTCCAGGTCCAGCGCGCCGACTTTGACAAGCTGCTGGCCGATCAGGCTGAACTGCAGGGAGTCGACGTCCGTTACGGCGAAGCCATCGTCAGCGTTGATTTCAGCCTGGCGAAACCGCAGCTCGATGTGCTTCGCGAAGATGGCAGCCAATACCGCGTCGAGGCCGACTTCGTGCTCGATGCCAGCGGCTACGGTCGTGTGCTGCCGCGCTTGCTGGACCTTGAGGCGCCGTCAAACTTTCCGGTGCGCCAGGCGGTATTCACCCACGTCGAAGACTGTATCGACAGCCCGGCTTTCGAACGGGAAAAAATCCTCATCACCACCCATCCGACCCAACGCGACATCTGGTTCTGGACCATCCCGTTCAGCAACGGCCGTTGCTCGGTGGGCGTGGTGGCGGCCGCCGAACACTTCGCAGGCCGCACCGACAATCTGGACGACTGCCTGCGCGGCTTCATCGCTGAAACTCCAAGCCTGGCCGGGGTGCTGAGTAACGCCGTATGGGATACACCCGCGCGAACCATCGGCGGCTATTCGGCCAACGTCAAAACCCTGCATGGCCCTGGCTTCGCCTTGTTGGGCAATGCCGCAGAATTTCTCGACCCGGTGTTCTCCTCCGGCGTGACCATCGCCATGCGTTCGGCGAGCATGGCCGCCGGGGTGCTGCACCGCCAACTGCAAGGTGAAAGCGTCGACTGGCAAACCGAGTTTGCCGAACCCCTCAAGCGTGGCGTCGACACCTTCCGTTGCTACGTCGAAGGCTGGTACGCCGGGACTTTTCAGGATGTGATTTTCTATCAGGGCGGTACAGAGGATATTCGCCGCATGATCAGCTCGATCCTCGCGGGTTACGCCTGGGATGAACGCAACCCGTTCGTCAGCGAAGCCAAACGTCGACTGCGGATGATCTCAGAGCTTTGCGCAAAGGATGCGACATGAGTTATTTGAGCGACAACTACGTCGAAGAAACCCGTTTCGGTTTCTGGTTCCTGCGCAGCCACACCTGGCAGCACCATGTATTGCGAGTGGCGATCAATGATTTGCGCAGCCTGTTCAGCGAGCCATTGCCCGACAACCCGGTATTGCTCGATGCCGGTTGCGGCCAGGGCAAGTCGTTCCAGTACCTGCGCCAGACCTTCGCGCCCAAGCGCCTGATCGGGCTGGATGCCGACCCTCACAGCCTGAACCTGAGCGGCGAAGAAGCGATCCGCCAGGGCATGGATGTAGAGCTGATCGGCAGTGACTGCGCCAGCATCAAAGTGCCAGACGCCGGTGTCGATCTGCTGTTCTGTCACCAGACTTTCCATCACCTGGTCGAGCAGGACCAGGCCTTGGCCGAGTTCTACCGGGTGCTCAAGCCGGGCGGTTATCTGCTGTTCGCCGAGTCCACCGAGGCTTACATTGATACGTGGGTGATTCGCTGGTTGTTCCGCCATCCGATGCACGTGCAAAAGAGCGCCGCCGGCTACCTGGAGATGATTCGTCGGCAGGGTTTTGAATTCGGCCCGAAAAACGTGTCTTACCCTTACTTGTGGTGGAGTCGCGCCAAGGATTTCGGCCTGCTCGAACGCTTCGGCTTGCGCCAGCCAAAACCCTTTGGCCACCGGGAAGAAACCCTGGTCAATGTGGTCGCGCGCAAGCCCCTTGAAGAGAGTGTCTGATGATCCGTTTCCTGCTTCTGGGTTGTGTCCTGCTACTGAGCGCCTGTGCCAGCCAGACGCCGCTGCCCGAGCGAACCCCGAACCTGGCGTTGCCACTGCAACTACACATCGAACGGCAGATGGCCGAGCAGCGTCAGGACTGGCTCCTGGTGATCCAGCGTGAAGGCCCGGGCATTCGCTGGTCGATGATGGACCCGTTGGGAATTCCCGTGGCACGACAGAAACTGATCGATGGCCAATGGCAAGCCGACGGCTTGCTACCACCCAATCCGGAAGCCCGGGAGCTGTTCGCCGCCCTGTTGTTTGCATTGACCCCCGAAGGCGAGTTGCACCGCAACTATCCCGCCGCCCGGCAGCATGACGGGCAACGGTCATTGTCAGCGCGCTGGAACATCCGCTATTCACAACCAAGTCTTTCGCAACCAAGTCTTTCGCAACCACCGAGCTTTGAATTGAACGTGTCCCAAGGCCCGCATTATCGCGTCACCCCGTTAGGCGAAAACACGCCATGACCGCTTACCTGAATGCCCTTGGGGTAATCTGCGCCCTCGGCCGCGACAAGCAGGAAGTCGCCCGCAACCTGTTTGCCGGCGATTGCTCGGGCATGCGTAGCGAGGCCGGCTGGGTCGCGGAGCGCTCGTTGCCCGTGGCGGCGGTGCGTGGTGAGCTGGCACCGATTCCGGCTGAGTTGGCTCATCAAAACAGTCGCAACAATCAATTGCTGCTGGAGGCCGCGCTGCAAATTCGCCAAGACATCGAGCAGGCGATCCAGACCTACGGCCGCGACCGTATCGGCGTCATTCTGGGCACCAGCACCTCAGGCATCGACGAAGCCAGCCGCGGCCTGGCCCATTACATCCGCGAACATCACTTCCCGGCTGATTATGACTATCAGCAGCAAGAGCTCGGCGCACCGGCGACGTTTCTCGCCGACTGGCTGCAATTGAGCGGCCCGGCCTATGTGATCTCCACCGCCTGCACCTCCAGCGCCCGTGCGCTGATGAGTGCCCAACGGCTGCTCGACCTGGGCATGTGCGATGCCGTGTTGTGCGGCGGTGTCGACAGCTTGTGCAAGCTGACCCTCAACGGTTTCTCTGCCCTGGAAGCGGTGTCCGAGCAACGCTGCAACCCGTTTTCGGCGAACCGCAACGGCATCAATATCGGCGAAGCCGCGGTGCTGTTCCTGATGAGCAAAACCGCTGGCAGCGGCCAACCGATTGCTTTGCTCGGCAGTGGTGCCAGCTCCGATGCACACCATATTTCCGCGCCGGAACCAACCGGCCGTGGCGCCCGGCAAGCCATGCACAAAGCCTTGAGCCGCGCAGGCCTGCAACCCCAACAAATCAGCTATCTAAACCTGCACGGCACCGCCACCCAACACAACGACGCCATGGAAAGCCTGGCTGTGACGGCGCTGTTTCCACAAGGCGTGCCCTGCTCATCAACCAAACCGATGACCGGCCATACCCTCGGCGCCGCTGGCGCCCTGGAAGCGGCGTTCTGCTGGTTGAGCCTGAGCGCGGATAACCACGAGCATGCCCTGCCGCCCCATGTCTGGGACGGGCAGCCCGACCCCGAGTTGCCGGCATTGCATTGGGTGACCCCGACCGACCACCTGACGTCCATTGCACCCCGCTACCTGATGAGTAATTCCTTTGCCTTTGGTGGCAATAACGTCAGCCTGATTATCGGAGACGCCCCATGATTACCTGGCCGCTCGCCGAACTGCTGCCCCATGCCGGCGACATGATCCTCATCGATCAGATCCTGTCGTTCGACGACGAGCAGATCTATACCCGACTCACCGTCAAGCCCGGCGGCCTGTTCAATCGCCCCGACGGCAGCCTGCCGGCCTGGGTCGGCATCGAGTTGATGGCCCAGAGCGTCGCCGCTTACGCTGGCTGCCATGCGCGCCAGAAAGGCAATGCGGTGGAACTGGGCTTCCTGCTCGGCAGCCGCAAATTCGAATGCAACGTGGAACACTTCCCTGCCGGCACCGAGCTGACCATCCATGGGATACGCTCGCTGGAAGACGACAACGGCATGGGCGTATTCGAATGCCACATCACCGCCCCCGGCATCCACGCGACCGCCCGGCTGAACGTGTTCCGCCCACCTCAAGCCGCTCAATATCTGCATGAACCCCAAGGAGTCGAGTGATGACTGAATCCGTACTGGTCACCGGCTCCAGCCGTGGTATTGGCCGCGCCATCGCATTGCGTCTGGCCCGAGCGGGGCATGACATCGTGCTGCACTGTCGCAGCGGCTTGGCGGACGCCGAAGCCGTCAAAGCAGAAGTGGAAGCCTTGGGCCGCAACGCGCGCATCCTGCAATTCGACGTCAGCAACCGCGCCAGCTGCAAAGCCATTCTCGAAGCCGACGTGGAAGCTCATGGCGCCTATTACGGCGTGGTGCTCAACGCCGGCCTGACCCGCGACGGTGCTTTTCCGGCCCTGAGCGAGGAGGACTGGGATGTGGTGATACGCACCAACCTCGACGGTTTCTACAACGTGCTGCACCCAGTGATGATGCCGATGATCCGTCGTCGCGCCGCCGGGCGGATTGTCTGCATTACTTCGGTGTCCGGGCTGATCGGCAATCGCGGGCAGGTCAATTACAGCGCGTCCAAGGCCGGTCTGATCGGCGCGGCCAAGGCATTGGCGATTGAGCTGGGCAAGCGCAAAATCACGGTTAACTGTGTCGCACCCGGCCTGATCGACACGGCGATGCTCGATGAAAACGTGCCGGTGGAAGAACTGATGAAAATGATCCCCGCACAACGCATGGGCACCCCGGAAGAGGTGGCCAGTGCAGTGAATTTCCTGATGTCGGCGGAAGCTTCGTACATCACCCGGCAGGTTCTGGCCGTCAACGGAGGCCTGTGCTGATGAAGCGCGTCGTCGTCACCGGCATGGCCGGCATCACCTCACTGGGCAGCGACTGGGACACCATCGCCGCCAACTTCGCCGCCAACCGCAGCGGCATTCGTCGCATGCACGAGTGGGATCGCTTTACCGAACTCAATACCCGCCTGGCCGGGCCGATCGACGACTTCCAGGTGCCCGGCCACTGGACGCGCAAGCAGTTGCGCAGCATGGGCCGGGTATCGCGGCTGGCAGTCGGCGCTGCAGAACAGGCCCTGGCGGACGCCGGGCTACTGGGTGATGAGTCGATCAAGGACGGGCGCATGGGCGTGTCCTGCGGCTCGTCCACCGGCAGCACCGACGAGATCAAGGCGTTCGGCAAAATGTTGCTCAATTCGGTGGCCGAAGGCCTGAACGCCAACTCCTACGTGCGGATGATGCCGCACACCACGGCAGCGAATATCAGCATCTTCTTCGGCCTCACCGGCCGACTGATCCCGACCTCCAGTGCCTGCACCAGCGGCAGCCAGGGCATCGGTTACGCCTACGAGTCGATCAAGTTCGGCCGCCTGCCGCTGATGCTCGCCGGCGGTGCCGAAGAGCTGTGCCCGACCGAGGCCATGGTGTTCGATGCGCTCTACGCCACCAGCCTGAAAAACGATGCCCCGCAAACCAGCCCGCGCCCTTACGACAGCGGCCGCGATGGCCTGGTGATCGGTGAGGGCGGCGGCATGCTGGTACTCGAAGAACTCGAACACGCCCTGGCACGTGGCGCCCGCATCCACGCCGAGATCGTCGGTTTCGGCAGCAACGCCGACGGCCAGCATGCCACCCGCCCCGAGCTGATCACCATGCGCCGGGCCATGGAGCTGGCTTTGGAAGACGCCGGGCTCGACCCAAGCGCCATCGGCTATGTAAATGGTCACGGTACGGCGACAGAACAGGGTGACATTGCCGAAACACTGGCGACCAACAGCTTGTTCGGCGAACACATGCCGATCAGCTCGCAGAAGAGCTTCCTCGGCCACACCCTGGGAGCCTGCGGCGCGCTGGAGTCCTGGTTCAGCATCGAAATGATGAACCGCGACCTGTACGTGCACACCTTCAACCTCGATGAGGTCGATCCCCAGTGCGGCAAGCTCGATTACCTGCGCGGTGAATTCCGGCAGATGAGCAACCAGTACGTGATGAACAACAACTTCGCTTTTGGTGGGGTCAACACCTCGTTGATCTTCCGCCGCTGGTCGTAAACGAAATACCAGGGTCAAGGAGACCAGCATGCACTTCAAGAAACTCGCTGCCGCCACTCTGCTGATGTGCGCCTTGCCGGGCATCAGCCACGCGCGAGACACGGCGCTGTACCTGCCTTTTGACAAAGCCGTTGCCGAGGCCACCCGCACCGGCAAAATCGATGGCAGCGTGAAGTTCTACCTGGCGGGCAATACACCGGCTGGCAACGTCACCGTACTCAGCACGGGTGCCGTGACCAATAAGAAAACCAACGCCTTCAACAAGTCTGACCAAGTGGCCTGCGAATGGGTCGTGCAATCAGCAATCATCAGCCTGCACCAGGCAGCGAAGAACGCCGGTGCCAACGCCGTGACCAACATCGTCAGCTTCTACAAGAGCAATGAGCGCAAGGATGCCAAGACCTATGAATGCCACGCAGGGGCGATCATGGCCGGGGTTGCGTTGAAAGGGGATTTGGCGAAGGTTCAGTAACAACACTTGTGGCGAGGGGGCTTGCCCCCGTTCGGGCGCGAAGCGGCCGTAGATCTGAAATTGCGATTTGTCTGACGAAACATGAACTCAGATTCAGGACTGCTGCGCAGCCCAACTGGGGCAAGCCCCCTCGCCACAAGGGCGCCTTTCGGCGCCCTTTCACAAACAGGTCGGCTTGTCATCGCCCGGTACCAGCCTGGCTCTGCGATGGCTGGTTACCCAGGATCCTCAGAGACTCGCAAACCCCTGTCAGGGACGCAGGAAGTAAACACTCAAGACAGCATTGTCGTCATTATTCTTTTGGGTTGACTCAGGTACTGGCGTGTAATTTTAATCCTAGAGCCTTCACTACTTTCAGGATGGTACCGAACTCTGGATTCCCTTCACCTGACAGTGCGCGGTAAAGGCTTTCCCGGGAGAGCCCTGCATCCCGTGCGACTTGGGTCATGCCGCGAGCACGCGCAATGGTCCCAAGTGCTTTGGCTATAAATGCTGGATCATCTCCCGCTTCTTCCATGCAAGCGTCAAGATAATTGGCCATGTCCTCTTCGGTCTTGAGGTACTCGGCAGAGTCCCAACGAGTGAATTTTTCGGTCATGGGTTTTGCTCCTGCCAGGATTTCGCTATGAGCCTGGCTTGTTTGATGTCTCGGGTTTGGCTGCTTTTGTCACCACCGCAGAGGAGGATGACCAGTTGACGGCCTTGCTGCATGAAATAGACCCTATACCCGGGGCCATAATCAACACGTACCTCACTGACCCCTTCTCCGATGGTTTTGACATCGCCAAAATCCCCATCGCCATACGGTCAATTCGCACCTGAATACGCATCCTGGCGCGGCTATCGGCCAGCTTCAATAACCAGCTAGAGAAAGTTGAACTTCGAAGGATCTCAGTCATACGCCAGAGTGTAGCCTTTGAGCTACACACACTCAACGTGGATTTCTTCTGAGATGATGTGCGGCGTCTACACCCTCTCATCGGCGAGGTAAGGGCTTACCTTTGATCGCTGCTCACTTCAACGAGAGCGATCGCGACGCCTGCCAGCGGGTGCTGCAATCGAACCAGACCAAGCTGCAAGGCCGAGAGCAAACGGGTCGGGATGAATGCGATGACCGATGTCGTCAGCGACTAGCATTCCCGCAAGGATTTGAACACTTACGGAGGTGAACTTATAGGTTACGGATCCAGTGAACGGGACAACCCCCAACGCTACGCGCAGGGGCCATCCAGACACTTACTGCGCTTGAATCAACTTGCTTTCAGCGACGCCAGCGCGGCCTGTCTTGTCGTCGACGACTTGCAGGTTGTTACGCGCTTTGATGAAACCCACTTTCACTTCCTGCCAGACAAAGTAGTTTTTGCCCGCTTCTGCGGTGAGTTTCAGTTCCGAGTCGTTTTCCGCCGAAGACACCAGAGTCTGCTGGCCAGCCGGGACAGCCAACATCAGATAGGACTTGGCGACTGTCTGCCCTACAGGCTTGCCATTGAGGGTCACCGGCATTTTCACCCCGGCACCCATGCTCTCGTTGCGATAAACATAGATATTGGCTTTGTCGGGGCTTACCTGGAACGTCTTCGCTTGAGCGTCCAGGGTTTCATCGGCCATTTTTACCGAAGCACAACCACCGGTCAGAGCAAACAATGCCAGCAATGCGGTGAACGTTAACTGCTTGAACATCCTGTATCTCCCTGGTTTGTGATGAGTCCAATGACGGTATCGGCCGATACGTTAAAAGACCTAGGGCTGCACCCAATAAAAACCTTGTAGCGCTATGGCGTCAGCTTGCGCGTCAACAACTCCACAAACGCCTTGGCCATCGGCGACTTCTGATCCTTGCGCTGTACCAGCCATACCGCCGAAATCGCCTCTGGATCCAGCAACGGCCGATAGACCACGCCATCAATGCGCATTCGCTGATAAGACGCCGGCAACACCGATACCCCCAAACCCGCCGCCACCAGCCCGATGATGGTCATCGCCTCGCCAGCCTCCTGGGCAAAGTGCGGGCTGAAGCCGGCGTCCCGCGCCAGGCTGAGCAGTTGTGCGTACAAACCGCTGCCATAGCTGCGCGGAAAAAATACGAACGGCTCGAGGGCCAGGGCGGACAGGAACAGACCTTCTTCGCTGCCATCCACCAGCGGATGCTTGGAGCTGAGCACCGCCACCAACGGCTCACGCATCAATTCCACAACGCTGAGCGAGTCCGGCAAGCCCAGCGGTCGCATGATGCCGATCTCGATCGACTCGTCCACAAGCGCATCGGCCACTTGGGTGCTGCTCATCTCCCGCAGGTTCAGGTGCACCGCCGGGAAGCGCTGGCGAAACGAGAAAATCGCCTGGGGAATGGTCGAGTTGAACGGCGCCGACGAGGTGAAGCCGATCTTCAGTTCACCCAATTCACCAAGTTGTGCCCGCCGAGCCACATCCGCCGCTTTGTCGACCTGCGCCAGCGCCAGCCGCGCCTCTTCCAGAAACAGCCGACCGGCCTCACTCAGCTCGACCCGACGATTGGTCCGCTCGAACAGACGCGCCCCCACTTCCTGCTCCAGCGCCTGAATCTGCTGGCTCAGCGGCGGCTGCGAGATGCCCAGCACTTGGGCGGCGCGGCCAAAATGCAGCTCTTCGGCGACGGCAATGAAGTAGCGCAAGTGACGCAATTCCATGAAAACTCCATTAGGTCGTTAAACCTATCAAACAGGTCGAACAATATATTGGATAGAAACATTAGCCAGCTATATGATTTTTTCATTGCCTGATCGGCTGCGCCCTCCGAGGTTCGAAGTGAAAACTGCTGTCGCCCCACTCGCCCATGAAATTCCGCCCGCCGCGCTGAACGATGTCGTCGCTGAACGCAACGAGATCTACATCGAAAAAGGCACGCCGATGTTCATGCGCACGGTACTGGCGCTGTTCTCTGGCGGCTTCGCGACCTTTGCCCTGCTCTACTGCGTGCAGCCGATGATGCCGCTGCTGTCCCGCGAGTTTTCCATCAATGCGGCCCAGAGCAGCCTGATCCTGTCGGTCGCCACCGGCATGCTCGCCATCGGCTTGCTGATCACCGGCCCGATCTCCGATCGCATCGGGCGTAAACCGGTGATGGTCGCCGCACTGTTCGCTGCCGCACTCTGCACCATCGCTAGCGCGATGATGCCGAGCTGGCAAGGCGTGCTGGTGATGCGGGCGCTGGTGGGGTTGTCGTTGAGCGGTCTGGCGGCGGTGGCGATGACTTATCTGAGCGAAGAAATTCACCCGCAGCACATCGGCCTGGCCATGGGCTTGTACATCGGCGGCAACGCCATCGGCGGCATGTGTGGACGGTTGATTGTTGGCGTACTGATCGACTTCGTCAGCTGGCACACGGCAATGCTGGTCATCGGCGGCCTGGCGCTGATTGCCGCCGCGGTGTTCTGGAAAATCCTCCCCGAGTCGCGCAACTTCCGCGCTCGTTCGCTGCACCCGCGTAGCCTGCTCGACGGCTTCACCATGCACTTTCGCGACGCCGGCCTGCCGCTGCTGTTTGTCGAAGCGTTCGTGCTGATGGGCGCGTTCGTTACCCTGTTCAACTACATCGGCTATCGCCTGCTGGCCGAGCCGTATCACATGGACCAGGCCTTCGTCGGGCTACTCTCGGTGGTGTACCTGTCGGGCATCTACAGCTCGGCGAAAATCGGCGCCCTGGCCGACCAGCTCGGCCGGCGCAAAGTGCTCTGGGCAACCATTGTGGTGATGCTCGCGGGCCTTGCGTTGACGATGTTTACGCCCCTGCCAGTAGTGATCTTCGGCATGCTGGTCTTCACCTTCGGCTTCTTCGGCGCGCATTCGGTGGCCAGCAGCTGGATCGGTCGTCGCGCGACCAAGGCCAAGGGGCAGGCAACGTCGTTGTACCTGTTCAGCTATTACGCCGGGTCGAGTATCGCGGGGACGGCGGGCGGCATGGCCTGGCATCTGGGTGGCTGGAACGGGATCGGGCTGTTCATCAGCGCATTGCTGGTGATTGCGTTGCTGGTGGCGTTGAAATTGGCGAAGTTGCCGCCGTTGGAGAATTTGAAAGCTTAAGGCTGCGATCTTTTGATTTTGATGCAAAAACGCCCGGCAAATGCCGGGCGTTTTTTTATCGGGTGACGATCACTCGTGATACTGCGCCGACAGCTCATGCACCGCGCGCAGGAATGCACCGGCATGCTCCGGATCGACTTCCGGCGTAATGCCATGGCCGAGGTTGAACACGTGGCCGCTGCCCTTGCCGTAGCTGGCGAGGATCCGCCCGACTTCGGTGCGGATGGCTTCTGGCTTGGCGTAAAGCACGGTCGGGTCCATGTTGCCTTGCAGGGCGACTTTGTTGCCGACGCGTTGACGGGCCTCACCGATGTCGCAGGTCCAGTCCAGGCCCAGTGCATCGGCGCCGGCGTCGGCAATGCTCTCCAGCCACAGGCCGCCGTTCTTGGTGAACAGGATGACCGGCACTTTGCGACCTTCGTGTTCACGGATCAGGCCGCTGACGATTTTGCGCATGTAGGCCAGGGAGAATTCCTGGTACGCCGCCGCCGAGAGATTACCGCCCCAGGTGTCGAAGATCTGCACCGCTTGCGCGCCGGCCAGGATCTGGCCGTTGAGGTACGAGGTGACCGACTGCGCAAGCTTGTCCAGCAGCAGGTGCATGGCTTGCGGGTTGTCGTAGAGCATCGCCTTGGTCTTGCGGAAGTCTTTCGACGAACCGCCTTCGACCATGTAGGTGGCCAGGGTCCATGGGCTGCCGGAGAAGCCGATCAGCGGCACGCGGCCGTTCAGTTCGCGGCGGATGGTGCTGACTGCGTCCATCACATAGCCGAGGTCTTTCTGTGGATCAGGAATCGGCAAGGCTTCGATGTCAGCCAGGGTGCTGACGACTTTCTTGAAGCGCGGACCTTCGCCGGTCTCGAAGTACAGGCCTTGGCCCATGGCATCGGGGATGGTCAGGATATCGGAGAACAGGATCGCCGCATCCAGTTGCGGATAGCGGTCGAGCGGTTGCATCGTGACTTCGCACGCGAACGCCGGGTTCATGCACAGGCTCATGAAGTCACCGGCCTTGGCACGGCTGGCGCGGTATTCAGGCAGGTAGCGGCCGGCCTGGCGCATCATCCACACGGGGGTGACGTCTACGGGTTGCTTGAGCAGGGCGCGGAGGAAACGGTCGTTCTTCAGGGCAGTCATGTCGGCATCCGGAAAAAAAGTGCGGGCATTTTCTCAGAGCGCGACGCAAAAGGCACGGCAAGAGCCGATCCTTTTGTCTATCGGGTCAATTTGTCGCGGTTTCGGCATCGAAAGATCGTTCCCACACAGAGCGTGGGAACGATCAGTGGAGGGTTAAACGCCCAGGTAATCCAGGATCCCTTCAGCGGCATTGCGGCCTTCGAAGATCGCCGTCACCACCAGGTCGGAACCGCGCACCATGTCGCCACCGGCGAAGATTTTCGGGTTGCTGGTCTGGTGCTTGTACTGACCTTGTTCCGGCGCCACGACGCGGCCCTGGCTGTCGGTCTGGATGCTGAACTGCTCGAACCACGATGCCGGGCTTGGACGGAAGCCGAAGGCGATAACCACGGCATCGGCCGGGATGATCTCTTCGGAACCCGGGATCGGCTCGGGGCTGCGACGGCCACGGGCATCCGGCTCGCCGAGACGGGTCTCGACCACCTTCACACCTTCGACACGGTCTTCACCGACGATTGCGATCGGTTGGCGGTTGTAGAGGAATTTCACGCCTTCTTCCTTGGCGTTCTTCACCTCTTTGCGCGATCCCGGCATGTTCGCTTCGTCACGACGATAGGCACAGGTCACCGCCTTGGCGCCCTGACGAATCGAGGTACGGTTGCAGTCCATCGCCGTGTCGCCGCCGCCCAGCACCACCACCTTCTTGCCTTTCATGTCGACGAAATCTTCCGGCGACTTTTCAAAGCCCAGGTTGCGGTTGACGTTGGCGATCAGGAAGTCCAGCGCATCGTGCACGCCCGGCAGGTCCTCGCCGGCGAAGCCGCCCTTCATGTAGGTGTAGGTGCCCATGCCCATGAAGACCGCATCGAATTCTTCGAGCAGTTGTTCCATGGTCACGTCCTTGCCCACTTCGGTGTTCAGGCGGAACTCGATGCCCATGCCGGTGAAGACTTCGCGGCGATTGCTCAGCACGGTCTTTTCCAGTTTGAACTCGGGAATGCCGAAGGTCAGCAGACCGCCGATTTCCGGATTCTTGTCGAATACCACCGGCGTCACGCCGCCACGCACCAGCACGTCGGCACAGCCCAGGCCCGCAGGGCCCGCACCGATTACCGCAACACGCTTGCCGGTCGGCTTGACCTTGGACATGTCCGGGCGCCAGCCCATGGCGAACGCGGTGTCGGTGATGTACTTCTCGACCGAACCGATGGTCACCGCACCAAAACCGTCGTTGAGGGTGCAGGCACCCTCGCACAGACGATCCTGAGGACACACCCGGCCGCAGACTTCCGGCAGGGTGTTGGTCTGGTGCGACAGTTCGGCGGCCTGGAGGATGTTGCCCTCGGCCACCAATTTGAGCCAGTTGGGAATGAAGTTGTGCACCGGGCACTTCCATTCGCAATACGGGTTACCGCAACCCAGGCAGCGGTGGGCCTGGTCGGCCGACTGCTGGGGTTTGAACGGTTCGTAGATTTCCACGAACTCTTTCTTGCGTTGACGCAACAGTTTCTTCTTCGGATCCTTGCGCCCGACATCGATGAACTGGAAGTCGTTATTCAGACGTTCAGCCATAGTTAAAACCTCATCAAACTCTTCAGGCGCATATCACTGCGGGTTGGCACGGGTGCTGGAAAGCAACGATTTCAGGTTGGCAGCCTTGGGCTTGACCAGCCAGAAACGACGCAGATAGTCATCGAGGTTTTCAGCGAGGTTACGACCCCACTCGCTGTCGGTTTCCTCGACGTATTCGTTCAGCACGCGTTGCAGGTGGCTGCGATAGGCTTCCATCGCCTCACCGCTGATCCGCTGGATTTCCACCAGTTCGTGGTTGACCCGGTCAACGAAGGTGTTGTCCTGGTCGAGCACGTAGGCGAAACCGCCGGTCATGCCTGAGCCGAAGTTGTAACCGGTCTTGCCCAGAACGCAGACGAAACCACCGGTCATGTACTCGCAGCAGTGATCGCCTGTGCCTTCCACCACAGTGTGAGCACCGGAGTTACGCACCGCGAAACGCTCGCCCGCGGTGCCGGCGGCGAACAGCTTGCCGCCAGTGGCGCCATACAGGCAGGTGTTGCCGATGATGGCGCTGTCCTGTGTCTTGTAGAGGCTGCCTTTCGGCGGAACGATGACCAGTTTGCCGCCGGTCATGCCTTTGCCGACGTAGTCGTTGGCATCGCCTTCCAGGTACATGTTCAGGCCACCGGCGTTCCACACGCCGAAGCTCTGACCCGCCGTCCCTTTGAAGCGGAAGGTGATCGGCGCGTTGGCCATGCCCTGGTTGCCGTGTTTGCGGGCGATTTCACCGGAGATCCGCGCGCCGATGGAACGGTCGCAGTTGCAGATATCCAGGGCGAAATCGGCGCCGCTCAGGTCGTTGATCGCCGAGGTGGCCATGTCGACCATTTTCTCGGCCAGCAGGCCTTTGTCGAACGGCGGGTTGCGGTCGACCTGGCAGAATTGAGGCTTGTCTGCCGGGATGTGATCGCTGCCGAGCAACGGGGTCAGGTCCAGGTGGTTCTGCTTGGCGGTCTGGCCTTCGAGGACTTCCAGCAGATCGGTACGGCCGATCAGCTCTTCGAGGGAGCGCACGCCCAGCTTGGCCAGCCACTCACGGGTTTCTTCAGCGACGTAGGTGAAGAAATTCACCACCATGTCGACGGTCCCGATGTAGTGATCCTTGCGCAGCTTCTCGTTCTGAGTCGCAACGCCGGTGGCGCAGTTGTTCAGGTGGCAGATGCGCAGGTATTTGCAACCCAGGGCAATCATTGGCGCGGTGCCGAAGCCGAAGCTTTCAGCGCCGAGAATGGCTGCCTTGATCACGTCGAGGCCGGTTTTCAGGCCACCATCGGTTTGTACCCGGACTTTGCCGCGCAGGTCGTTGCCACGCAGGGTCTGGTGGGTTTCGGCCAGGCCGAGCTCCCACGGTGCGCCCGCGTATTTGATCGAGGTCAGTGGCGATGCACCGGTGCCGCCGTCGTAGCCGGAGATGGTGATCAAGTCCGCGTAGGCCTTGGCCACACCGGCCGCGATGGTGCCGACGCCCGCTTCTGCCACCAGTTTCACCGAAACCAGCGCATTCGGGTTGACTTGTTTCAGGTCGAAAATCAGCTGCGACAAGTCTTCGATCGAATAGATGTCGTGGTGCGGCGGAGGCGAAATCAGGGTCACGCCCGGCACTGCGTAACGCAGCTTGGCGATCAGACCGTTGACCTTGCCGCCTGGCAGCTGACCACCTTCGCCGGGCTTGGCGCCCTGGGCGACTTTGATCTGCAGCACTTCAGCATTGACCAGGTATTCCGGAGTCACACCAAAGCGGCCAGTGGCGACCTGCTTGATTTTCGAGCTCTTGATGGTGCCGTAGCGCGCCGGGTCTTCGCCGCCTTCGCCGGAGTTCGAACGCGCACCGAGGCGGTTCATGGCTTCGGCCAGGGCTTCGTGGGCTTCCGGCGACAGAGCGCCCAGCGAAATACCAGCGGAGTCGAAGCGCTTGAGCACCGATTCCAGAGGCTCGACTTCGCTGATATCCAACGGCGTGTCGAGGGTCTTGACCTTGAGCAGGTCGCGGATCATCGACACCGGGCGGTTATCCACCAGTGACGTGTATTCCTTGAACTTGCTGTAGTCACCCTGCTGCACAGCGGCTTGCAAGGTGTTGACCACGTCCGGGTTGTAGGCGTGATATTCGCCACCGTGGACGAACTTCAACAGACCGCCCTGCTGGATCGGTTTGCGCGGGCTCCAGGCTTCGGCCGCCAGGGCTTTCTGCTCGGCTTCGATGTCGACGAAGCGTGCACCCTTGATGCGGCTTGGCACGCCACGGAAGCTCAGTTCGCAGACTTCTTCGGACAGGCCGATAGCTTCGAACAGCTGCGCACCGCGATACGACGTGATGGTCGAGATGCCCATCTTCGACAGGATCTTCAGCAGGCCCTTGGTGATGCCTTTGCGGTAGTTCTTGAACACCTCATAGAGGTCGCCCAGCACTTCACCGGTGCGGATCAGGTCGCCCAGCACTTCATAGGCCAGGAACGGGTAGACCGCCGAGGCGCCGAAACCGATCAGCACCGCGAAGTGGTGCGGATCGCGAGCGGTCGCGGTTTCCACCAGAATGTTGGAGTCGCAACGCAGGCCTTTTTCGGTCAGGCGGTGGTGCACGGCACCGGTCGCCAGCGAAGCGTGGATCGGCAGCTTGCCCGGAGCAATGTGACGGTCACTCAGTACGACCTGGGTGCGACCGGCGCGAACGGCTTCTTCAGCCTGATCGGCGACGTTACGCACCGCGGCTTCGAGACCGACGCTCTCGTCATAGTTGAGGTCGATGATCTGACGCTCGAAGCCTGGGCGATCGAGGTTCATCAGCGAGCGCCACTTGGCCGGAGAAATGACCGGCGAGCTGAGGATCACGCGCGAGGCGTGTTCCGGCGACTCCTGGAAGATGTTGCGCTCGGCACCGAGGCAGACTTCCAGCGACATGACGATGGCTTCGCGCAGCGGGTCGATCGGCGGGTTGGTGACCTGCGCGAACTGCTGACGGAAATAGTCGTACGGCGTACGCACGCGTTGGGACAGCACGGCCATCGGCGTATCGTCGCCCATCGAGCCGACTGCTTCGTAGCCTTGCTCGCCGAGCGGACGCAGCACCTGGTCGCGCTCTTCGAACGTGACCTGGTACATCTTCATGTACTGCTTGAGCTGATCGACGTCGTAGAACGCCGAACCGTGGTCGTTGTCTTCCATGGTCGCCTGAATGCGCAGGGCATTCTTGCGCAGCCATTGCTTGTACGGATGACGGGACTTCAAGCGGTTGTCGATGGCGTCGGTGTCGAGGATCTGACCGGTTTCGGTGTCCACGGCAAAGATCTGGCCCGGGCCAACACGCCCCTTGGCGATCACGTCCTCAGGCTGGTAGTTCCAGACACCGATTTCCGAGGCCAGGGTGATGAAGCCGTTCTTGGTGGTGACCCAACGCGCCGGACGCAGGCCGTTACGGTCGAGCAGGCACACCGCGTAGCGACCGTCGGTCATTACTACGCCAGCCGGGCCGTCCCACGGTTCCATGTGCATCGAGTTGTATTCGTAGAACGCACGCAGATCCGGGTCCATGGTTTCGACGTTCTGCCACGCAGGCGGGATGATCATCCGCACGCCACGGAACAGGTCGATGCCACCGGTGACCATCAGCTCGAGCATGTTGTCCATGCTGGAGGAGTCGGAACCGACACGGTTCACCAGCGGGCCGAGTTCATCCAGATCCATCAGATCATTGGTGAACTTGGTGCGACGGGCCTGCGCCCAGTTGCGATTGCCGGTGATGGTGTTGATTTCGCCGTTGTGGGCAAGGAAGCGGAACGGCTGCGCCAGCGGCCATTTCGGCAGCGTGTTGGTCGAAAAGCGCTGGTGGAACACGCAGATCGAAGTTTGCAGGCGCTGGTCGCTCAGGTCTGGATAGAAGGCGGTCAAATCCGCCGGCATCATCAGGCCTTTGTAAATAATGGTCTTGTGGGAAAAGCTGCAGATGTAGTGATCGACATCGGCGGCGTTGGCCACGGACGAACGACGACGGGCACTGAACAGCTTGATCGCCATGTCCTGATCGCTCAGGCCTTCACCACCGACGAACACTTGCTCGATCAGCGGCAGGCGCTCGAGGGCCAGGCGGCCGAGGACGCTGGTATCGATCGGCACTTTGCGCCAGCCGACCAGGGTCAGGCCTTCGGCCAGGATTTCGCGGTTCATGTTCTCGCGAGCGGCTTCGGCTTTCACCGGATCCTGGTTGAAGAAGACCATGCCCACGGCATATTGCTTGGGCAGTTCGACGCCGAAGGTTTCCTGGGCGATGGCACGCAGGAACACATCCGGCTTTTGAATCAGCAGACCGCAACCGTCACCGGTCTTGCCGTCGGCGTTGATCCCACCGCGGTGGGTCATGCAGGTCAGGGCCTCAATGGCCGTTTGCAAAAGGGTATGACTGGGCTCGCCCTGCATATGGGCTATCAGGCCAAAACCGCAGTTATCCTTGAATTCATCTGGTTGGTACAGACCTGCTTTCATAGACACTTTCTCACCAGGCTGCCTCTTGTCGAGGCAAATTTCTTTTCAATTCAACCAGTTACCATCCACGCCGAACGTACGCCAGCTTTGCGGGGCAAAAGGGAGGTCATTGTACACACCGACACAGAGGCCCACAAATTTGACGACGAAATGTCGCAAATCTATGTCGCATTTGTGAAAGGTTTAAAGCGATATGCTGTGCTAGTCAAAACTTTTTTAATTTTGACCGCAGCGACTCAAAGACTACTGTGACGCAGACACCACAAGGCACGCGGTCTGTAGAGACGGCATGCGCTTGTAGAAATTTTGAGGTGCTTGGAGAGGCGGCCTGGGTAAGGCCGCCGAATCTTCAGCGAGTTGTTGCCAGTTCCTGTTGGACGCTGGCGACAGTGCGAGGCCAAGGTTTACCAGCCTGAACCTTCGCTGGCAAGGCCTTGATGGCAGTAACAGCTGCATCGCGGTTGGCGAAGCTACCGTAGGTGATGACGTAAAGCGGCTTGCCGTTGAGCACTTTCTTGAAATAACGGTACTCGCCGCCCTGCTCCTTGACGAAGTTTTGCGCGGTCGACTCGGAGCTGGTGCCAAGGATCTGCACTACGTAGCTGCCCGGCGCCTGGCCTGCGTACCAGCTGCCACCAGCGGCTTTGGCCACGGCAGCTGGTTTCTCGGCGGGTTTGGCCACTACGGCCGGCTTGGCGGGCGCTGGAGCCGGTTTGGCAGCCGGTGCAGGCGCTGGCGCTGGCTTGGTCACAGGCGCGACAGGCTTGGCGGTCGCGA
Source organism: Pseudomonas sp. Pseusp11 (assembly GCF_047304405.1). Taxonomy (NCBI): domain Bacteria; kingdom Pseudomonadati; phylum Pseudomonadota; class Gammaproteobacteria; order Pseudomonadales; family Pseudomonadaceae; genus Pseudomonas; species Pseudomonas sp. Pseusp11. Next base: position 76,219 of record NZ_JBGLZF010000013.1, read on the forward strand.
TTTGAGTCGGCGCAGGCGTCGGCTTGGCGGCCGGTGTTGGCGCGGGCCCCGCTGGAACGCCTGCCGGTGGCGCAGTGGTGGTCACGGTCGGCGGTGTGGCGCTAGAGCCTTCGACCGGTACGCCATCATCGCCTTCGGTAATGCCTCCAGCCGCTTCGACCAACGGACCGCGCATCACTGGCTGCGAGTTACCGACCAACGGCAATGGCATCGGTTGCGTATTACCGGCGAACTCAACGGAGGGAGCGCCTGCGCTGTTAGGTTTTGGCGTGCCCTGGCCCAGCGGCAGTTGCGCCTGTTCGTTGGCAGGCGCGCCGGTGGTCGGTGCTTTGTTGCGACCTGGCATCAACCAGGCGGCAGCTACCGCGACCACGACGACGGCGGAAATTGCCAATACGTGTTTCTTCGGCATGTTGAACCCCATACTTGGACGCTTGACCGCTGAGCGGCTGGCAATCATGGCTTCGATCATTGCATCGCGGGCGACCTGGTTGATGTTGCCAGGCCAACCGTCGGAGCTTTCGTGAATATCAGAGATCTGATCCGCGGTGAAAAGTTCGATTCCCCGGCCAGCACCTTCGAGACGCTGATCCAGATATTCGCGGGTTTCTTCTTCGGTGTAGGGCTGCAATTCGATGACGTGAAAACGCTCTTCCTCGAGGCTCAGCGCATCAAGTTGAGCAATTAGCGAGGACTCACCGAACAGGAATACATGCGGACGACCTTCCGGTGCGCCGGCAGCCAGGGCCAGCAAGGCTTCCAGTGCAGACTCGTCGAGTTGCTCGGCGTCATCCACCAGCAAATAGACTTCCTGCCCCGTGAGCGCAAGCTGCACCACTTGGGCCAGGATCGCACCGATCTCGGCCTGAGCAACGTCCAGCGCCTGAGCCACTTGATTCAGCACACCAGCGGCATCGCCGGCGCCACGGGCGGAAACCACCACGCTCTGCACTGACTGTTTGTTGGTGCTGGCTACCAGGGCCTGACGCAACAGGGTTTTGCCGCTGCCTTGCGGGCCGGTGACCACCAGCAACAACTGGCTGTAGCGAGCCAGGTGGTGCAACTGGCCCAGCACCGGCTTGCGCTGGGCCGGGAAGAATTTGAAGCCAGGCACCCGTGGAGCGAAAGGGTCATGACTTAACTGGTAATGGCCGAGGAAAGCCTCGTCGGCATGCAAACTAGTCATCGGGATCTTATTAACCTTTAAGCTGAGCCAGGGCGCGGTAATCCGCTCCCAGCGTGGCCTGTAAAACCTCTTTCGGATAATCGTCGGTCACCACTGCTTCGCCCATGTGGCGCAGCAGCACCAGGCGCAAACGACCGTCGATCACTTTCTTGTCAATTGCCATGTGTTCGAGAAAATCGGCTTCGGTCATCTCTTCCGGCGGAATGACCGGCAGGCCGGCGCGCTGGAACAGGCGAATACCGCGATCACGCTCTTCTTCGCTGATCCAGCCCAGGCGCGCGGACATTTCCAAAGCCATCACAGTGCCAGCAGCGACTGCTTCACCATGCAACCAGACACCATAGCCCATATGGGTTTCGATCGCGTGGCCGAAGGTATGCCCCAGGTTCAACGTGGCACGCACGCCGGTCTCTTTCTCGTCGGCACCCACCACTGCCGCCTTGGCCGCACAGGAACGTTCGATGGCGTAAGTCAGGGCGGCCTGGTCCAGGGCGCGCAGGCGATCGACGTTTTCTTCGAGCCAGGTCAGGAACGGCTCGTCGCAGATCAGCCCGTACTTGATGACTTCTGCCAGCCCGGCAGACAGTTCACGGGCCGGCAGGGTATTGAGGGTGGCGGTATCGATCAGCACCACGTTGGGCTGATAGAAGGCGCCGACCATGTTCTTGCCCAGCGGATGATTGATCCCGGTCTTGCCGCCCACCGAAGAATCGACTTGCGACAGCAATGTGGTCGGCACCTGGATGAAATCGACGCCGCGCTGGTAGCAGGCCGCCGCAAAGCCGGCCATGTCACCGATCACGCCGCCACCAAGGGCAATCACCGTGGTGCGACGGTCGTGCCGAGCGGTCAGCAGGCCATCGAAAATCAGTTGCAGGGTTTCCCAGGTCTTGAAGGCTTCGCCGTCGGGCAGCACCACGGAAATGACCGAAAACTGCGCCAGACTGCGGGTCAGACGCTCGAGGTAGAGCGGCGCGACGGTCTCGTTGGAGATGATCGCCACCTGCCGCCCGCGAATATGCGGGGCCAGCAGCTCAGGTTTATCCAACAAACCTTCGCCAATATGAATCGGGTAGCTGCGCTCGCCTAGATCGACCTTGAGTGTCTGCATGTGTCCCCACAGTGAAGATGGAATCAGGCGTCCTGCCTTGAGTTTACGAATTCCATGGCGTCTGCTGGTGTGACGCCGTCCGGTAGCCATCCGCCACAACCTTGAGCGGCTGCGACAGGACGCCGAGGATAGCGCATTTCGCCCCGTGCATTAACGGGGCGGCAGCTGCTGCAAGCGTTCGAGAATATCGAGCACCACCATCCGCGGCGGCCGCTCATCGGTTTCCACCACCAGGTCGGCGATTTCCCGATACAGCGGGTCACGGATCGCCAGCAAGTCCCGCAGGGTCTTGGCCGGATCGGCGGTGCGCAGCAGTGGCCGATTGCGATCGCGAGCCGTTCGGCCCACTTGCTGCTCGACAGACGCGTGCAGATAGACCACCCGACCACCGGCGTGCAGCGCCCGACGATTGGCTTCGCGCATTACCGCTCCGCCACCGGTCGCCAACACTACGCCGTCGGACGCGCACAGCTCGGCAATCATCGCCTGCTCGCGGTCACGAAAGCCCGGTTCGCCTTCTTTATCGAAAATCCACGGGATATTGGCGCCCGTGCGCAATTCAATTTCCTTATCGGAATCTTTGAACGGCAGGCGCAGCTCTTTGGCCAGCAACCGGCCGATGGTGCTTTTTCCAGCCCCCATCGGTCCAACAAGAATCAAATTTCGCACAGAATCAATGACTCACAGCAATCGCCTGATTGTTCATGATACGCGGAGTGAGAAATACCAGCAGCTCGGATTTTTTCTCCGAAACCACGTCACGCCGGAAAAGGCGGCCAAGATACGGCACATCACCGAGAAATGGCACCTTATCTACAACCTTGCTCTGAGTATTTGAGAAAACCCCACCAATCACGATGGTCTCGCCGTCGTTGACCAATACCTTGGCGTTGACCTCGTTTTTCTTGATCGGCGGTACATCCTGCACTTTGTTCAGGTAGTCCGGTTCGTCCTTGGTGACCTTGACCTCCATGATGATGCGGTTGTCCGGGGTGATCTGCGGCGTCACTTCCAGGGACAGCGAGGCTTCCTTGAACGACACTGAAGTGGCACCGCTGGAGCTGGCTTCCTGATAGGGGATTTCGGTGCCCTTGAGGATTTTCGCGGTTTCCTTGTCGGACGTGACCACTTTGGGCTGCGAGACGATTTCCCCGTTGCCGGTTTTTTCCATGGCCGTCAGCTCAAGGTCCAGCAGCACATTGTCGGTAATGAAGGCGATGCCGATCCCCGAGGTGTTGGAGGAAGTCCCAAGGTCGACGAACGGCGAGTTGGTGCTGGTGCTGCCCGGCGTGCCGACGGTGGTCGAAGAGCCGTTGACCCCGGAGCCGTTCCAATTACCCTTCTGCACCGAACCTCCCCAGCGCACGCCGAGGCTTTTGTCGTAATCGACGTTGGCCTCAACGATGCGCGCCTCGATCATCACCTGACGCACTGGAATATCCAGCTGTGCAACGATGCGACGCAGTTCGTCGAGGCGGTCCTGGGTCTGGTAGGCAATGATGTTGTTGGTCCGCTCATCGACAGTGATTGAACCGCGCTCGTCGACTTTCGCCTCGGCGCTGGTCACCGACTGGAACAGCTTGGCGATATCGGCTGCCTTGGCGTAGTTGACCTGCAACAGTTCGCGACGCAGAGGCGCCAGTTCGGCGATTTGCTTCTGCGACTCCAGCTCCTGACGCTCCCGGGCGGCGATTTCATCGGCCGGCGCCACCAGCAACACATTGCCAATCTTGCGTTTATCCAGGCCTTTGGTTTTCAACACCAGGTCCAGCGCCTGATCCCACGGCACATTCTGCAGGCGCAACGTGATGCCGCCCTGCACCGTGTCACTGGCCACCAGATTGAGGTTGGTGAAATCGGCGATCAGTTGCAGCACCGAGCGCACATCGATGTCCTGGAAATTTAGCGAGAGCTTTTCGCCGCTGTAGGCAAAACGTTCGGCGTTGCGTTTTTGCAAGTCATCGACCGTCATCGGCCGGATGCTGACGGTCAGTTTGTTATCGGTCTGGTAGGTCGAATAATCGAAGGCGCCGCTTGGCTCGATGCTGATGATGGCCCGGTCGCCCGTGGCGCTGGCGTTGACGAACTGCACCGGGGTAGCGAAATCCTTGACGTCGAGGCGTACGCGCAGCCGTTCAGGCAATTGAGTCTTGGTGAAGCCGACGATGATCTTGCCATCGCGCTCCTGTATGTCCGGGGCGATGGACGGATCCGACAGATCGATAACCACATTGCCTTCACCCTGGGTGCCGCGCTGGAAATCCACGCCACGAATGGCTTTGCCCACGGGAGCACTGGCTCTGGCGGGCGCGGGTACCGCAGTGGCCGCGCGCGGTGCGCTGGCAATCGGTTTGGGCGCCTTGTTACCGGCCGCCTGCCCGACGACCACGAACAGGTTGTTGCCTTCGACGCGTGCGTTATACGGAGTCAGTTGAGTCAGGCCGATGATCAGCCGCGTGCGGTCCTTGGCTTCCACCACCGTGGCGCTGCGGGCATTGCCGCCGCCCAGGTCACGACTCTTGTTCGCCAGCTGGCTGGTAACTCCCGGCAAATCCAGCGCAATCCGCGCAGGCTGCTCAGTCGTATAGCCATGCGGCTGCGGTGGCGGCCCGTCGAACGACAACTTCAGCTCGACACGGTCACCGGGCAGCGCGGCGACATCCAGCGCTTTGAGGTTGGCCGCCTGTACCAACGGCGACAGAAACGCTATCCATAGCGAAATACCGAAGGTTGAGAAAATCCTGTTCATTGTTCGAGTTCCACTATGAGTGCTCTTTCAAAGGGATGGTCCGCGGCCGCTCCAGCCAGGCGCCTTCGCCATCGGGAACGATTTCGACCACATCGACTTGCGAAGCGCTGATGGCGACGATCCGCCCATCATTACGTCCCAGGTAATCGCCGACTTTCAGCCGATGCACACCGCCCGCCCCGCGCAGCAGCGCAAAGGAGCCGGAGGCATTGGAGATTGTGCCGACCATTTCAAATTGTTCGATGTTGAAGCCTTCGAGGTACTGCTTGACCCGGTTGGGGTCGGGTTTGACGTTGCGCGAGCCGTGCTTCTGGCCAGCCAGATCGACTCTGACCTGCCGGGAGAACGGGCTGCGCAGGTTGGCAGCGCTGTAGGTGAATGTCGGATAAGACTGGAATGTCGGCGTTGGTTCAATCTTGCCGGGCGCTCGCAGGCGCACTTCGTTCAGGTAGGCGTCGATGTCGCTGAAACCATTGTCACCACCACAACCGGCCAGGATGACCAGGCACATCACCATCGACAGGCAACGAATCGGGTTCATTTCTGCAACCCCTTGTCGTTGTAGCGGTAGGTCTTGGCAAGGATGCTCATGCGCAGCTTCGGACCGCCTTCGGGATTGGCCGGCACCAGGTCGAAATCATGCAGGGTGACGATCCGGGGCAACCCCGCCACACCGCTGACGAAAGTGGCCAGGTCGTGATAAGCGCCGGTGACGGTGATCTGGATAGGGAGTTCGATGTAGAACTGCTGGGTGACCTCCGGCAGCAGCTTGATCTCTTCGAATTCCAGGCCGCTGCCCAGGCCGGTGCGGGTGATGTCCTCCAGCAGGCCGGGCACTTCGGTGTCGCTGGGCAATTGCCGTAATAGCATGCCGAAGGAATTCTCCATTTCCTTCATCTGCTGGGTATACAGCTCAAGATTGGCCGCCATGTGGGCTTTGGTCGCGAACTGCTCCTTGAGCGTCGACTCCTCCTCACGCTTGAGTTCCAGGTGGCTTTGCAGGTCGCTGATCAGGAAGCTATAGCCCAGGGCCAGCACCAGCACCATCAGCAGAACACTCGCAAGGACCTTGATCGCCCTTGGCCAGGAACCCATGTTGTTGGTGTCCAGATCGCTGATGTCGATCTGGCGCAACCCTTCGAGCCATTCGGACGGCCTCATTTAGCCACCCCCACAATTGCCGGCTGAGTCTGACGGACGGTCAACTGAAAAACATTGGCCTGATCCAGCTGACCGGCGGTGTTCGCTTTGACTTCCGTGAGATTGGGCGCATCGAACCAGTCGGACGCATCCAGATTGCGCATCAAATCCGAAACACGATTGTTGGACTCCGCCGCGCCGGTGATGGACAAGGTCTTGCCGACCATTTTCACTTCGGTGAAATACACGCCGTCCGGCAAGGTGCGCGCCAACTGATCGAAGATCCTCCCGCTGATCGGCCGGTTGCCTTGCAGGTCCTGGATGATGCGCATGCGCTCGACGAGCTGCTGGCGACGAGCCTTCAGATCGCTGATCTGTTTGATCCGCTCGTCGACCACGGCAATCTGCTTGGCGATGTAATCGTTACGCGCGACTTGTCGATCAATGGCGCTGTTAATGACCTGGTCCGTGATCAGCAGTGCCCCCACCGACCCTGCCAGCACACCGACCAACGCCAGCAAAAAGCGTTTGCGCCGCGCTTCGCGCAACTCTTCACGCCAGGGTAAAAGATTGATCCGTGCCATCAGTCGAAACTCCTGAGGGCCAGCCCGCAGGCGATCATCAGTGCCGGCGCATCGCTCGCCAGGGCACTGGCGTTGACCCTGCTGCTCAGGGTCATGTCAGAGAATGGATTGGCGACCTGGGTCGGCGTACCCAGGCGCTGCTCGATCAACCGATCCAGCCCTGGGACCGAGGCAGTGCCGCCGGCCAGGAGAATGTGATCGACCGAGCTGTATTGGCCGGAGGCAAAGAAAAACTGCAATGAGCGCGACACTTGTTGCACCAACGCATCCCGAAACGGCTGCAAGACCTCACTGACGTAATCGTCCGGCAAACCGCCCTGTTTCTTCGCCAACCCTGCCTGCTCGACCGTCAGGCCATAACGGCGCTGGATTTCTTCCGTCAGTTGTCGGCCGCCGAACAATTGTTCGCGGGTGTAGATGATCCGCCCATTGTTCAACACGCTCAGGGTGGTCATGGTGGCGCCGATATCGACCACCGCCACGGTCAGATGCTCCTGAGAGGTGGCCAGCTGGGTTGCCAGCAAGCCGAACGATCGCTCCAGGGCATAGGCTTCGACATCGACGACTCGCGCAGTCAGCCCGGCCAGGGCCAGGGCCGCTTCACGAACCTCGACGTTTTCCTTGCGACAGGCGGCCAGCAGCACATTGACCCGCTCGGGATTGCGCACCGACGCGCCTTGCACTTCGAAGTCGATCGCCACTTCATCCAGCGGATACGGGATGTACTGATCGGCCTCGATCTTCAGCTGGTTTTCCATCTCGTCGTCGGAAAGACCGGCGTCCATCTCGATGGTCTTGGTGATCACCGCCGAGCCGGCGACCGCCACGGCGACGTTCCTCTGGCTGGTTTTGGCCTTGAGCAGCACGCGCGCAAGGGCCTGCCCCACGCCTTCGAGCTCGGCAATATTTTTTTCGACCACGGCACTGGCGGGCAGCGGCTCGACCGCATAGGCCTCGACCCGATAACGGTCGCCTTGGCGGCTTAACTCCAACAGCTTCACCGACGTAGAGCTGATGTCGATCCCCAGAAGCGCATTGGTTTTTTTATTGAAGAGTCCTAGCACTACCAATTCCCTATGACTATCCGTGAGTTACGGACTCTGTAATATCCATTGCGTTCAATACCCCCCGTCTTGACAGAAGCGCAAATGACGCTCCCTGCGGAAAAATGCTTATAATGCCGAGCGTTTTTCCGCTTTCACTGCAAGCGCGGGTCATTCTCTTTATAGCCTGAACCCTGATGCCTAATTCATTCTTTGCCCTGGATATCCAAAAGCCTTGATTCGTCTGCTGAAATTCTTCGGTTGGTCCATCGTCGCCGTTTTCTGCGGACTGCTCCTGGGTCTGAGCGGCGCCTTTCTTTACCTTAGCCCTGGATTGCCATCTGTGGAGGCGCTGAGAAGCATTCAGTTGCAGATTCCTTTGCGGGTGTACAGCAGCGACAACAAGTTGATCGCAGAATTTGGCGAAATGCGCCGTACGCCGATCCGTTTCGCCGACATTCCCCCCAATTTCATTAATGCGTTACTAAGTGCTGAAGACGACAATTTCGCCAACCACTATGGCGTCGATCCCAGCAGCCTGATGCGTGCCGCCACCCAGCTGGTAAAGAGCGGACACATTCAGTCCGGCGGCAGCACCATCACCATGCAGGTGGCGAAGAACTTCTTCCTGAGCAGCGAACGCAGCTTCTCGCGCAAAACCACCGAAATTCTCCTGGCCCTGCAGATCGAACGGCAGCTGACCAAGGACGAAATCCTCGAGCTGTACGTCAACAAGATCTATCTGGGCAACCGCGCCTATGGCATCGAGGCGGCGGCGCAGGTCTATTACGGCAAGTCGATTCGTGATGTCAGCCTGGCGCAGATGGCGATGATCGCCGGTCTGCCAAAAGCCCCGTCGCGCTTCAACCCGCTGGCCAACCCGGCCCGCAGCAAGGAGCGTCGCGACTGGATCCTGGGGCGCATGTACAAGCTCGGCAAGATCACCGAAGCCGACTACACCGCGGCGATCAACGAACCGCTGAACGCCAGCTATCACGTGCCGACCCCGGAAGTGAACGCACCGTACGTCGCCGAAATGGCCCGCGCCGAAATGGTCGGTCGCTATGGCAGCGATGCGTACACCGAAGGTTTCCGCGTCACCACCACGGTGCCGAGCGACTTGCAGGAAATGGCCAACAGCGCGGTTCACGAAGGCTTGATGACCTACGATCAACGGCACGGTTATCGCGGCCCCGAGTCACGCCTGCCGGGTAAAACCCGAGAGGCCTGGACCCTGGAACTGACCAAGCAGCGGACCATCAGCAGCCTGGAACCGGCGATCGTGACCCAGGTCGACAAGAACGGCGTGCAGGTGCTGACCCGCACCGGCGAAGAGCATGTTGCCTGGGACACCATGAAGTGGGCCCGTCCGTTCCTGAACACCAACAGCATGGGCGCCAATCCGAAGCAGCCGTCGGACGTCGCGCAGGTCGGCGATCTGATTCGCGTACAACGTCAGCCGGACAATTCGCTCAAATTCAGCCAGATTCCGCAGGCCCAGGGCGCACTGGTGTCCCTCGATCCGCAGAACGGCGCCATTCGTTCCCTGGTCGGCGGTTTTGCCTTCGAGCAGAGCAACTACAACCGCGCCATGCAGGCCAAGCGTCAGCCGGGTTCGAGCTTCAAGCCGTTCGTCTATAGTGCCGCCCTGGATAACGGCTACACCGCCGCCAGCCTGGTGAACGACGCACCGATCGTGTTCGTCGACGAGTACCTGGACAAGGTCTGGCGCCCGAAGAACGACACCAACACCTTCCTCGGTCCTATCCGCATGCGTGAAGCGCTCTACAAGTCGCGCAACCTGGTATCGATCCGCCTGCTGCAAGCGCTGGGCGTCGACCGCACCATCGACTACATCAGCAAGTTCGGCTTCAACAAGCAGGACCTGCCACGCAACCTGTCCCTGGCACTGGGCACCGCGACCCTGACACCAATGGAAATCGCCACCGGCTGGAGCACCTTCGCCAACGGCGGCTACAAGATTTCCCCGTATATCATCGACAAGATCGAAAGCCGCAACGGCGACACACTGTTCGTTGCCAACCCGCCGAGCGTTCCGAAAGGCAACGTAGTCAGCGACGGCATCGCCGTGCCGGCCGCCAATACCTTCACCGTCAACGCCACCCCAGGCGAAGCGCCGGGCACCCAGCCAGTGTCACAAGCGCCAGCGGTGGCCGAACGCATCATCGATGGCCGCACTACCTACATCCTCAACAGCATGCTTGAGGACGTAATCAAGCTCGGTACTGGCCGTCGTGCGCTGGCCTTGGGCCGCAGTGACATTGCAGGCAAGACCGGCACCACCAACGAATCCAAGGACGCCTGGTTCTCCGGCTACAACGCCGATTACGTGACCACCGTCTGGACCGGCTTCGACCAACCGGAAAGCCTGGGCAAACGCGAGTTCGGCGGCACCGTCGCCCTGCCGATCTGGATGAACTACATGGGCGCCGCCCTCAAAGGCAAGCCAGCCCATACCCAGCCGGAACCTGAAGGCATCCTCAGCCTGCGGGTCGACCCGGTCAGCGGTCGTGCAGCCACCCCAAGCACGCCAGGCGCCTACTTTGAGCTGTTCAAGGCCGAAGATACGCCACCGTCGGTGAATGAGCTGGGTAACGGCAATGTGCCGGGCAGCCCGCTGCCAGCGGACGAAGCGGCGCCGATCGATTTGTTCTGATCGCCGCACACCAAAAAGCCCCGCCTTCGAAAGAAGTGCGGGGCTTTTTATTGCCTGCCTGCAAACCCCTCAGATACAAAAAAGCCCCGACTCAGAATGAGCCGGGGCCTTTGGCTGAAGCGCTACAACGGCTTAGCCGTTGAACACGTCATCCACGCTTTTCAGCGGGTAGTTCTTCGGATACGGCAGGGTCGCCACGCCGGTCTCGATCGCAGCCTTGGCCACGGCATCGGAGATCACGGTGATCAGACGGGCATCCATTGGTTTCGGGATGATGTACTCACGACCGAATTCCAGCTTGATGCCGCCGTAGGCGTCGCACACTTCCTGAGGCACTGGCAGCTTGGCCAGTTCACGCAGGGCGTTGGCAGCAGCCACTTTCATTTCTTCGTTGATGCGCTTGGCGCGAACGTCCAGGGCACCACGGAAGATGAACGGGAAGCCCAGTACGTTGTTGACCTGGTTCGGGTAGTCCGAACGGCCGGTGGCCATGATCACGTCGTTGCGAGTGGCGTGTGCCAGCTCCGGGGAGATTTCCGGATCCGGGTTCGAGCACGCGAACACGATCGGGTTGGCCGCCATGGACTTCAGGCCTTCAGCACTCAGCAGGTTCGGGCCGGACAGGCCAACGAACACGTCAGCGCCTTCCAGCGCGTCAGCCAGGGTGCGCTTGTCGGTCGCGTGAGCGAACACAGCCTTGTACTGGTTCAGGTCGTCACGGCCGGAGTGGATCACACCGGTACGGTCAACCATGTAGATGTTTTCGATGTTGGCGCCCATGCTCACCAGCAATTTCATGCAGGAGATGGCGGCAGCACCGGCGCCCAGGCAGACGATCTTGGCGTCAGCCAGGGTTTTGCCAGCGATTTCCAGGGCGTTGATCATGCCGGCAGCGGTCACGATCGCAGTGCCGTGCTGGTCATCGTGGAATACCGGAATGTCGCACTGCTCGATCAGAGCGCGTTCGATTTCAAAGCATTCAGGTGCCTTGATGTCTTCCAGGTTGATGCCACCGAAGGTGATGGAGATACGCTTGACGGTGTCGATGAAGGCTTGCGGGCTTTCGGAGTCGACTTCGATGTCGAACACGTCGATGCCGGCGAAGCGCTTGAACAGAACACCTTTACCTTCCATCACCGGCTTGGAAGCCAATGGACCGAGGTTACCCAGGCCCAGAATCGCGGTGCCATCGGAAATGACTGCAACCAGGTTGCCTTTGCCGGTGTATTTGTAGGCCAGTTCAGGATCGCGGGCGATTTCGCGTACTGGTTCGGCTACGCCGGGGCTGTAGGCCAGCGACAGGTCGCGGGCGGTAGCAGTGGCCTTGGTGAGCTCGACACTCAGCTTCCCTGGACGAGGATTGGCGTGATATTCGAGAGCGGCAGTTTTCAAATCAGACATGTGGGCATTCCGCTTTTTACTGTTGGACAGACGGACCGCCGAGGATACTCGTGTCGCAAAGTCCCCACAAGACTGACCAGTCACCCCTGTCAAGCGCCCTGCCCTACGACTTTGGGCCAAGAGCCACGGAATACAAGGGATGGACTGTTCACAATCTACAGAATAAATGTCTACAATTTTTATTGCGGTGCGACCTGCAACATCGCCGGATCGGTCAGCGGCAAAAGCCAGCGCGCCTGTCCGGGCTTCAGTCCGCCACGGCGCGAACGATCCACGACCCAGCCACGAGCCTCGATTTGCTTGCCTATGAGCCTTTCAAGCGATGCGCCATCGAACTGGCCCAACATATTGGGTGCAACCCGCAATACAACTGAATCCTGCAACTCGATCCAAACCCCGCCACGATTGCGCTGAACCTTGCTCACACGGCCACTGAGCACGGCGAAGCCGGACGCGTTGATCTGCTCCGCTTTCAGCACAGGTGACTGTCGCCACAGCCCGAGGCCGGCCTGACGAGCACTGCGTTCCGCCGCCTGCTGGCAGCCGACCAAATCGACGTTCGGCGCTACCGCGACCTGAAAACCGAGACCTTCAGCAAGCATCTGCGCTTCGAGGTTGGCGCCATCGACGCTGTAGACATGGGCCAGGGTGCGACCGTAATGGTCCTTGCCTTCTTTACCCGACAGCAAACCGACCCGCCCGTCGCTGGCGGCCACCAGGGCTTCCAGGCGTTTGCGCGCGGCCACGGCGAACGGCTCGTCGGAACGCCCCTGCTTGCCCAGCTCCGGCGTGTTCAAACCGATCATGCGCACACTGCGCCCATCGCTCAGACGCAAGGTGTCGCCATCCACCACCCGCTGCACCACAACCGGCGTCAGCCCGCTCGGTGCCGGGCAGAAGGCCTGGGCAGCGGAAAGCCAAATCACAGGCATAAAAAAGGCGCCCGCGAGGGACGCCTTTTTCATCAGCATGGAAAAACCGTAACGGCCTCCCAAGTTGATCGGCCTTAGGCCTTTTTCGCGCCGAAAGCACCGAAACGGTCTGCGAAACGCTGAACGCGGCCGCCAGTGTCCAGAGTCTTTTGCTTACCGGTGTAGAACGGGTGGCATTCGTTGCAAACGTCGATCGCCAGGGCTTTGCCGTAGGTCGAACGGGTTTCGAACTTGTTGCCGCAGCTGCAGGTAACAGCAACTGCTGGGTATTCTGGATGGATATCAGCTTTCATGGTGTCTTCCTCAGGCTAGCGTGCCGCCACCCAACACTATTGTTGAATACCGCACGTAATTAGGCCGCGGATTCTACCAGACAATGCCGATCACGCAAGCTGTCACTGAAACCGACCGTCTGCTAGGCTCCCGGCCTTCGTCATCGCTCCCCTATCGAGAAAACAATCGCGTGCCCAACGCCATTCTGCGCCTCGCCCTGCCTTCGCCCCTGCGCCGCCTGTTCGACTATCGCGCGCCGGCCGGAGTCCTGCGCGCCCAGTTACACCCGGGCATGCGCTTGCGGGTGCCGTTCGGTCGACGGGAGATGATCGGGATTCTGGTGGAGATCACCGACCACAGCGAGGTCCCGACGGAAAAGCTCAAACCGGCGCTGGCGCTGCTCGATGCCGTACCGCCGCTGCCGCCCGCGCTGTTCAAGCTGTGCCTGTGGACGTCCCAGTATTACCAGCACAGCCTCGGCGACACGTTGAGCTGGGCGCTGCCGGTGTTGCTGCGCCAGGGTGAACTGGCCGAAGCCCGTCAGGAGCGGTTCTGGTCCGCCGCGCCTGGTGCCAGCCTCGATGACCCGCGCATCGCCCGCGCGCCGCGACAGCGTGAAGCCCTGGCGACCCTGGCGCAACATCCCCACGGCGTCGCCCATCAGTTGCTGAGCAAACTGATGCTGAGCAAGGACAGCCTCGACCTGTTGCTGGCCAAGGATCTGGTGCAGGTAGACATCCGCAGGCACGCGCCCGGCGCTCGCCACGAACACTGGCTGGCACAACCGGAATTGCCGCTCAACCCGGAGCAGCGCGCCGCTTATGAAGCGATTCGCGCCGGGTTCGACAGTTATCACGCGTTCCTGCTGGCCGGCGTCACCGGCAGCGGCAAGACCGAAGTGTATTTGCAGCTGATCCGCGAAACCCTTGAGGCCGGCAAGCAAGCCCTGGTGCTGATCCCGGAGATCAACCTCGGCCCGCAAACCCTGGCGCGCTTCGAACAGCGCTTCAATGCACGCATCGCACTGATCCACTCCGCGGTCAACGACCGCGAGCGCCTGGACGCCTGGCTGGCCGCGCGGGATGGCGAAGCCGACATTATTATCGGCACCCGTTCGGCGCTGTTCACGCCAATGAAGAACCCCGGCCTGATCATCATCGATGAAGAGCACGACGGCTCCTATAAACAGCAGGAAGGCCTGCGCTACCACGCCCGCGACCTGGCACTGGTTCGCGCCCGGCAGGAAAACATCCCGATTGTCCTCGGCTCCGCCACGCCTTCGCTGGAAAGCCTGCAAAACGCCTACACCGGTCGTTACGGCCTGCTGCGCCTGAATGAGCGCGCCGGTGGTGCCAAGCAACCGCGCTTCCTGCGCCTGGACGTAAAAAGTCGCCCACTGGACAGCGGCATTTCCGGACCGATGCAGCAAGCCATCGGTCAAACCCTCGCCGCCGGCCAGCAGGTGCTGGTGTTCCTCAACCGCCGAGGGTTCGCCCCGACGCTGCTCTGCCACGATTGCGGCTGGATGTCCGAATGCCAGCGCTGCGACGCGCGAATGACCGTGCACCAGCGCTCGGGCGAATTGCGTTGCCACCATTGTGGCTACGTCGAACGCGTGCCTCGGCATTGCCCAAAGTGCGGCAAGGTCGATTTGCGGCCCGTGGGCGCCGGCACCGAGCGTGCCGAGGAACGCTTGGGGATTCTATTTCCGGACGTCCCGGTGCTGCGGGTCGACCGCGACAGTACTTCACGCAAAGACGCGATGAATCAGTTGTTCGCGACCATCCAGAAAGGCCAGCCGTGCATTCTGGTCGGCACACAGATGCTTGCCAAAGGGCACCACTTTCCTCGGGTGACACTGGTGTCGATTCTCGATGCCGACGGCGGGTTGTTCTCCGGTGACTTCCGCGCCAGCGAGCGCATGGCGCAGTTGATCGTCCAGGTCGCCGGACGCGCGGGCCGCGCCGAAGAGCCGGGCAAAGTGATCATCCAGACGCACCTGGCGGACCACCCGCTGCTGGTGCAACTGACCGAGCAGGGCTATTTCGCCTTTGCCGAACAGGCATTGAGCGAACGCCGCTCCGCCGGGTTGCCGCCATTTGCGCATCTCGCGCTGCTGCGGGCCGAAGCGCACAAACCGGGGCAGGCCGAAGGGTTCCTCGATGAAGCGTGCAGCGAGGCCGAACGACTGCTGGCCGAACAGCATCTGACCGGCATCGAGTTGCTGGGGCCGGTTCCGGCACCGATGGAGCGCCGGGCCGGGCGCTATCGCGCGCAGTTGTTGCTGCAAGCCACGGCCCGGGCGCCGCTGCATCGATTGTTGAGCAGTTGGTTGCTGGTTTTGGAGCAGATGCCCAGTGGGCGGGCGGTGCGTTGGTCTTTGGATGTCGATCCGGTCGATTTGTATTGATTTCAAAATCGCCATCGCGGGCAAACCTCGCTCCTACAACGGATCTTGCTGATCCGCACACCGCCTCTGCAGGAGCGAGGCTTGCCCGCGAAGGCGGCCGCTTTTGTCACCACATATCCATAACCTGCCCGCTATAGTTGGCAAGCCCGTCTTCGCAACGGATAATGCCCAGTTTTTCCACCAGCGCATCGAAGCGCCGCCGCGCCTGCGGTCGAAAGAGAAGACCATGAAAGACACCATTCGCCAGCTGATCCAACAAGCCATCACCCAACTCGTCAACGAAGGTGTGTTGCCTGAAGGCCTGTCGCCGGCGATCCAGGTGGAAAACTCCCGTGACAAGACTCACGGCGACTTCGCCAGCAACATCGCGATGATGCTGGCCAAACCGGCCGGCATGAAGCCCCGTGACCTGGCCGAGAAAATCATCGCCGCGCTGCCGGCTGACGAAAACGTCTCCAAAGCCGAAATCGCCGGCCCAGGTTTTCTGAACTTCTTCCAGAACACTCAAGCCCTGGCGACTCGTCTGGACGCGGCCCTGGCCGACGACCACATCGGCGTACGCAAGGCCGGCACGGTGCAGCGCACCGTGGTTGACCTGTCGGCCCCGAACCTGGCCAAAGAGATGCACGTCGGCCACTTGCGCTCGACCATCATCGGCGACGGCGTGGCCCGGGTGCTGGAGTTCCTCGGCGACACCGTGATCCGTCAGAACCATGTCGGCGACTGGGGCACCCAGTTCGGCATGCTGATGGCTTATCTGCAGGAAAACCCGATCACCAGCGACGAGCTGTCGGACCTGGAAAACTTCTACCGCGCCGCCAAGCAGCGCTTCGACGAGTCCGAAGAGTTCGCCGACCGCGCCCGTGGCCTGGTGGTCAAGCTGCAAGCCGGCGACCCGGACTGCCTGGCCCTGTGGACCAAGTTCAAGGACATCTCGCTGTCCCACTGCCAGAAAATCTACGAACTGCTGAACGTCAAGCTGACCATGGCCGACGTGATGGGTGAAAGCGCCTACAACGACGACCTGATCAACGTGGTCAACGACCTCAAGGCCAAAGGCATGCTGGTCGAGAGCAACGGTGCTCAATGCGTGTTCCTCGACGAATTCAAGACCGCCGATGGCGATCCGCTGCCGGTGATCATCGTCAAGGCCGACGGCGGCTACCTCTACGCCACCACCGACCTGGCGGCCGTGCGCTACCGCAGCGGCGTGCTGAAAGCCGATCGCGCGCTGTACTTCGTCGACCAGCGCCAGGCCCTGCACTTCCAGCAAGTGTTCCAGGTCGCGCGCCTGGCCGGCTTCGTGACCCATCCGATGGATATGGAACACATGGGCTTCGGCACCATGAACGGCGCCGACGGCCGTCCGTTCAAGACCCGTGACGGCGGCACCGTGAAGCTGATCGACCTGCTGACCGAAGCCCAGGAACGCGCCTACACGCTGGTGAAGGAGAAGAACCCGGAGTTGGCCGAAGACGAGCTGCGCAACATCGCCAAGGTCGTGGGCATTGGCGCGGTGAAGTACGCCGACCTGTCCAAGCACCGCACCAGCGACTACAGCTTCAACTTCGACCTGATGCTGAACTTCGAAGGCAACACCGCACCGTACCTGCTGTACGCCTACACCCGAGTGGCCGGCGTATTCCGCAAGCTTGGCAAGGACTTCAGCGAAGTCGAAGGGCAAATCGTCCTCGAAGCGCCGCACGAACATGAGCTGGCGGCGAAACTGGCGCAGTTCGGCGAAATCCTGAATAACGTGTCCGACAAAGGCACGCCGCACATTCTCTGCACCTACCTGTACGATGTTGCCGGCCTGTTCTCCAGTTTCTACGAGAACTGCCCGATCCTCAGCGCCGACACCCCGGCGCAAATGCAGAGCCGTCTGCGCCTTGCCGCACTGACCGGCCGCACTCTCAAGCAAGGCCTGGAACTCTTGGGTCTGGAAACTCTGGAGCGTATGTAAGTTGGCTGCCAAGAAAAAACCTGCACCCAAGCGTGGCGCCAGCCGTTACCAAGCTCCTGCAAAGCAACCGATCCCGGGCTGGCTGTGGATGGCCATCGGCCTGACGGTCGGCGCGTTCATTGTGTTCCTGATGAAGCTGGAGCCAGGCAAGGGCAGTGACAGCGTCAAGCGCGAGAAGGTCGAGCAGCAGCAGAAAGCCACCAAGATCGCCGAGGCCAACAAGACCCCGCCGAGCCCGACGCAACCGGTGAAGCCGAAGTACGACTTCTACACCTTGCTGCCGGAATCGGAAGTGATCGTGCCGCCGGATGCGGTGCCGGAGAAAACCCTGCCGACACCACAAGTGCCGGCCGTACCGACCACGCCAGTGACGCCTGCGGAAGCGGCGAAGATCGACACTGCCCGGGCTCAAGCGGCATTGGCCGGCATCACCCCGCCGCCAGCGCCACCGGTGGCAAAAGCGGCGCCGGTGACCAAGTTCTTCCTGCAGGCCGGTTCGTTCCGCAAGCAAGCCGATGCCGACAAGGTTCGGGCGCAGATTATCCTGTTGGGTCAGGCCGTGGCGGTTGAATCCGGCACGGTGAAGGACGAGACCTGGTACCGGGTACTGGTCGGCCCGTTCAGCAACCGCGAACAACTGACCACCGCCCAGAAGCAACTGGCGGGCAGCGGCTTCAGTAACCTGTTGTTACAACAACGCCAGAGCCGCTGATCCCACTTTACAGCCAGAAGCAATCTGCTTTTGTGGCGAGGGAGCTTGCTCCCGCTGGAGTGCGAAGCACTCCCAATCCGGCCATCGCGGTATGCCAGACAAACCGCGATGCCCGGATTTACGACTGCTTCGCAGCCGAACGGGACGGTGCGGCAATCCGACAAGCTCCCTCGCCACAGGGATTCACTTGCACCCGCCTTCGCAAATGACACACCGCTCGTCCCCCGCCGCGTCCTACAGTTGAAAAACGCTCCACCACCCCCATATGAGTTGGCATAAGGCATTTTCGCCCCGCTGCGTGGAGACTCTCCCTTGACCACCATCGTTTCAGTTCGCCGCCACGGCAAAGTCGTCATGGGCGGCGACGGCCAGGTTTCGCTCGGCAATACCGTGATGAAAGGCAACGCGAAGAAAGTTCGCCGCCTGTACCACGGTCAGGTTATCGCCGGTTTTGCCGGGGCTACCGCTGACGCCTTCACCCTCTTCGAACGTTTCGAAGGCCAACTCGAAAAACATCAGGGCCACCTGGTTCGCGCTGCTGTCGAGCTCGCCAAAGAATGGCGCACCGACCGCTCCCTCAGCCGCCTCGAAGCCATGCTCGCGGTCGCCAACAAGGATGCCTCCCTGATCATCACCGGCAACGGTGACGTGGTTGAGCCTGAAGAAGGCCTGATCGCCATGGGTTCCGGCGGCGGCTACGCCCAGGCTGCGGCCAGCGCGCTGTTGAAAAAGACCGACCTGTCGGCCCGGGAAATCGTCGAAACCGCTTTGGGCATCGCTGGCGACATCTGCGTGTTCACCAACCACAACATCACCATCGAGGAGCAGGATCTCGCTGAGTAAGCCTGTCTTGGCCTAGCGCCACGGCTTACTTTTGCTTGAGGACCGCCAATTACTATGCCCATGACCCCCCGTGAAATCGTCCACGAACTCAATCGCCATATCATCGGCCAGGACGATGCCAAACGCGCCGTCGCCATTGCCTTGCGCAACCGCTGGCGCCGGATGCAGCTGCCCGAAGAGCTGCGCGTCGAAGTCACCCCCAAGAACATCCTGATGATCGGCCCGACTGGCGTCGGTAAAACCGAGATCGCCCGTCGCCTGGCCAAACTCGCCAACGCGCCGTTCATCAAAGTCGAAGCAACAAAATTCACCGAAGTGGGCTATGTCGGCCGTGACGTCGAATCGATCATTCGTGATCTGGCCGACGCGGCGATCAAGCTGCTGCGCGAACAGGAAATGACCAAGGTTCGCCACCGCGCCGAAGACGCTGCCGAAGAGCGCATCCTCGACGCGTTGCTGCCTCCGGCACGCATGGGCTTCAGCAACGAAGACGCCGCCCCGGCCCAGGACTCCAACACCCGCCAGCTGTTCCGCAAACGCCTGCGTGAAGGTCAGCTGGACGACAAGGAGATCGAAATCGAAGTCGCCGAAATCACCGGCGTCGATATCTCCGCGCCACCGGGCATGGAAGAAATGACCAACCAGTTGCAGAGCCTGTTCGCCAACATGGGCAAGGGCAAGCGCAAGAGCCGCAAGCTCAAGGTCAAGGAAGCGCTGAAACTGGTTCGCGACGAAGAAGCCGGTCGCCTGGTCAACGAAGAAGAGTTGAAGGCCAAGGCGCTGGAAGCTGTCGAACAACACGGCATCGTGTTCATCGACGAAATCGACAAGGTCGCCAAGCGCGGCAATACCGGTGGCGTCGACGTATCCCGTGAAGGCGTACAGCGCGATTTGCTGCCGCTGATCGAAGGCTGCACCGTCAACACCAAACTGGGTATGGTCAAGACCGACCACATCCTGTTCATCGCCTCCGGTGCGTTCCACCTGAGCAAGCCGAGCGATCTGGTGCCGGAGCTGCAAGGTCGCCTGCCGATTCGGGTCGAACTCAAGGCCCTGAGCCCGGAAGATTTCGAGCGCATCCTCAGTGAGCCGCATGCATCGCTCACCGAGCAGTATTGCGCGCTGCTGAAAACCGAAGGGCTGCTCATCGAGTTCCAGCCGGACGGCATCAAGCGTATTGCCGAGATTGCCTGGCAGGTCAACGAGAAGACCGAGAACATCGGCGCACGTCGCCTGCACACCTTGCTGGAGCGTCTGCTTGAAGAGGTGTCGTTCAGCGCCGGCGATCTGGCCAGCACCCATGACGAAAAGGCGATCCTGATCGATGCCGATTACGTCAACAGCCACTTGGGCGAATTGGCGCAGAACGAAGACCTGTCCCGTTATATCCTGTAGGTCTCATTCTGTGTGAGCGGGCTTCTGTGGCGAGGGAGCTTGCTCCCGCTGGGTCGCGAAGCGGCCCCAAAGTCGGTGAATGCGGTTTATCTACAAGACCTCATTCGCCGGATTTACGACTGCTACGCAGCCGAGCGGGAGCAAGCTCCCTCGCCACAGGTCACCCGCCGACACAGGGCCTTCATACAAACGGAAGATCGGCCCCATGACGACCCAACTCCCCACCGACATCAAACTGCACAAAGCCTCGAAAACCCTGACGCTCAAATATGCGTCCGGCGAGGAGTATCACCTGCCCGCAGAATTCCTTCGCGTGCACTCTCCTTCCGCCGAGGTCCAGGGCCACGGCAAACCTATCCTGCAATTTGGCAAGATCGGCGTAGGCCTGAGCAAGGTCGAACCAGCCGGTCAGTACGCACTGAAATTGACCTTCGACGACGGCCACGACAGCGGCCTGTTCACTTGGGAATATCTGTACCAGTTGGCGGTGCGCCAAGAGGATCTGTGGAACGATTATCTTGCCGAACTCAAAGCGGCTGGAAAGACCCGTGATCCGAACGAGTCGGTCGTCAAGCTGATGCTCTAAGTCAGGCCTCTAGGTATTTAGAGGGCATTTTCTAATTCCATCTGTTTGAATGCTTGGCTGCCGGGTCAACGATTGGCCCGCTTGCGAAAAAAATTAAACTCGGGTAACCAATGGAGCTGGCAAGTTCCGTGCAGTGCTCTCTGAACTGAAAAGCAGCTATGCAATCAACGGTCACCCGAGCAGTAGTACCTGGCGCATTGTGTGACTACACAGCTGGGCTCAGGTACTCGCCTCAGGACAATGGAGCGTCGTAGATGAGTAACAAGCAAAACGATGACCTGAAATTCCAGGCTTCAGAAAATACCTTGGGACTGAATCCTGTTGTTGGGCTGCGTAGAAAGGATCTACTGGGTTCCGCTCGAATGGTGCTGACCCAGGCCATCAGACAACCCATCCACAGTGCCAGGCACGTCGCCCATTTCGGCATCGAACTCAAGAACGTGCTGTTCGGAAAATCCGAGCTTCAACCGCAAAGCGACGACCGCCGTTTCCTCGACCCGGCCTGGAGTCAAAACCCTCTCTACAAACGTTATTTGCAAACTTATCTGGCGTGGCGCAAGGAGCTCCACACCTGGATCGATAAGAGCAATCTCTCGCCCAAGGACGTCGCTCGCGGGCATTTCGTGATCAACCTCATGACCGAAGCCATGGCCCCGACCAACACGGCGGCCAACCCGGCGGCGGTCAAACGCTTCTTCGAAACCGGCGGCAAAAGCCTGCTCGACGGCCTCTCCCATCTGGCCAAGGATCTGATCCACAATGGCGGGATGCCGAGCCAGGTCAACATGGGCGCGTTCGAAGTCGGCAAGAGCCTAGGCGTGACCGAAGGCGCAGTGGTCTTTCGCAACGACGTGCTGGAACTGATCCAGTACAAGCCGATCACCGAGCAGGTGCATGAACGCCCACTGCTGGTGGTGCCGCCGCAAATCAACAAGTTCTATGTTTTCGACCTGAGCCCGGACAAGAGCCTGGCGCGCTTCTGCCTGCGCAACAACGTGCAGACGTTCATCGTCAGCTGGCGCAACCCGACCAAGGAACAACGCGAGTGGGGTCTGTCGACCTACATCGAAGCGCTCAAGGAAGCGGTCGATGTAGTCACCGCGATCACCGGCAGCAAAGACGTGAACATGCTCGGTGCCTGCTCCGGCGGCATTACCTGCACCGCCCTGCTGGGTCATTACGCAGCGATCGGCGAAAAGAAAGTAAACGCCCTGACACTGCTGGTCAGCGTGCTCGACACCACCCTCGACAGCGACGTGGCCCTGTTCGTCGACGAGCAGACCCTCGAAGCCGCCAAGCGCCATTCCTACCAGGCCGGTGTGCTGGAAGGCCGCGACATGGCGAAAGTCTTCGCCTGGATGCGCCCCAACGACTTGATCTGGAACTACTGGGTCAACAACTACCTGTTGGGCAACGAGCCACCGGTGTTCGACATTCTGTTCTGGAACAACGACACCACTCGCCTGCCGGCCGCTTTCCATGGCGACCTGATCGAGATGTTCAAAAACAATCCACTGGTCCGCCCTGACGCACTGGAAGTGTGCGGCACGCCGATTGACCTGAAACAGGTCACTGCCGACATCTTTTCCCTGGCCGGCACCAACGACCACATCACCCCGTGGAAGTCCTGCTACAAGTCGGCACAACTGTTCGGCGGCAAGGTCGAGTTCGTGCTGTCCAGCAGCGGACATATCCAGAGCATTCTGAACCCGCCCGGCAACCCGAAAGCACGCTACATGACCAGCACCGACATGCCGGTCAAAGCCGAGGACTGGATGGAAAACTCCACCAAGCACACCGACTCCTGGTGGCTGCATTGGCAGGCGTGGCAGGCCGAACGCTCGGGCAAACTGAAAAAGTCCCCCGCCAACCTTGGCAACAAGGCCTATCCCGCGGGTGAAGCGTCGCCAGGCACGTATGTGCACGAACGTTGAGCTTCAAACAACTCGCAGTCCGCGGCACTGGGAGGTGCCGCGATTGTCATCAATCAGCCTCGAGGCCAGCCTCGAACATTCTGCGACGGCCCGGGATGGCCCGAGCAGCGTTTAAAACCTACAGGGCTTCGTGCATGCCGCAACCGTTCGTATTTCGTACCGTCAACCTGGATGGGCAGACCCTCCGCACCGCGGTACGCCCCGGCAAGCCTCACTTGACGCCCTTGCTGGTTTTCAATGGCATCGGCGCCAACCTGGAGCTGATATTTCCGTTCGTCCAGGCGCTGGATCCGGACCTGGAAGTCATCGCCTTCGACGTCCCCGGTGTCGGCGGCTCATCGACCCCCCACCGGCCGTATCGCTTCTCGGGCCTGGCGAAACTGACGGCACGAATGCTCGACTATCTCGATTACGGGCAGGTCAATGTGATCGGCGTGTCATGGGGTGGCGCCCTGGCGCAGCAATTTGCCTATGACTATCCCGAGCGCTGCAAGAAGCTGGTGCTGGCAGCCACGGCGGCCGGCACAGTGATGGTGCCGGGCAAACCGAAAGTGCTGTGGATGATGGCCAGCCCACGACGCTACATCCAGCCGTCCCATGTGATTCGCATCGCGCCGATGATCTATGGCGGCTCGTTCCGTCGCGATCCGACCCTGGCGGCCAGTCACGCCGCGCGGGTTCGCTCGGCAGGCAAACTGGGCTACTACTGGCAGCTGTTCGCCGGGTTCGGCTGGACCAGCATTCACTGGCTGCACAAGATCCATCAACCGACCCTGGTGCTGGCCGGCGACGATGACCCTCTGATCCCGCTGATCAATATGCGCATGCTGGCCTGGCGAATTCCCAATGCCCAATTGCACATCATCGACGACGGGCATCTGTTCTTGATTACCCGGGCCGAAGCGGTGGCACCGATCATCATGAAGTTTCTCGAAGAGGAACGTCAGCGCGCAGTGATGCATCCGCATCCGGCGCCATCGGGCAGTTGACCTGCCCCGGATTTGGTTCAGGAAAAGAGCGTCGACAGGACGTCGTACCGCGCAACAATCCGCAACAACGTCTATGGTGATTTGTTCGGTGAGTTTGTTTTTGGCCTGATGACGAAGGAGTGTTGACTCATGCGCGACAAACCAGCGAAGGGCTCCTTGCCCACTCCCGCTGCATTCATCAACGCACAGAGTGCGGTTACCGGTCTGCGCGGCCGGGACTTGCTTTCAACCTTGCGCAGCCTGGCCACCCATGGCCTGCGCAACCCGGTGTACACGGCCCGGCATGCCTTGAAGCTGGGCGGCCAGCTTGGCCGCGTGCTGTTGGGTGAGACCCTGCACCCGATCAATCCGCAAGACAGTCGCTTTGCCGACCCGGCGTGGAGCCTCAACCCTTTTTATCGCCGCAGCTTGCAGGCCTACCTGAGTTGGCAGAAGGAGGTCAAAAACTGGATCGACGAGAGCAACCTGAGCCCGGACGATCGCGCCCGCGCCCACTTTGCGTTTGCCTTGATCAACGACGCCGTGGCGCCATCCAACACCCTGCTCAATCCGCTGGCGGTCAAGGAGATCTTCAACTCTGGCGGTCACAGCCTGGTGCGGGGTATCGGCCATTTGCTTGACGATCTGCTGCACAACGACGGCTTGCCCAGACAGGTCACCAAACAAGCATTCGAGGTAGGCAAGACAGTCGCCACCACCACCGGCTCCGTGGTGTTTCGCAATGAGCTGCTGGAACTGATCCAGTACAAGCCGATGAGCGAGAAACAGTATTCCAAGCCGTTGCTGATCGTGCCGCCACAGATCAACAAGTTCTACATTTTCGACTTGAGCCCCAGTAACAGCTTCGTCCAGTTCGCCCTTAAAAACGGCTTGCAGACCTTCGTGATCAGCTGGCGCAATCCTGATGTGCGTCACCGCGAATGGGGGCTGTCGTCTTACGTCGAAGCCACCGAAGAAGCGATGAATGTGTGCCGGGCGATCACCGGTTCCCGCGATGTCAACCTGATGGGTGCCTGCGCCGGCGGGCTGACCATCGCCGCGCTGCAAGGGCACTTGCAGGCCAAGCGGCAGCTGCGGCGGGTGTCCAGCGCGACCTATCTGGTGAGCCTGCTCGACAGTCAGATAGAAAGCCCGGCCACCCTCTTCGTCGACGAACAAACGCTGGAAGCGGCCAAGCGCCGCTCATATCAGAAGGGCGTTCTGGAAGGTCGCGACATGGCCAGGGTTTTTGCCTGGATGCGCCCCAACGATTTGATCTGGAATTACTTCGTCAATAACTACCTGCTGGGCAAGGAGCCACCGGCGTTCGACATCCTCTACTGGAACAATGACAACACGCGCCTGCCGGCAGCGTTTCATGGCGACCTGCTGGACTTCTTCAAGCACAACCCGCTGAGTCATCCGGGCGGGCTGGAAGTGTGCGGCACTCCGATCGACCTGCAAAAAGTCACCGTCGACAGTTTCAGCGTGGCCGGCATGAACGATCACATCACCCCGTGGGATGCGGTGTATCGCTCGACCTTGCTGCTGGGTGGCGAGCGGCGCTTCGTGCTGTCGAGCAGCGGTCATGTGCAGAGCATTCTCAACCCGCCGCACAACTCGAAAGCCAACTACGTCGAGAACCCGAAACTGAGCAGCGACCCGCGGGCCTGGTATTACGACGCCAAACGCGTCGACGGCAGTTGGTGGACACAATGGCTGAGCTGGATTCAGGAACGCTCCGGCACTCAACACGAAACCCTGATGACCCTTGGCAACCAGAACTATCCACCGATGGAGGCGGCACCCGGTACTTACGTGCGCGTGCGCTGACGTTCAATGATCCACGGCCGCCAATGGCCGTGGCCTGACTCGACATTAAGAAGACTGGATGAAAACCCGCGACCGGATTCTCGAATGTGCCCTGCAGTTGTTCAATCAGAAGGGCGAACCGAACGTTTCCACCATGGAAGTGGCCAACGAAATGGGCATCAGCCCGGGCAACCTCTATTACCACTTCCACGGCAAGGAGCCGCTGATACTGGGGCTGTTCGAACGCTTCCAGACCGAACTGACGCCCTTGCTCGATCCACCGTCCGATGTGGAATTGGCACCCGAAGATTACTGGCTGTTCCTGCACCTGATCGTCGAACGCCTGGCCCAATACCGGTTTCTGTTCCAGGACTTGTCGAACCTTGCCGGCCGCCTACCGAAACTGGCCAAGGGGATACGCAACTTGCTCAATGCGTTGAAGCGCACACTGGCTTCATTGCTGGCGCAGTTGAAGGCTCAGGGGCAGTTGGTCAGCGACACCCAGGCGCTGGGGCAACTGGTGGAACAAATCACCATGACATTGCTGTTCTCGCTGGACTATCAGCGGATTCTCGACCGTGAAGGTGAAGTACGACTGGTGGTGTATCAGATCATGATGCTGGTGGCCCCGCACTTGTTGCCGCCGGTCAAAGTCGCGACCGAGCGGTTGGCGTTGCAGTACCTCGAAGAGCACGACTGACCCGGTGGGTCTTCGATGGTTTCTGGCATCCATGCACAAACAAAAACGCCCGACCTTTACAGGCCGGGCGTTTTTTTGCGTCCTGGAAATCAGGACTGACTGGTTGGCGCCGATGGAGTCGGTGCGATAGTCGGGGTTACAGCAGGGGTCGGTGCAGCGGCGGAGTTCGCCGGACTGACCGGGGTTGCCGGTTTGGCGGCAGCCACTGCTGGTTTCGGAGCGGCCGCTTTCGGGGCGGCTGGTTTCTTCACTGCTGGCTTCTTCGCCGCAGCGGGTTTGGCCGCTGCGGTTTTAGCTGCAGGTTTGGCCGCTGGTTTAGCGGCTGGTTTTGCAGCAGCTTTTGCAGCGGGTTTAGCGGCCGCTTTGGCTGCAGGTTTCGCAGCAGCAGTTTTGGCTGCCGGCTTGGCGGCAGGTTTCGCTGCGGCCTTGGCCAATGGTTTGGCAGCGCTTTTAGCTGCCGGTTTGGCCGCCGCGGTTTTCGCCGCAACAGGCGCAACCTTGGCACCGGTGAGTTTTTCGATTTGCTTGGTCAGGGTATCGACCTTGCTGTGCAGTGCCTTGACCTCATTGCGGCTCGGT
Organism: Pseudomonas sp. Pseusp11; assembly: GCF_047304405.1. Classification (NCBI taxonomy): domain Bacteria; kingdom Pseudomonadati; phylum Pseudomonadota; class Gammaproteobacteria; order Pseudomonadales; family Pseudomonadaceae; genus Pseudomonas; species Pseudomonas sp. Pseusp11. Next base: position 103,217 of record NZ_JBGLZF010000013.1, read on the forward strand.
ACACCCAGACGCGAAATGGCGCTGTTCAGGCGCTTGTCGAAAGCCCCTTCCAGCTCATCCCACTTGCCCAGTGCGCGATCTTTCACGCCGCTGATGCGCGACTTGGCCGACGAAGCGGAGTCCTTGGCAGCATCGACAGTCTTGCCGACAGCGCTCTTGGTGAGCTTCTCGGCTTTCTCGCCGTCCTTAACCAATGCATCGAAGAGTTTGCTGCCGTCAGTATCAATCTTCGAGTACACGCCTAAACCAGCCAGCCAGATCTTGCGGGAGTAGTCTTCGACCTTCCCGATCCACGAGCTGCCTTCTTTTTCAGTATTCTTTTTGCCAGCCATCCCGTTCTCCTTAAGATTTACGCGCGACACGTTCGAGCAATGCTGTCAGCTCATCGAGCTTAGCAGAGAGTGTCTCCACGTCATGTTTAGACGGAATGCCGATACGATTCAAGGCACTTGCGATACGCGTATCGAAAGCCTTCTCGACTTTGTCGAGTTGAAGTTCGACTTTGCCTTTGAAAGTACTCACTTCACTCTTGGCTTCATCGATCTCGGCATTAGCCGCTTCAAGTTTCTCAGCAACTACTTTTTTGCCTTTCTTTTCAACAGCTTGACCAGCCTTGATCAACTCTTGAACGTACTCGCTACCCTCTTGACCGACCTTGGTGTAGGCACCCAGGCCCGCCAGCCAGATCTTGCGGGCATACGATTTGACGTCGTTCAGAGTGTTGGTCTCAACGTCGACTTTTTTCTTCAAAATAACTTTGGCCATGGTCCACCTCACGCGCAGAAGGGTTGAGGAACTGCCCGCGAAAGTGTCGGGCTCAGGCACAAAGTAGGGAGAAAAATTAGAAACGGCACCCTAACAAATGACACAAATCGGTGGTGCCTCCGGGAAAAGATCGCAGCCTTCGGCAGCGCCTGCAGATGTACACATTTCAATGCAGGCGCTGTCGAAGGCTGCGATCTTTGGGGAATCACGCGAGGGCTTTGTCGAGGGCCCTTTCGATTTCCGATTTGATGGTGCCGCTCATGGCGGACATCAACAGCCCCAGTTCGACATCGACCCTGATCGAGTCCTCGCCCACATGTACCGCGCCTTTCACACCGGAGCGCTTGAGGTTCAGGGTGTCACCGGACCACTGCGGCTCCAGGCCATATTGATCGGACAGTTTCTGCGCCAACTTGTCGGCCTTCTCGCGGGCCGCTTCCTTACCCAGGCCATGGGCACGCTCAACACTAATATGGGCCATCGAATGACTCCTGCTTTATGGACACTTCCTGAAGCATCTTGACCGTTACTGCGTCAAAACGTCCCAGTTTCTCTATATCTTACCTTCAGCCTTGCCAAGACAAAGCAGGCCACCGGGATTAGAATGTCCCGCATTCTATTTTGGTGACAGCGATATGACTGATCAGCGCAAAGGCAGCGATGCCGAACCCACCACTCACTTCGGCTTCAAAAACGTTCCGGAAAGCCAGAAAGCGGAAAAAGTCGCTGAGGTTTTCCACTCGGTAGCCGCCAAGTACGACTTGATGAACGACCTCCTGTCGGGCGGCATGCACCGTCTATGGAAGCGTTTCGCGATCGAACTGTCGGGCGTGCGTGCCGGTAACCGCGTGCTGGACATCGCCGGCGGCACTGGCGACCTGACCAAAAAGTTTTCGCATCTTGTGGGACCGACTGGTCAGGTAGTGTTGGCCGACATCAACGAATCCATGCTCAAGGTCGGTCGTGACCGCCTGCTGGATCTGGGTGTGTCCGGCAACGTCGAATTCGTCCAGGCCGACGCTGAAAAGCTGCCGTTCCCGGACAACCACTTCGACTGCGTGACCATCGCTTTCGGCCTGCGCAACGTGACGCATAAAGAAGACGCCCTGCGCTCGATGCTGCGCGTGCTCAAGCCCGGCGGTCGCCTGCTGGTGCTGGAGTTCTCCAAACCCACCAACGCACTGATGTCCAAAGCCTACGATGCCTATTCGTTCGCCTTCATGCCGTTGATGGGCAAGCTGATCACCAATGATTCGGAAAGCTATCGCTACCTGGCCGAATCGATCCGCATGCACCCGAATCAGGAAACCCTGAAGTCGATGATGGTCGAGGCCGGTTTCGACCGCGTGACCTACCACAACATGACCGCAGGCATCGTCGCCCTGCACCGTGGCATCAAACCCTGATGTTGCTGGCCGGCCTGCTCGCCAGCGTTGAACTCGGTCTGAACCGGGTGCTGCGTCTCGACAGCACGGCGCTGCCGCGGCTGGCGCATTTGAGTGGCAAGGTGATTGCCGTCGACTGCCGCAGCCCGGCGTTGCAATTGTTCATCCTGCCCAGCGATGAAGGTCTGATGCTGGCGTCCCACTGGGAAACCGGTGCCGACTGCACGTTGCGCGCACCCGCCTCAAGCCTGCTGAAACTGGCGACGAGCAAAGACAAGACTTCCGTGCTGCATGGCCCGGAAGTCGAGCTCGACGGCGACAGCGGCGTGCTGCTGGAACTGGCGACGGTCCTGCAGGACCTGGAGCTGGACTGGGAGTACGAACTCTCGCGCTGGCTGGGACCTGTGGCCACGCAACTGGTCGGCGGTCACCTGCGCAGTCGCGCACGCTGGTATCAGCAAGGGTTCGCCAGCCTCAACCAGAACCTGGGCGAATACCTGGCCGAAGAATCGCGCACCCTCGTCGGTCAGCGCGAAGCCGAAGCCCGTTTCAGTGAACTGGACCAGATCAAGCTCGATCTGGAACGTCTCGAGGCGCGTTTCGAGCGCCTTTCCCGATCCCTCGACCCAAGCGATAACGCATGAAGCTGCTTGCCGTCCGCCGTTTGTTGCGCATCCAGCGCGTCGTGATCCGCTACCGCCTCGATGACCTGCTGTTCGCCCTGCCATTGCCCTGGTTTTTGCTGGCGCTGCGCTATGCCTTGCCGTGGCGCTGGTTCCCGCGCAAGCCCCTGGACCTGAGCCGTGGCGCACGATTGCGCCTGGCGTTGCAGGACCTTGGGCCGATTTTCATCAAGTTCGGCCAGATCCTTTCGACGCGCCGCGACTTGCTGCCCGAAGACATCGCCGATGAACTGATGATGTTGCAGGACCGGGTACCGCCGTTCGACTCGCAAGTGTCGGTCCGGTTGATCGAAGAGCAGCTCGGCAAGAAGATCAATGAAGTCTTCTCACGTTTCGACGTCGAACCGCTGGCCTCGGCTTCGGTGGCACAGGTGCATGCCGCGCAGCTGAAAACCGGTGAAGAAGTGGTGGTCAAGGTGATTCGCCCAGGCCTCAAACCGGTGATTGCCCAGGACCTGGCATGGCTGTTCATTCTTGCCCGCGCCGCGGAAAAACTCTCGGCCGACGCCCGTCTGCTACACCCGGTGGACGTGGTCAGTGATTACGAAAAAACCATCTACGACGAACTCGACCTGCTGCGCGAAGCCGCCAACGCCAGCCAGTTGAAGCGCAACTTCGACGGTTCGCCGCTGCTGTATGTGCCGCAAGTCTATTGGGACTGGTGCCGACCGAAAGTGCTGGTGATGGAGCGCATCTACGGGATTCAGGTCACCGACCTCGCGACCCTGGCCGACCAGCGCACCGACATGAAAATGCTCGCCGAGCGTGGCGTGGAGATCTTCTTCACCCAGGTGTTCCGCGACAGTTTCTTCCACGCCGACATGCACCCCGGCAACATTTTCGTCAGCACCGTGCAGCCCTGGAGCCCGCAGTACATCGCCATCGACTGCGGCATCGTCGGCAGCCTGACCCCGGAAGACCAGGACTATCTGGCGCGCAACCTGTTCGCATTCTTCAAGCGTGATTACCGGCGTGTCGCGCAGTTGCACATCGACTCGGGCTGGGTACCGGCGGAAACCAAACTCAACGAATTCGAAGCGGCGATCCGCACGGTGTGCGAACCGATTTTCGAAAAACCGTTAAAAGATATTTCCTTCGGTCAGGTGCTGATGCGCCTGTTCCAGACCGCTCGACGCTTCAACATGGAAGTGCAGCCGCAGTTGGTCTTGCTGCAAAAAACCCTGTTGAACATCGAAGGCCTGGGTCGTCAGCTGTACCCGGACCTCGATCTGTGGAACACCGCCCAGCCGTTCCTCGAACGCTGGATGCGCGAGCGCGTCAGCCCCAAAGCCTTGCTGGGCAACGTGCAGAGCCAGTTCGAGCAGCTCCCGCACCTGGCCAACATGGCCCGCGACCTGCTCGAGCGCATGTCCCAACCCCACGCCAACGACCCGCCGCCGCCGTGGCACCGGCGCAAGGACGACGTGTTCCTGCGCCTGCTCGGTACCGCTCATCTGGCGGGTGGCACGATACTCGCCGCCGGCGGCCCGTTACACGAACTGGGGCATTGGCCCGCCGGAATCATGGTGGCGATCGGCTTGTATCTGGTCGTTCGCCGATAGCCAGTTGGATCATCGGCTGGCACACTGTTTGAACGCTGAATTTGAACATTGGCCTCAACTATTGAAGTAGAGCCCGCTGTCGGAGTCGAAGATGAAAAACTGGCTGGACGAGATCAAGTGGGACGCCGATGGCCTGGTGCCCGCGATTGCCCAGGATCACAAGACCGGACGCGTCCTGATGATGGCCTGGATGAACCGCGAAGCACTGCAATTGACCGCCGCCGAGAACCGTGCCATTTACTGGTCACGTTCCCGTGGCAAGCTGTGGCGCAAGGGCGAAGAGTCCGGCCACGTGCAAACCCTGCATGAGATGCGCCTGGACTGTGACGCTGACGTGATCATCCTGATGGTCGAGCAGATCGGCGACATCGCCTGCCATACCGGCCGTCAGAGCTGCTTCTACCGCGTCTTCGAGAACGGCGACTGGAAAACCGTCGACCCGGTTCTCAAAGACCCGCACGCCATTTACTCCGCAGGACATACTCATGAGTGACACCCTGACCCGTCTGGCCCAGGTGCTGGAAGAGCGCAAAGGCGCCGCCGCCGACAGCTCGTACGTCGCCAGCCTGTACCACAAGGGCTTGAACAAGATTCTGGAAAAAGTCGGCGAAGAGTCGGTCGAAACCATTATCGCCGCCAAGGATGCCGCCATCAGCGGTGACTGCAGCGATGTGATCTACGAGACCGCCGACCTGTGGTTCCACAGCATGGTCATGCTCGCCCAGTTGGGGCAACATCCACAGGCTGTGCTCGATGAACTGGACCGTCGCTTCGGTCTGTCCGGACATGCCGAGAAAGCCTCGCGTCCGTCCGCCTGAATAATTATTAGAGAGGAACGCAACATGGGCATTTTTGACTGGAAACACTGGATCGTCATCCTGGTTGTCGTGGTGCTGGTGTTCGGCACCAAGAAACTGAAAAACCTCGGCACTGACGTGGGCGAGTCGATCAAGGGCTTTCGCAAGGCCATGAACGACGAAGAGAAACCGGCCGACCCGACTGCGACTCCGGCCCAACCGGTTCCGCCGACCCAGCCACAGGCCACAACGTCTGTGAACCCGCCGCACACCATCGACGTGCAGGCGCAAAAAGTCGAAGAGCCGATCCGCAAAGACTCGTGAGCACTGACTAATGTTTGGTATCAGCTTCTCTGAACTGCTGCTCGTCGGCCTCGTCGCCCTGCTGGTGCTGGGCCCCGAGCGCCTGCCGGGTGCTGCGCGCACCGCTGGCCTGTGGGTCGGGCGGCTGAAGCGCAGCTTCAACGCGATCAAACAGGAAGTTGAACGTGAAATCGGTGCCGACGAGATTCGCCGGCAACTGCACAACGAGCACATTCTGTCCCTGGAGCAGGAGGCGCGGAAGATTTTCACGCCGACCCAGCAGGAGCCAACGCCGGTGGAACCTGTGGCGACGCCGACGATTCATGCGCCGGCGGCCGAGACTACGCCGACTGAAACGGTGAAAACCGTTGAAACAGCACCGGTTATTGCTCCAGTAGAACCTGTTGCTCCTGCCGCCGCGCCGACAACGCCGGCGCCTCACGACACCACTTTGCCGCCGCGAGCCCCATGAGCGATCTCCCCGAAAACGACCAGCACATGCCACTGGTCTCGCACCTCACCGAGTTGCGCACCCGTCTGCTGCGCTGTGTAGCGGCGATCTTCATTATCTTCGCCGGGTTGTTCGCCTTCACCCAGCAGATTTACACCTTCGTCTCCACGCCTCTGCGCCAGTACCTGCCGGCCGGCGCGACGATGATCGCCACCGACGTGTCGTCGCCGTTCCTGACGCCGCTGAAGCTGACCATGATGGTCTCGCTGTTCCTGGCAATCCCGGTGATCCTGCATCAGATCTGGGGTTTCATCGCGCCAGGCCTGTACAAGCATGAGAAGCGCATCGCCGTGCCGTTGCTGGTCTCCAGCATCCTGCTGTTCTACACCGGCATGGCCTTCGCCTATTTCCTGGTGTTCCCGCTGATCTTCAAGTTCTTCGCCGCCGCCACCCCGGCCGGCGTGGAAATGATGACCGACATCACCAGCTACCTCGATTTCGTCATGACGCTGTTCTTCGCCTTCGGTGTGGCGTTCGAGATCCCGGTGGCCGTGGTGCTGCTGGTGTGGATCGGCGTGGTCAACGTCGCTTACCTGAAGAAAATCCGTCCGTACGTGGTCATCGGTTGCTTCGTGGTCGGCATGATCCTGACCCCGCCGGACATCTTCTCGCAGACGCTGTTGGCCGTACCAATGTGGTTGCTGTTCGAGATCGGCGTCCTGTTCGGCGGCCTGATCAGCAAGCGCGGCGAGCACCCGGACGAAAAACCGGCTGACGATCACAACGACCAGCCGCCAGCGACCCAAGCGTGAACCTGCTGCTCCTCGAAGAGGCCGATTTCATTGCGGCCGACCGGGTGATCCTGCGCGATCGCCGGTTGACTCATATGCAGGAAGTCCACCGCTGTGAAGTGGGTGACAGCATGCGCGTCGGGCGTATCGGCGGGCTGATGGGTGCCGCCGAAGTGCTGCGCCTGGACGCTGACGAAGCCGAGTTGCGCGTCACCCTCGACCAGCCGCCACCAGCCAAGCTGCCACTGACCCTGGTGTTGGCCCTGCCACGCCCGAAAATGCTCCGCAGGGTGTTCCAGACCGTGGCTGCCATGGGTGTGCCACGAATCGTTCTGGTAAACAGCTATCGCGTCGAGAAGAGCTTCTGGCAAACCCCGTTCCTGGAACCTGAGGCGATTCGCGAGCAATTGATCCTGGGGCTTGAACAAGCCCGGGACAGCGTGCTGCCGGAAGTCGTCATCGAGAAGCGCTTCAAACCTTTTGTCGAAGATCGCCTGCCAGCAATCACTGAAGGCACTCTCGGCCTGGTCGGTCATCCCGGCAATTACCCGCCCTGCCCCCGTGGCCTGGACGAACCCGTGACCCTGGCCATCGGCCCCGAAGGCGGCTGGATTCCTTACGAAATCGACCTGCTGGCCAAGGCCGGCCTGCAACCGGTGCAGCTCGGCGAGCGCATCCTGCGGGTCGAAACCGCCGTCACTGCGCTGCTTTCGCGGCTGTTCTAACCCAGACACTTACCCTGTGGCGAGGGAGCTTGCTCCCGCTTGGGCGCGAAGCGGCCACCTCTTTTTTCCAGCAAGACCGCATTCACCGGTTTTACGACTGCTTCGCAGCCGAGCGGGAGCAAGCTCCCTCGCCACAGGTGTTTGCTCACCTACAGGTTCCAGCCTGCCTGCCGATACAGTCCCCATAAAACCGAATAATGGTCCGAGGGGAGTTGCAGCATGTACCGTTGGCTAGCCGAAAAACTGGGAAACGTAAGCGTCAATCGCAAACTGGGTGTCGGCTTCGGTCTGGTGCTGCTTCTAACCTTGTTGATCACCTTCACCGGCTGGACCGGCCTGAGCGGTGTGATCAGCCGTGGCGACACGCTCGGGTTTATTTCCAGCCTCAATGAGCTGACCAAAGACCTGCGCCTGGCCCGCCTGGACTACGACATGCGCCGTGGCGAACAAGGCCCGGGCGCCGTCAACGAGCTGATCGGCAAACTCGATAGCGGCCTGAAAACCGCCCGCACGCTAATCGAACAACCTGACGACGTGGCATTGCTCGACCAGCAACTGGCCGCCATCAGCGAGTACAAACGCGCCTTCGCCGATCTGACCCAGGCCACCGCCGCTCGCGAAGACGCTCGCAGCAAACTGGGCGCCACCGCCGATAACGCCGTGGCCCGCGTCGCCGAAGTCGAAAAATCCATGCTGCAGGGCGACAGCGTCACCCAGTTCAACAGTGTGATCGACCTGAGCAAACTGATTCAGCAAGCGCGCTTCCAGGTCCGCGGCTACACCTACAGCGGCAAACCCGAGGCCGAGCAGCCAGCGCTGGACGCCATCGACAACGCCCTGAAAAACCTCGAAAGCCTGCCGTCCAAACTGCCGGAGCAACACATCGCCAACCTGCAACAGGCGACCGACTCGCTCAAAGCCTATCGCGCGGCGGTCAGCCAGTTCCGCGACTCCCAGGTCGCCAGCGCTGCCGCCTTCAAACGCATGAGCGCCCAGGGCGACATTCTGTTCGACGTCAGCAAAAAGCTCACCACCTCGCAAACCGCCGTGCGTGACGCCGATACGGCGCATGCCAAAAACCTGCTGCTGATGGCCACCGTCCTCGCGTCGGCCTTTGGTCTGTTCGCCGCCTGGGCCATCACCCGCCAGATCGTCATTCCCCTGAGCCAGACCCTCAAAGTCGCCGAGCGTGTCGCCGCGGGCGACCTGAGCCACAACCTGATTTCTGAACGCCAGGACGAACTGGGCCAACTACAGCGCGCCATGCAAAGCATGACCCTGGGCCTGCGAGAACTGATCGGCGGCATCAGCGACGGCGTGACCCAAATCGCCAGCGCCGCTGAAGAACTGTCTGCCGTTACCGAGCAGACCAGCGCCGGGGTCAACAGCCAGAAGGTTGAAACCGATCAAGTGGCCACCGCCATGCATGAAATGACCGCCACCGTGCAGGAAGTCGCGCGCAATGCCGAGGAAGCGTCCGAAGCCGCCGTCGCCGCCGACCAGCAGGCCCGCGAGGGTGACAGGGTGGTCGGCGAAGCCATCGCCCAGATCGAGCGCCTGGCCCTCGAAGTCGGCAACTCCACTGCCGCCATGGGCGATCTGAAGCGCGAAAGCGACAAGATCGGCAGCGTGCTCGACGTGATCAAATCCGTGGCCCAGCAAACCAACCTGCTGGCGCTCAACGCCGCCATCGAAGCCGCCCGCGCCGGTGAGGCCGGGCGTGGCTTTGCGGTAGTCGCCGACGAAGTCCGCAGCCTGGCCCAACGCACCCAGAAGTCCACCGAAGAAATCGAAGAGTTGATCGTTGGCCTGCAAACCGGCACTCAGCAAGTCGCGACCATCATGGACAACAGCCGCAGCCTGACCGACAGCAGCGTCGAACTGACCCGCCGCGCCGGCGGCTCGCTGGAAAGCATCACCCGTACCGTGTCGGCGATCCAGTCGATGAACCAGCAGATCGCCGCTGCCGCCGAGCAACAGAGCGCAGTGGCCGAAGAGATCAACCGTAGTGTGCTGAACGTGCGAGACGTGTCCGAGCAGACCTCGGCCGCCAGCGAAGAAACCGCGGCCTCCAGCGTCGAGCTGGCGCGGTTGGGGACGCATTTGCAGATGCTGGTGGGCAGGTTCAAGGTTTAACACCACACAAAGCAAAAAGATCGCAGCATTCGGCAGCCTGTAGTAGGAGCTGCCGAAGGCTGCGATCTTTTTTGGGCGATGCGGTTACAAAACCTGGCGCAAAAACGCCTGCGCACGGGGATCCTTCGGTGCATCGAAGAACTCGGCCGGTGAGGCGTCTTCCAGCAATTTGCCGTGATCGAAGAACAGCACCCGGTCTGCCACTTCCCGGGCGAAGCCCATTTCGTGGGTGACGCAAACCATGGTCATGCCTTCCACGGCCAGGGTCTTCATCACATCCAGCACTTCACCGACCATTTCCGGGTCGAGCGCCGACGTCGGCTCATCGAACAGCATGACTTTCGGCTCCATCGCCAACGCCCGGGCTATAGCCACGCGCTGCTGCTGACCACCGGAAAGGCGCGATGGAAACTCGTGGGCCTTCTGAGCGATACCGACCTTTTCCAGCAACACCATGGCCTTGGCCTCGCGCTCCTTCTTGCCGCGCTTGCGCACGACTTTCTGGGCCAGGCAGAGGTTTTCCAGCACGGTCATGTGCGGGAACAGGTTGAAATGCTGAAACACCATGCCGACTTCGCGGCGGTAGGCGTTGACGTCGGTTTTCGGGTCGGCCAGTTGCAGACCGTCGATGCTCACCGAACCGGAGTCGAACGCTTCCAGGCCATTCAGGCAGCGCAGAAAGGTCGACTTGCCGGAACCGGACGGGCCGATCACCACCAATACTTCGCCCTTCGCCACTTGGGTGGTGACGTTGTCCACCGCGCGAACCACCTGACCGCGGGTGTCGAAGACTTTTATCAGATCGCGGACTTCAATCACTTTGCGCGAGCCTCCTCTCAAGCCGACTGGCGATTTTCGACAGCGGCAGGTTGATCAACAGGTACAACCCAGCCACGCAGAACAGGATTTCGAACGGCGAGAACGAGGTAGTGATGACTTCACGACCGCTTTTCAACAGTTCGGTAATCGCGATCACCGACACCAGCGAGGTGTCCTTGACCAGACTGATGAACTGCCCGGCCAGCGGTGGCAGCACGCGCTTGAACGCTTGCGGCAGCACCACATGACGCATCGACTGGCCACCGCTCAAACCCAGGGAACGCGCCGCTTCGTTCTGGCCACGGGCAATGGACTGCACGCCAGAGCGGATGATCTCCGCCACGTAGGCACCGGTGAACAGCGACAACGCGGCGATCCCGGCGAACTCCCGGGAGAGGTTCATCACGGTGCCAATGAAGAAGTAGAAAATGAAAATTTGCACCAGCAGCGGCGTACCGCGCACCAGCTCGACATAGATCGTCGAGAGGTCGCGCAGGGTCGGGTTGTTCGACAGGCGGCACAGCCCGGTGGCCAGGCCGATCAGCAGGCCAAGCACGCCAGACACCAGGGACAACCACAACGTGGTCCAGAGACCCCATAGCAGCGGGCCGGCGGCCCAATGCCGGGTCACGCCGATCACATCGCCTTCGGCCACATCATCGCCTTGCGCGACTTGCAGGCTGTTGTCGTCAACCGTCAGGTGCTGCTCATCCCCGGCATCATTACGCAGGGTGACTTCAGCCTTGCTGCCCTTGTGCACCAGCTCGCTGACGGTGGAGATGTCGGCCGCACGCTGGGACTCTTCGGCGTGGTAGGCGAAGTACTGCGGCACACGGTTCCAGCGCCATTCGTAGGACATCAGCGAGGTGGCGTAATACAGCGCGCCGGCCAGGCCGATCAGCACCAGCACGGTTAATACGTGCCAGGGCCATTGAGCTTTTTTCTGTTTCATTTAAAGGCAAATCCATAACGATCAGGGCGCCCGCTCCCTCTGTGGCGAGGGAGCTTGCTCCCGCTGGGTTGCGCAGCAACCCTGAAATCAGCCACTGCGCAACGTCGGGTAAAACGAGTCAATCGATTTACGACTGCTTCGCAGTCGGACGGGAGCAAGCTCCCTCACCACAAAGGCGGTGTTACTCCATGTCCTTGAGCCAGGCGGTGTCTTTAAACCACTTGTCATGGATACGATCGTAGGTGCCGTCTTCGTGAATCTGGTGCAGGAAGTTGTTGATGAAGTTGAGGCTGTCGTAATCGCCTTTCTTCAGGCCGAAAGCCAGAGGCTCATAGGTGAACGGCTTGTCGAGGAACAGCAGTTTGCCGTTGCCGACCTTGTTCACCGCCACGACGTTGTAAGGCGCGTCGTAGATGAAGGCGTCGGCCTTGCCGTTGACCACGTCGAGCACCGCTTCCTGCTCGTTGTCGTAGCCGTGGTACTTGGCTTTGGAAATGAGTTTTTTGGCGACCATCTCGCCAGTGGTGCCGAGCTTGGAGGTGATGCGGTAGTCGGCGGTGTTCAGGTCTTTATAGGACTTGATGGTGCCTTCCAGCTCCTTGCGGATCAGCAGCGTCTGGCCGACCACGATGAAGGGTTCGCTGAAGTTCAGGCGCAGGTTGCGCTCCTGGGTCAGGGTCATGCCGCTGCCGATCATGTCGAACTTGTCGGTCAGCAGGGCCGGGATGATGCCGTCGTAGCCGGTGGATACCATTTCCAGCTTGACGCCCATGGCCTTGGCCATGGCTTTGAGGATGTCGACTTCGAAGCCGATGATTTCGCCGCGCTTGTTGGTCATTTCGAACGGCATGTAGGTCGGGTCCATGCCGACTTTCAGCGTGCCGCGCTTGACCGCGTCATCGATGGCACCGGCCTGCACCGCGCTGACTGCAACCAATGCCGTGACGCCGACCAGCAGCATCGACAGATACTTCTTCATCTTCAAGTCCCCAAAACCCATCGCATTGTGAGGCACGCAAACCGCAGGTTTCCTTTGGGAAACCGGCAGATACGAACAGAAAGTTGTCCGGGCGCACCAATTCGGGGACGGATGCTAACGCACTCGGCCGTTTGCACAAGGGGTTGAGGGAGATTTGTTTGATCGTTCCCACGCAGAACACGAGAGCGATCATCAGCACAAAAAAAACCCCGCTTTCGCGGGGTTTTTCATTATGCCAACTGAGGCTGCACGCTCAACGGTTTGAGCGGCAACAGCGGCGCATGCGGATCGGCATCCACCGAAGTGCGCCAGGCCTGCAGCCACTCGGCATGGCCTTCGCTCCAGACCTGCTCATGCAAGCGACCCAGTGCCACCGGATCACTCAGCAGGGCCACGCGCTCGTTGTTGGTCAGCCCTTCAGGCCCGACCTTCATCGCATGGCGAACCCGCTCGATACGCAGCCATTCGATCGGCTCGGCCTGACGGTGACGAGACGTCGCCAGCGCACACGCCAACGCGTTCTGCTGTGGATCGACCACCGACCGGACGAAGCCGTCGTGCAGTGCATGCCAGCGGTTTTCGTGGGTGTACTGATCAGTCGCCAACAACGCCTGCGGCGGAGCGTATTCCTCAGGAATCAGGAACAGGCTTTCGTCACGGGACTTCAGGCCCAGACCGACACGACTGGAGATCACCGACACCGGAATCGACAGCATCAGCGAACCGACAATCGGCACCAGCCACCAGAGGAAGCTCGGGTTCAGCCAGATCACCAGCAGCGCCCAGAAGAAGCCCAGCACGGTTTGCGGACCGTGGCGCTTGACCGCCTCGCTCCACGGCGTGGAGTCGTCGTCACGTTGCGGCGAGTTCCAGGTCGCGGCCCAGCCGAGGAACGCGGCGAGCACGAAACGGGTGTGGAAAATCATCCGCACCGGCGCCAGCAGCATGGAGAACAACATCTCCAGCAGCATCGACAGCGTCACCTTGAACTTGCCACCGAACTCTTTCGCGCCCTTGGCCCAGATCAGGATGATGCTCAGCAGCTTCGGCAGGAACAGCAGCACGATGGTCGTCGAGAACAGCGCGATCGCCTTGTCCGGGTGCCATTGTGGCCAAAGCGGATAGAGCTGACGCGGTTCCAGGAAGTACTGCGGCTCCATCAGCGTGTTGGTCGCCAGCAGGGCTGTCGACAGCACGAGGAAGAAGAACCACAACGGCGCCGACAGGTAAGACATCACGCCTGTCAGGAACACCGCACGGTGTACCGGGTGCATGCCCTTGACCAGGAACAGCCGGAAGTTCATCAGGTTGCCATGGCACCAGCGACGGTCACGCTTGAGTTCGTCCAGCAGGTTCGGCGGCAGTTCTTCGTAGCTGCCCGGCAAGTCATAGGCAATCCACACGCCCCAGCCGGCACGGCGCATCAGCGCAGCTTCAACGAAGTCGTGGGACAGAATCGCACCGGCGAACGCGCCTTTACCGGGCAACGGCGCCAGGGCGCAGTGCTCGATGAACGGCTTCATGCGGATGATCGCGTTGTGGCCCCAGTAGTGGGATTCGCCCAACTGCCAGAAGTGCAGGCCAGCGGTGAACAGTGGACCGTACACACGGGTGGCGAACTGCTGCATACGCGCATAAAGGGTGTCCATGCCCGACGCACGCGGCGCGGTCTGGATGATCCCGGCGTCCGGCGTGGCTTCCATCAGGCGCACCAGGCTGCTCAGGCATTCGCCACTCATTACGCTGTCGGCGTCGAGCACGACCATGTATTTGTAGTCACCGCCCCAACGACGGCAGAAGTCGTCGAGGTTGCCGCTTTTACGTTTTACGCGACGACGACGGCGGCGGTAGAAGATCTTGCCGAAGCCCTTGGCTTCACGGCAGACGTCCAGCCAGGCCTGCTGTTCGGCGACGCAGATATCGGCGTCGTTACTGTCGCTGAGCACGAAAAAGTCGAAGCGATCGAGGTTACCCGAGGCTGCAACCGACTCGAAGGTCGCCCGCAAACCGGCGAATACCCGCGGCACATCTTCGTTGCAGATCGGCATCACCAATGCGGTGCGTGCGTCCTTGGCGATCGGCTCGTTGCCGGCGCTGGCGCCGGAAATGCGGTACTTGTCGCGACCCGTGATCAACTCGAGGAAGCCCATCAGCGCGGTCCAAAAACCGGCCGACACCCAGCAGAACAGAATCCCGAACAGAATCAGGATGCTGGTTTGCAACGCGTAAGGCAGCACCTGGGCCGCGGTTTGCAGAAGCGGTTGGTGCAGGACTTCTTCAAGATCGACGAACGACCAGCCCTGGTACGGCATGATGCCTTTCATGTACCAGCCGGCGACGATCGTCTGACCGAGCATCAGCACCAGCAGAATATAGCGGCGGATCGAACCGACGGTGCGCCAGCGAGCAGCCGGCAGCACGTTCTCGTCTTTCGGCGGCTGCGGCGGGTTGGTGCGACCGGTCAGCCGACGCCAGCCACGCACCAGAATATTGGTGCGCCATGGCTCCGGAACGACTTTGGTCCGACGGATCGGTGGGGCTGCCTTGAGGCAAACCCGACCACTGGCGTCGAGTCCCAACATTTGCGCATCCGCCAGTTCTTCGGCGGTGTTCAGGGTCAGGCGCCGCCCGACCGACGCCTGGGCGGCATCGGTTGGCGCGTCGAACGCCTGGGACGACAGACGTTCGTGCAACTCACTGAAAGACTTGCAGCCCGCGAGTTCCGCGCGCTGCTCGTCGGTCATTGGCAAATGCGCCAGGTACTCGGCAAGCGTTTGTGGCTGTACTTGTGAATTACTCATCGGCGGGCAACTGATAGCTCCAGGTCTCGGTCAGGACTTGTTCAGTCGGTGCCGATTCCGGTGTGGCAGGGGCCGCTTCGGCAGCGACAGGCTGCTTGGCGTCTTTGTTGTCCTTGTCCTTGGTGTCCTTGACTTGCTGGGCTTGCGCTTCAGCTTGCTTGGCCTCCTTGTCCTTCTTCTCCTGCTGCTTGGCGGCGATCTTGTCGGCCTTGGCAACGGAAGAGCTGGACGCTGGCGCCGTGGTCTTGATCGTCTCGGCAGGCGTGATGGTCTTGACCAGTGCTGCACGCATTTCGGTGGACTTGTTCGGATCCTTGATCTTCATCCGCAGGGTCAGGCGCCAGCCCTTGGTTTCAGGGTTGTAACGGACGCTGTTCTCGACCAGTTCCGCGTTGTCGCCAACGCTCACCTGACTGCGCACTTCGGCATCTTCCGGCAAGTCTTGCAGGGACGGACCCTGGAAATCCACCAGGTAGGCCACGCTGCCGTCCGGCTGACGAATCAGGTTCGACTGCTTCACGTCACCCGTGGAACGCAGGGTCTGTTGAACCCAGGCGCTGTCCGCCGAATGCAGGGCGGCTTCGTCGATGGTCCAGTGCATGCGATAGGCGACGTCCAGGGGCTGGCCAGGCTCTGGCAGTTTTTCCGGGCTCCAGAAAGCAACGATATTGTCGTTGGTTTCGTCAGCGGTAGGAATCTCCACCAGATCGACGGAGCCCTTGCCCCAATCGCCTTTCGGCTCGATCCAGGCGCTTGGGCGCTTGTCGTAGCGGTCATCAAGGTCTTCGTAGTGGCTGAAGTCACGACCACGCTGCAGCAAGCCGAAACCGCGCGGGTTCTCGATCGAGAAGTTGCTCACGGCCAGGTGTTTCGGGTTGTTCAATGGGCGCCAGATCCATTCGCCGTTGCCGGCATGGATCGACAGACCGCTGGAGTCGTGCAGTTCGCGACGGTAGTTCAGCACTTTCGACGGCTGGTTGGCGCCGAACAGGAACATGCTGGTCAGCGGCGCAACGCCAAGTTTGGTGACCTTGTCACGCAGGAACATCTTGGCCTTGACGTCGACGACCGTGTCGCTGCCCGGACGCAGGGTCAGGCGATAGGCACCGGTGGCGCGCGGCGAATCCAGCAGGGCGAAGATCACCAGGTGCTTGTCGCCCGGCTTCGGCTGCTGAATCCAGAACTCGGTGAAACGCGGGAACTCTTCGCCGGACGGCAAGGCGGTATCGATGGCCATGCCGCGAGCGGACAAGCCATAGGTGTGGCCCTTGCCGACGACGCGGAAGTAACTCGCGCCGAGCATGGTCATGATTTCGTCTTGCTTGTCGGCCTTGTTGATCGGGTAGAGCACACGGAAACCGGCATAACCCAGCTTCTCAGTGGCTTTAGGATCGAACTTCATATCGCCGAAATCGAAACGACTTGGGTCGTATTTGATCTCTTCGACGGCGTTGGCCGTGATTTCGTTGATTTTCACCGGCGTATCGAAGTGCATGCCCTGGTGATAGAACGACAGCTTGAATGGGGTTTTCTGGTTAGCCCACTCGGCTTTTTCGGTGAGGAAGCGAATTTTTTGATAATCCGCGAATTTCATCTCACGAAATTCATTCGGCAGGTTACTGCGCGGGGCTTCGTATTTTTGCCCGGCCAGCTCTTTTGCCTTGACCGATACGTCATCCAGATTGAATGCCCAAAGCTGGCCGGCGCTGAACAGGCAGAGCAGTGCAGAGCCCGCTACCAGAGCATTTCGAAACCGTTTGGCAGACAATTTTGGTGCATTACAGGGACTAACAATCACGAGCAACCCTCGCCGAAAACAGATCAAAAAACCAACGGCCAGTTAAAGTGCCAGCACGGTGTACGGTGGAAAAAAACCGACCCTGCGGACCACTCTTGCCAAGTTGGCGAGCATTGTTCCGACTCCCATGGGGCAAAATGATTCCCCAACAGGCCGCGGACAAGTCTCTACCTAAGTCAAAATGGACCAACGAACGCTGATCCCCGTAGCGCGCGATTATCTAGTAGGCCGCGTTACAACGCATCAGGGGGAAGCAAGTATTTATCGGGAAAAGCCTCTGTTTTCAGCCGAAATGCCCTTAAAAACATGTTTCAAGCGCTTTCACGTCTGTAACAGGAAGGTTACCGGGCCATCATTGACCAGGTGCACCTGCATATCCGCGCCGAATCTACCTGATGCCACAGTGCCATGCACCTGTTTCGCTTTGCCCAATAGATAGTCGAACAGCGCCTCGCCCAAGGCCGGAGGGGCTGCAGTCGAAAAACTCGGACGCAACCCGTTTTTGGTATCGGCGGCCAGGGTGAACTGCGAGACCAGCAACAACCCGCCGTCCACGTCAGCCAAGGACAGATTCATCTTGCCCTCGGCGTCACTGAATACTCGATAGTTAAGCAGTTTATGCAGAAGTTTGTCGGCGCTGGCCTGCGTGTCGTCGGGTTCGACCGCCACCAGCACCAGCAACCCCTGATCTATCGCACCAACCACCTCTCCCGCGACCTCGACTCGCGCGCCGCGCACGCGTTGCAGCAGGGCCTTCATGCTTCGTCAGGCGACAGGTCGAGCAAGCGACGGGCCATCTGATCGGCGGCGCGTACCAATGCATCGGTGATCCCCGGTTCGGACGCCGCATGGCCGGCGTCGCGGATCACCTGCAATTCGCTGTTCGGCCAGGCTTGATGCAGTTCCCAGGCGTTGTCCAGCGGGCAGATCACGTCATAGCGACCATGGACGATGACGCCGGGCAAATGGGCGATCTTGCCCATGTCGCGGATCAGCTGATTCGGCTCGAGGAAAGCGTTGTTGGTGAAGTAGTGGCATTCGATGCGGGCGATGGACAACGCACGCTGGGGTTCGGAGAAACGATCGACCACCAGCGGGTTCGGACGCAGGGTCGCGGTGCGGCCTTCCCAGATGGACCAGGCCTTGGCCGCGTGCATCTGGGCGATCTGGTCGTTGCCGACCAGGCGTTTGTGGAATGCCGTGAGCAAGTCGTCGCGCTCGTCCAGCGGGATCGGCGCGATGTAGTCCTGCCAGTAATCGGGGAACAGGCGACTGGCGCCACACTGGTAGAACCACTCGATTTCCTGGGGACGGCAGAGAAAAATCCCGCGCAGAATCAGACCGTGCACGCGCTCCGGGTGGGTTTGTGCGTAAGCCAGGGCCAGGGTCGAACCCCAGGAACCGCCGAACAGCACCCATTTGTCGATGCCCAGGTGCTTGCGAATCCGCTCGAGATCGGCGACCAGATCCCAGGTGGTGTTGTTCTCAAGGCTGGCGTGGGGCGTGGAGCGACCGCAACCGCGCTGGTCGAAGGTGACGATGCGATACAGGTTCGGATCGAAATACCGGCGGCTCTGCGCATCACACCCGGCGCCAGGGCCGCCGTGAATGAACACTACCGGCAAACCTTCCGGTGAACCGCTTTCGTCGACATACAGCGTATGGGTTTTATCGACGGCCAGATCGTGCCGGGCGTGGGGTTTGATCTGCGGGTACAAAGTCTGCATTGCGCGCTCCGTAAGGGGTCGAGGTCATCCCTGTAGGGACTTCTATTATTCTGCCGTCCGGCATCATAAACCCGAATTACTTCAATGAGCATGCCCCTTGCAGCGTCAGCGCTTGTCAGCCCGTCTTGTCAGCCCGTCTTCTCAGCCAAATACCCGAGCAGGGTTTCATAGAGTCGGTCGACCTCGGCAACCTGCCCCCGCGCCCGCAAACAACCGTGAACCAGCCCCTGACCGTAATAAAGCATTGCGCTCACGCCGGCGGCGTTGAGTCGCCCGGCGTAAAGCACGCCGTCATCGCGTAGCGGATCGAACTGCGCCACGGCGATCAACGTCGGTGGCAGACCGCTGAAGTCGTCGGCGAGCAAGGGCATCGCATAGGCCGTTGGCTGACGGATACCACCCAAGTACAGCGCGTGATAACAATCCAGATCGCTGCTACCCAGCAATGGCGCGTCGGCGCATTCGCTGCGTGATGGCAACCGGTGATCGCCGCCCAGGCCCGGATAGATCAGAACCTGTGCACAAGGCGCCGGTTCGCCGGCATCGCGCAAGGCCAGACACAGCGCAGCGGCAAGGTTGCCGCCAGCGCTGTCGCCGGCCACCAGCGTCCGCGCCAGGTCGAGTTGAAACGGCCCCGTGCGTAGCGCTCGCCAGACACCCAGACAGTCATCGAACGCCGCTGGAAACGGATGCTCCGGCGCCAGCCGATAATCGACGGCGATCACCAACACACCGAGCACCGACGCCAGTTCGGCGCAGATGAAGTCGTGGGAATCCAGATCCCCCACCACCCAACCACCGCCATGCAGATACACAATGCAGGGCCAACCGTTGGTCGGCAGCGGAACCGGCGGTTGCCAGGCGCGCACCGCCACTCCCGCCAACTCTAGATCGACCACCTCAAGCCCCGCGGGATGTGGCGGGGTAAACGCCCGGCACATCTCGCTGTAGGCCTGACGCATACCGGCGAGGCTGCTGTCAGTGCTGTTGAAGCTGAGGGTTTTCTCGACGAAAGCCGCCATCTGTTCAGAGAGTGGATAAGAAGCCATGGACTACAGCCAGTCAGTTCAAAGTTTTTGATTGATAACCTGTGGCGCAGTCAATTTTTGAGACTGGCCTGAACGGTTGCCGCGCCATTCTTTCCATCGAAACTGCTGACACCCGCCAGCCAGCGCTGAAGGTCTTCAGGATGATCACGCAGCCACTGTTTGGCGACATCCTGCGGCGTCTTGCGCTCCATGATCGGCACCATCAACTGGCTTTCCTGGGCAGCGGTGAAGGTCAGGTTTTCCAATAGACGGTTCACGTTCGGGCAACGCTCGGCATAGTCTGGCGCGGTCACGGTGGAAACGGTCGCCGCGCCTTCATTCGGGCCGTAGACGTCTTCGCTGCCGGTCAGGTAGGCGATGTTCATGTTGATGTTCATCGGATGCGGGGTCCAGCCGACGAACACCACGAACTCCTTGCGATTGACCGCCCGTTGTACGGCGGCGAGCATCCCGGCCTCACCGGACTCGATCAACTTGAAGTCCTTCAAACCGAAGCGGTTGGTCTCGATCATGGTTTTGATGGTGGTGTTGGCGCCGCTGCCCGGCTCGATGCCGTAGATCTTGCCACCCAACTGATCCTTGAACCTGGCGATGTCGGCGAAGGTTTTCAGGCCGGCGGCAGCGACATAGTCAGGTACCGCGAGTGTTGCCTGGGCGTCGGCCAGGCTAGGTTTGTCCATGACCTTCACCTGATTGGCGGACACGAACGGAGCGATGTTCTTGTCCATCGCCGGTTTCCAGTAACCGAGGAAAATATCCAGACGCTTGTCGCGGATGCCGGCGAAGATGATTTGCTGCACGGCGCTGGTTTGCTTGCTTTCATAGCCAAGGCCATTAAGCAGCACATCGGCCATGCCGCTGGTGGCAATGACGTCGGTCCAGTTGACCACGCCCATGCGCACGGTCTTGCAGGAAGCGGGGTCGTTGGCGAAAACGCTGGTGCTCAGAAGAGCAGTGCCGGTGAGGATTAACAGACAGCGGTTGAACAGTCGTTTCATCGGGAAGGCTCGCTCGGCAGCAGATTATTGTGGGCCCGGTGTCTTTGTGCACCGTGCCCACAACGTTACGCAGCGCCGAGTCGGCAAAAGTGACCTGTGGCGACCGTGTTTTGCACAGTGGCGACTGTCCTGATGCGTTACCAAGGCGAACACTAATCTGTGGCGAGGGAGCTTGCTCCCGCTGGGTTGCGAAGCAGCCCCCAAACCATTCAACCGAGTTTCATCAGATACGCCCGACCAACCGGGTTTAAGACGGCTTCGCCGCCGAGCGGGACGGTGCGGCGATCCGACAAGCTCCCTCGCCACAAAGGCCCGTTCGCCAGAGGGTTACGCGCTGTAATGCTTTTCGCCCCACGCCAACAATCCTTGCAGCAATTCCCGGAGCACCACTTGCGTCGGCTCGGCCAAATCCGGGCGATAACGGAACGGCTGGAACTCTTCCATGTACGTGCACTGGCCCAACTCCAGTTGCACGGCATGAATGTTCTCGGCCGGATTACCGTAATGCCGGGTGATGTGCCCGCCCTTGAAGCGGCCGTTCAGCACATGGCTGTAATCGGTGTGCTTCGCGCAGATCGCTTCCAGCTGTGTGGCCAACTGCGGATCGCAACTGGCGCCGTTGAAGGTGCCGAGGTTGAAGTCCGGTAGTTTGCCGTCGAACAGGTGCGGAATCACCGAGCGGATCGAGTGCGCGTCGAACAGCAGCGCGTAGCCGAACTCGGCTTTCAGCCGTGCCAGTTCTTCCTGCAAGGTGCGGTGGTACGGCGTCCAGATCTGCTCCAGATACGTCGCCCGCTCTGCAGCCGACGGCTCCAGCCCTTCGCGGAACAACGGCACGCCATCGAACAGCGTCGCCGGATACAGACCCGTGGTGGCGCCGACATATAGAGGCTTGTCGTCGGACGGCCGGTTCAGGTCGATGACAAACCGCGAGTACTCGGCCGCCAGGGTGCTGGCGCCCAGTTCGGCGGCGAATTCATAAAGCCTGGGGATATGCCAATCGGTGTCCGGCAGGCTTTTCGCGTCGGGGATCAACCCCGCTTCCACCGTCGGGGTCAGACGTAGGCCGGCGTGGGGCATGCTGATCAGCAGCGGCACGCGGCCTTGTTTGAAGTTCAGAACCTTATCCACAACCGCTCTCCTACAGATTTGATTCAACGCCGTGACGCACGACGCGTTTTTCCAGGTCGCCGCCCAGCCAGTACGACAGGTCGGCCGGACGATCGATTTGCCAGGCGACGAAGTCTGCGACCTTGCCGGCTTCCAGCGAACCGTGGGTTTGGCCCATGCCCAACGCGGTGGCGGCATGAATAGTCGCGCCCGCCAGTGCCTCTTCCGGGGTCATGCGGAAACAGGTGCAGGCCATGTTCAGCATCAAGCGCAACGACAACGCCGGCGAGGTGCCCGGGTTAAGGTCGCTGGCGATGGCGATTTTCACCCCGTGTTTGCGCAGGGCTTCCATCGGTGGCAATTGGGTTTCCCGCAGGAAGTAAAACGCGCCGGGCAGCAATACCGCGACGGTGCCGGACTTGGCCATGGCGATGGCGTCGTCTTCGGTCATGAATTCCAGATGATCGGCGGACAGTGCGTGGTAACGCGCCGCCAGGCTCGAACCGTGCAGCGATGACAATTGCTCGGCGTGCAGCTTCACCGGCAAGCCGAGGTTCTGCGCGGCGACGAACACCCGCTCGACCTGCTCTGGCGAAAACGCCAGGTATTCACAGAAAGCGTCTACCGCATCCACCAGCCCTTCGGCCGCCAGGGCCGGGAGCATTTCGCTGCAGATGTGATCGATGTACGCGTCGGCGCGGTCGGTGTATTCCGGCGGCAAGGCGTGGGCCGCCAGGCATGTGCTGCGCACGCTGACGGGTAGCTCGGCGCCGAGACGACGGATCACCCGCAGGATCTTGCGTTCGCTGGCCAGGTCCAGGCCGTAGCCGGATTTCATTTCGACGGTGGTCACGCCATCACGCATCAGGCTTTTCAGACGCTTGGCTGCGCTGGCGAACAGCTCGTCTTCGCTGGCGGCGCGGGTGGCGCGCACGGTGCTGGCAATGCCGCCGCCGGCTGCGGCGATTTCCGCGTAGCTGACGCCTTGCAGGCGCTGCTCGAATTCGCCGCTGCGGTTGCCGCCGAATACCGTGTGGGTGTGGCAGTCGATCAGGCCCGGAGTGACCCAGGCCCCGCTCAAGTCATTGACGGCCGGGTACTCGCCGGCCGGCAGTTCGGCGCGTGGGCCGATCCACTCAATGTGCGCACCGGACGTCACGATGGCCGCATCCTCGATGATCGAGTAGACGCCTTGCGCCATGGTTGCGACGTGGCAGTGTTGCCAGAGCGTTTTCATCCTTGGCCTCCGTTAGGTTATCGATGAGAAAAAATGGGTTCCTGTTCCACCGGTACCGCCTTGCCTGCCGCCGGTTTGACCCACGTCAGGTAGGCCAGCACCAGCAACACAATCCAGACCACGCCGACGATCAACGCCGCCTGGGTGTCCGGGAAATAACCCAGCACGCCGAAGATGAACAGCATGAAGGCAATCGCCGCCATCGGCGCATAGGGCCAGAACGGCACCGGGAATTTCAATTGCGCGACCTGCTCAGCACTCATGGAGCGACGCATGGCCACTTGGGTGAACAGAATCATCAGCCAGACCCACACCGTGGCAAAGGTCGCGATGGAGGCGATCAGCAGAAAGACGTTTTCCGGGATCAGGTAGTTCAGCAACACACCCAGCAGCAGCGCGCAGCTCATCACTATCACCGTCAACCACGGCACGCCATTGCGCGACAAGCGGGCGAAGCCTTTCGGTGCATGCCCTTGCTGAGCCAGGCCATACATCATGCGGCCCGCGCCGAAGATGTCACTATTGATGGCCGACACCGCCGCCGAGATCACCACGATGTTGAGGATGGTTGCCGCCGAGCTGATCCCCAGGTTGTCGAAAATCTGCACGAACGGGCTGCCTTGGCTGCCGATCTGCTGCCACGGGAAGATCGACATCAGTACCAGCATCGTCAGCACGTAGAACAGCAAGATTCGCAACGGTACGGCATTGATCGCGCGAGGCAGCACATGCTGCGGGTCTTTGGCTTCGCCGGCGGTAACGCCGATGATTTCAATACCGCCAAAGGCAAACATCACCACCGCAAACGAGGCGATCAAGCCGCCCACGCCATTGGGCATGAAGCCGCCCTGGGTCCAGAGGTTGCTGATATCGGTCGCCTGGGCACCGGGCGCATTGCTGATGCCGAACAGCATGATGCCGAAACCGCCGAGGATCATCGCGACGATGGCCGCGACCTTGAGCAGCGACAACCAGAACTCCATTTCGCCGAAGACTTTGACGTTGCACAGGTTCAAGCCGCCGACCACCGAAACGATGCCCAGCACCCAGATCCAGCGGGAGACTTCCGGAAACCAGAACCCCATGTAAATGCCGAATGCGGTCACGTCGGCCATACCGACGATGACCATTTCAAATGCGTAGGTCCAACCGAGGATAAAGCCCGCCATCGGCCCCAGATAAGTGCTGGCGTACTGGCCGAATGAGCCGGCCACCGGGTTATGCACCGCCATCTCGCCGAGGGCGCGCATGACCATGAACACCGCCGCGCCACCGATCAGGTAAGCGAGCAGGACCGCGGGGCCGGCCATTTGAATGGCCGAGGCAGAACCGTAAAACAGCCCGGTGCCGATCGCCGACCCCAGTGCCATGAAGCGAATATGTCGGGCAGAGAGCCCGCGTTTCAAACCTTTTGCTGGCTGTTGCATTTCTCGTCCTTAATTATTTTTATTCGACGCAAAATTGAATCGCGAGCAGGCTCGCTCCCACAGTCCAATGTGGGCGCGGGCCTGCTCGCGAAGGCCATTACAGGCTAGGCAGCAACTTCGCCGTCACCAGGTCATTCAGGCAACGCGTGGCCAACAACTCACTGGCCGCATTGATGTCCGGAGCGAAGAAGCGATCCTTCTCATAGAACGGCACTTCGGCACGCAGGATCGCGCGGGCTTTTTCCAGTTTTGGCGAGGTTTTCAGACCGTCGCGCAGATCCAGACCCTGGGCCGCCGCCAACCATTCCACCGCGAGAATCCCGCGAGTGTTCTCGGCCATTTCCCACAGACGCTTGCCGGCAGCCGGGGCCATGGACACGTGGTCTTCCTGGTTCGCCGACGTCGGCAGACTGTCCACGGAATGCGGATGGGACAACGCCTTGTTCTCGCTGGCCAATGCCGCCGCCGTTACTTGAGCGATCATGAAGCCGGAGTTCACGCCGCCATTGGCCACCAGGAACGGCGGCAGTTGCGACATGTGCTTGTCCATCATCAGCGAGATGCGGCGTTCGCTCAGGGAGCCGATTTCGGCAATGGCCAGCGCCATGTTGTCGGCGGCCATGGCTACCGGCTCGGCGTGGAAGTTACCGCCGGAGATCACGTCGCCTTCAGCGGCAAACACCAATGGGTTGTCCGATACGGCGTTGGCTTCGATGGCAAGCACTTCGGCGGCCTGACGGAACTGGGTCAGGCAGGCGCCCATGACTTGCGGCTGGCAGCGCAGGGAGTACGGATCCTGGACCTTTTCGCAGTTCTGGTGCGAGTCGGACACTTCACTGCGCTCGCCCAGCAGATCGCGGTAAGCGGCAGCGGCGTCGATCTGGCCTTTCTGGCCGCGAGCGGCATGAATACGCGCGTCGAATGGCGAGCGCGAACCCAGTACCGCTTCGACCGTCAGGCCGCCAAGGGCCAGGGCGCCGGCGAACAGATCTTCGCCTTCGAACAGGCCACGCAGGGCGTAGGCGGTGGACACCTGAGTGCCATTGAGCAGCGCCAAGCCTTCTTTCGCTGCCAGGGTCAGCGGTGTCAGACCGGCGACTTTCAGCGCTTCGGTGGCGGGCAGCCATTCGCCTTTGTAGCGCGCCTTGCCTTCACCCAGCAGTACCAGCGACATGTGCGCCAGCGGCGCCAAATCGCCGGATGCACCAACCGAACCTTTCAAAGGAATGTGCGGGTAAACCTCAGCATTGATCAGCGCGATCAGTGCATCGATCACCTGACGACGAATGCCGGAGAAACCACGGCTCAGGCTGTTGACCTTGAGCACCATGACCAGTCGCACCAGGGCGTCGCTGATCGGCTCGCCGACACCGGCGGCATGGGACAGCACCAGCGAGCGCTGGAGGTTTTCCAAGTCTTCGCTGGCGATGCGGGTCGAGGCCAGCAGGCCGAAACCAGTGTTGATGCCATACGCGGTGCGGTTCTCGGCGAGGATCTGTTCCACGCAGGCAACGCTGGCTTCGATTTGCGCCGAAGCGCTTTCGTCGAGGGTGATTTTGACCGGTTGCTGATAAACATCACGCAGTTGGGCAAGGCTCAGTTGGCCGGGAATCAAATTAAGCGCAGTCACATTCATTCTCCTTTTGAGAGCATTTTTATTAACTAACCAGACGCTCCGGAGATATCCGTTGTCCGTCGCTTCCCGCCTTTTGGAGGGGCCGCGCCTTGGCACGCTGGTGGTTGTGGAAATCAGTTGAGGTTCGGTACAGCCTTGTGCAGCAAAATCGGGTCTTTCAAAACAGCAGCGGCGCTGGCGATGTCCGGCGCCAGCCAGCGGTCCTGGTCGTAGGCCGGAATACGTTCGCGCAGCAGGCGCCACGCGGCATCGGTGCCGGCGCCGAAGCGTTGCTCTTTCAGGAACTCAAAAGCCTGAGCCGCCAACAGATACTCGATGGCGAGGATCTGTGTGCAGTTTTCCAACGCGCGATGCAGCTTCAGCGCGGCGTTGGTGCCCATGCTCAGGTGGTCTTCCTGCAAGCCCGAAGTGACGTAGTTATCGAGCACCGCCGGTTGCGCCAACTGGCGGTTTTCCGCACACAGCGACGCGGCAACGTATTGCACGATCATCATCCCGGAGTTCACGCCCGGATTGGCCACCAGAAAGGCCGGCAAACCGCTGACGTGCGGGTTGACCAAGCGGTCCAGGCGACGCTCGGCGATAGAGCCGATTTCGGCCATGGCAATGGCGAGCAAGTCAGCCGCCAAAGCAACTGATTGGCCGTGCGGATTGGCCTGGGACATGACGCGGAAGTTGTCCGGCGTGCCCAGCAGCAACGGGTTGTCGGTGACGGCGTTGAGCTCGGTTTCGATCTGTTTTCTGGCGTGTTCCAGCTGATCGCGGGCAGCGCCGTGCACTTGTGGAATCGAGCGGATGCTCAGCGCATCCTGAGTGCGAATGCCTTTGCTGCTGGCGATCACTTCACTGCCGTCGAGCAACGCTCGCAGATTGATACCCACCTGTTGCATGCCTGGATGCGGCTTGAGCGCGATGATCTCAGCATCGAACGCGGCAATCTGGCCGCGCTGGGCTTCGAAGCTCATGGCGCCGATCACATCGGCCCACTGCACCAGGTTCGTTGCATCGGCCAGGGCCAGGCAGCTGAGGCCGGTCATGCACGGTGTGCCGTTGACCAGGCACAAACCATCTTTGGCACCCAGTTGAACCGGTTGCAGCCCTTCTTCGGCCAAGGCTTGTTGTGCAGAAACGATCTGCCCGCGATAGCTGACATTGCCGACGCCCAGCAGCGCGATGCCGATGTGGGCCATGTGGGTCAGATAACCGACCGACCCCTGGGACGGCACTTGCGGAGTGATGCCGCGATTGAGCAACGCCAGCAACGCTTCGACTACCCGGCGGTGAATGCCGGATTTGCCATGGCTGTAGTTGTGGATCGCGGCGCAGAGAATCGCGCGAGTCTGCTCGTCGGACAGCGGAGCACCGACGCCGCAGGCATGGCTGAGCAAGGTGTTGCGCGACAGCTGGCTGAGTTGTTCGTCCTTGAGCGAGACGTTGCACAAGGCGCCCAGGCCGGTGTTGACACCATAGGCACGCTCACCACTGGCGACGATGCGCTGGACGATCGCCTGGGCATTCTCGATCCGCGCCCAGGTTTGGGCCGACAGCTCAAGCTGCGCGCCGTGGCGGGCGACCGCGACCACATCCTGCCAACGCAACGGGGCATCGGCGATAACGATTTTTTCAGCCTGGGACATCTAGAGCCTCATACAAAATTCATGGACGTATGACACCTGTGGCGAGGGAGCTTGCTCCCGTTCGACCGCGCAGCGGTCGCAGATTTTCAGGGCCGCTTCGCAGCCCAGCGGGAGCAAGCTCCCTCGCCACAAAAACGATCAACCTCAAACCACCGCAGCCCGCCGCTGTACGAACCGATCCACATACTCATCCGCCGGCGAATGCAGGATTTCTCGTGGCGTGCCGACCTGAATCAGCCGGCCATCCTTGAGGATCGCGATGCGGTTGCCGATGCGCACGGCCTCATCGAGGTCGTGGGTGATGAAGACGATGGTCTTGTGCAGGGTCTTTTGCAGTTCCAGCAACTGGTCCTGCATTTCGGCGCGGATCAGCGGGTCGAGGGCGCTGAAGGCTTCGTCCATCAGGATGATGTCGGTGTCCGCCGCCAGGGCGCGAGCCAGGCCCACACGCTGGCGCATACCGCCGGAAAGCTGATGCGGGTATTTGTTTTCGTAGCCCTTCAGGCCCACGGTGTTGATCCAGTGCAGCGCGCGCTCGGAGCACACCTGCTTGCTCTCGCCACGCACTTTCAGGCCGTAGGCGACGTTATCCAGCACGCTTTTGTGCGGCAGCAGGCCAAAGCTCTGGAACACCATGCTGATCTTGTGCCGGCGAAATTCGCGCAGGGCTTCCATGTCGTATTGCAGGATGTCCACGCCGTCCACCAGGATCGCGCCGCTGGTCGGGTCGATCAGGCGGTTGAAGTGACGCACCAGGGTCGACTTGCCGGAACCCGACAGGCCCATGATCACGAAGATCTCGCCGGTGCCGATGCTCAGCGACAGGTCATTCACGCCGACCACGCAACCGGTTTCGGCCAGTACCTGGTCTTTGGTTTTGCCCTGGCTAATCATGCCCAGCGCATCCTTGGAACGGTTGCCGAAAATCTTGAAGACGTTTTTGACTTCAATCTTGCTGATGGCTGCGTTGCTCATTTGCTCACCTCATGCCGTGCGCGACCGTACGCCTGTGTAATGCGGTCGATCACCACTGCCAGAATCACGATCGCCAGACCGGCCTCAAGACCACGTCCGACGTTGAGGGTCTGAATCCCCACCAATACGTCTTCACCCAAGCCACGGGCACCGATCATCGAGGCGATCACCACCATCGACAGGGCCATCATGGTGGTCTGGTTGATCCCGGCCATGATGCTCGGCAGGGCCAGCGGCAGTTGCACGCCGAACAGTTGCTGCCAGCGGTTGGCACCGAAGGCGTTGATAGCTTCCATCACTTCACCGTCAACCTGGCGAATACCCAGATCGGTCAGGCGGATCAGCGGCGGCGCAGCGTAAATAACGGTAGCGAAAATCGCCGGGACCTTGCCCAGGCCGAACAGCATCAGCACCGGAATCAGGTACACGAAGCTCGGCATGGTTTGCATGATGTCCAGCAGCGGCATCAGTACCGAACGCAGGCGATTGCTGCGCGCAGAAAGAATGCCCAACGGAATGCCGATCAGCACCGAGATGACCGTCGCCACCATCATCAGCGCCAGGGTCTGCATCAGCTTGTCCCAGAGACCGACCGCGCCCACCAGGAACAGCAAACCGACGATGACCGCCGTGGTCACGACTTTGCGGGTCGCGTGCCAGGCAACGCCCGCCACGATCGCCAGCATCAGCCACCAGGGCGCCGCACGCAGCAGCCCTTCAAGATTGACGATGGCCCACAGCAGGGTGTCGGAGATGCTGCGGAACACGTCGCCGTAGTTGGTGACCAGCGTATCGACCCAACCGTTGACCCAGTCGGCGATGGAAAAGGTAAAGCTTTCGGGAAACATAAGAGACTCTCAATCAAGGGGTTGCGATCAAGCATCCGACTGCCGTTGCCGACAGTCGGAGAGGCTCAACCTACAAGGCCGCGTCGATTTTCTTGGCTGCGTCTTCGCTCACCCACGCGTGCCAGACTTCAGGATGTTCCTTCAAGAAGATCTTGGCCAGTTTTGGCGACTCGATCCGCTCTTTGGCCATACGCCCCAGGTTCTGATTCAACAGGTCGATCGGCAGGTTGACCTTTTCCAGCACGGTCACCAGTTCCGGGGCCTGCTCGTGGAAAGTCTTGGAGAGGCCGACCTTGATGGTCACGCGCTTGTCGACACCCGGTTTTTCTTCCAGTTTGACCACGTCGATCTGGCCCATCAGCGGGGTTGGCGACCAGTAGTAGAACAGGATCGGCTCGCCACGCTTGTAGCTCGACAGCACCGCCGCATCCAGCGCCGGGCCGGTGCCCGGACGGAAGTTGGTGTAGCTGTTTTCCAGGCCGTAGCTTTTCAGCATTTCGCTGTTATCCAGCTCGCAGGTCCAGCCGGCCGGGCAGTTGTAGAAACGCCCTTTGGATGGCTCTTCGGCGTCCTTGAATACCGCGGAATATTTAGCCAGATCGGCAATGTTTTTCAGGTCCGGCGCCTTGGCTTCCAGTTTGCGCTTGGCGTCGCCTTCGATCACGTAGCGCGGCACGTACCAGCCTTCGACGGCACCCACCACCGGAGCGCCGACACCGACGACCTTGCCGGCCTTCTCGGCCTTGTTCCAGACTTCGCTGCGGCCGACCCACTCTTCGGCGAACACTTGGATGTCGTTGCTGCTCAGGGCGTTTTCCATGGTGATGGAGTTGCCCGGCAGGCTGTCGGTCTTGCAGTCGTAGCCTTTCTCCAACACGACTTGCAGCACGTCGGTCAGCAGCATGGCGCTTTCCCAGTTCAGGCCGGCGAATTTCACCGGTTTACCCGATTCGCACCAGCCAGCCGCCTGGGTGGCACCGGCACTGGCCAGCAGGCCCATGGAAAGCAAAGTGGTCAGCAGGGTCTTGTTCGATTTCATTGTGTGACGCTCCTAATCATGAGTTGGCTTACGGCAGTCAAGAGGCATCCAGCCCTGTCCACGTCCAATCAGGCCTGCGCAACCGCGCTACCCGCCCCGCTTGTTGTTAGGTCTGCAACGTCGTGATCTCTGCAGGAGCTGCCACGGCAGCTCCTGCAGCGGTCTTTTCTCTTATTTGCCGGTGATCATCGGCAGGTTCAGCCCCTGCTCCTTGGCGCAGTCGATCGCGATCTGGTAACCGGCATCGGCGTGACGCATGACACCGGTGGCCGGGTCGTTGTGCAGCACGCGAGCGATACGCTCGGCCGCTTCGTCAGTACCGTCGCAGACAATCACCATGCCGGAGTGCTGGGAGAAGCCCATGCCGACGCCGCCGCCGTGGTGCAGGGAAACCCAGGTCGCGCCGCTCGCGGTGTTCAGCAGAGCGTTGAGCAGTGGCCAGTCGGACACGGCGTCGGAACCGTCTTGCATCGATTCAGTTTCGCGGTTCGGGCTGGATACGGAGCCGGAGTCCAGGTGGTCGCGACCGATCACGATTGGCGCGGACAATTCACCGCTGCGCACCATTTCGTTGAACGCCAGACCGAGCTTGGCGCGCAGGCCCAGGCCAACCCAGCAGATACGTGCCGGCAGACCCTGGAAGCTGATGCGCTCGCGAGCCATGTCCAGCCAGTTGTGCAGGTGGGCGTCGTCCGGGATCAGTTCTTTGACTTTAGCGTCGGTCTTGTAGATGTCCTGCGGATCGCCCGACAGCGCAGCCCAACGGAACGGGCCGATGCCACGGCAGAACAGTGGACGGATGTAAGCCGGTACGAAACCCGGGAAGTCGAATGCGTTCTCCACGCCTTCTTCTTGCGCCATCTGACGGATGTTGTTGCCATAGTCGAAGGTCGGGATGCCTTGCTTCTGGAAATCGAGCATCGCTTTGACGTGAACGGCCATCGATTGCTTGGCGGCCTTGATCACGGCAGCAGGTTCGGTCTTGGCGCGGGCGCGGTATTCGTCCCAGGTCCAGCCGGCCGGCAGGTAGCCGTTGAGCGGGTCGTGGGCGCTGGTCTGGTCGGTGACCATGTCCGGGCGCACGCCACGACGGACCAGTTCCGGGAGGATTTCCGCAGCGTTGCCCAGCAGGGCGATGGAGATCGCCTTGCCTTCGGCAGTGTATTTGGCGATACGGGCCAGGGCGTCGTCGAGGTCTTTGGCTTGCTCGTCGACGTAACGGCTTTTCAGACGGAAATCGATACTCACTTGTTGGCATTCGATGTTCAGCGAGCAAGCGCCGGCCAGAGTTGCAGCCAGAGGCTGAGCGCCGCCCATGCCGCCGAGGCCTGCGGTCAGGACCCAACGACCTTTCAGGTCATCGTTGTAGTGCTGGCGACCGGCTTCGACGAAAGTTTCGTAGGTGCCTTGAACGATGCCCTGGCTGCCGATGTAGATCCAGCTGCCGGCGGTCATCTGGCCGTACATGGCCAGGCCTTTGGCGTCGAGTTCGTTGAAGTGCTCCCAGCTCGCCCAGTGCGGTACCAGGTTGGAGTTGGCGATCAGAACGCGTGGGGCGTTGCTGTGGGTCTTGAACACGCCGACCGGCTTGCCGGATTGCACCAGCAGGGTCTCGTCGTCGTTCAGGTTGGTCAGGCTTTCAACGATCTTGTCGTAGCATTCCCAGTTACGTGCCGCACGACCGATACCACCGTAAACCACCAGTTCTTTAGGGTTCTCGGCGACTTCCGGGTCGAGGTTGTTCATCAGCATGCGCAGCGGCGCTTCAGTCAGCCAGCTCTTGGCGGTCAGCTTGTTACCGCGGGCAGCACGGATTTCAACGTCACGAAACTTAGTAGGTTTATTCTCAGTCACGAAAAGAACTCCTCAGCAATCAATCCAAACCAACCCAGGTAGTGGGCGAGCAAGCCGATGGGCATCAGTGCACATCAGCGAATCAGTGGACGATGGTTGAGTCTTCGTGACTCATACACATACGTCTTTACTTGTACATACAAGCATATGCAATCAAGCGGCCAACTTGTTGA
Source organism: Pseudomonas sp. Pseusp11 (assembly GCF_047304405.1). Taxonomy (NCBI): domain Bacteria; kingdom Pseudomonadati; phylum Pseudomonadota; class Gammaproteobacteria; order Pseudomonadales; family Pseudomonadaceae; genus Pseudomonas; species Pseudomonas sp. Pseusp11. The sequence continues at coordinate 135,874 of NZ_JBGLZF010000013.1, forward strand.
ATGAGCATCCAAGAAAATTTCTTACAGGGCTGGAAAGCGTCTGGATCAAGGGTTCTGGCGTAAATGAAATTTTTCGCGGGGATTTATTCGGGGACGTGCCGATTGTTACTTGAGCATGGTTTTGCGCCACACTGGGGCGTTCGGTAACAAATTGGTGCGCGATGGGGAACGGATTTGCGAGGACGAAAAGCATCGCGGGCAAGCCTCGCGCCCACAAGATTATCATCGACCTTGTGGGCGCGAGGCTTGCCCGCGATAGAGGCGACTCGATATTGGATCAGCGTGCAGTCAGCTCAATGACACAGCACGAACCATTGAGGGCGACGTCCTGCAGACCGACGTTACCGTCCAGTTGCAGGCAATCATGGCGACCGAGTTGCGATGCTTTGTTACCGACCTTCACTTCCAGCGCTTCACTGACACTGAACACCAGCAGAGTCCCGGCTTCACTAAAAAACCGCTGCTTGCCTTCCAGCCACTGCAACCGCGCACTGTAACGATCCGGTGCATAAATTAGGTTGAAGTCGCGAATCGGCCCACCGAGCAATGCGCAGGACACGTGACTCTCGCCATTGAAAGCAAACGGGTCGAGCGGTAACAACGCCCGCGTGTCCTGGCCATCGACGCGCAAGGTCATGCCCTCGCCTTGCAGTACGGTGATCACCCGCTCATAACCGGCAAAGGTGGAAAAACCGCCCGACTCGCCGATGTCGGCAATCGACAGGCGCCAGCCAAAACCATCAAGGCCTACCCCCGTATCACGGGTGATTTCTTCAGTGCTGCCGCCGCCGTTCTTCCACGGCATGCGCGGGTAATCGGTTGCGCGTAAGACCTTCAACTGCCCCATTTATGTCTCTCTACTTATGGCTCTTATTTATGGAACCGCCCTTCCAGACGATGACGGGAACCGGGGTGGATCAAGCGGGCGGCGGTCACTGGCTGACGGCCGGACCAGGTGCGGCGACGAATCAGCAGGCACGGCTCGCCCTTTTCAATCTGCAGCAACTTGCATTCGGACGGCTCGGCGAGAATCGCTTCGACCACATGCTCGCCCTCGGTCAACGGCGCGACCTGATTCAGATAGGCGTAAGGCGTTTGCAGGGTGAAGTCTTGCTTGAGGTAGTCCGGCGCCACCAGCGCGTTGACGAAACGGTCTTCGATTTGCACCGGGATATCGTTTTCGAAATGCACAATCAGCGAGTGAAACACCTTCTGGCCCTCGCGCATGTCCAGGGCCAGGGCCCGCTCGGAACCGGCGGCCTCTTCTTCGAGGGTGATCACCTTGCACGTGTGACGATGGCCACGGGAGGCGATCTCGTCGGCGATGTTGTGCACTTCAAACAGCGCAGACTGACTTTTTGGCTCGGCGACGAACGTTCCGACGCCTTGCATGCGCACCAACAGGCCGTCGGCGGTCATCTCGCGCAGGGCGCGGTTGATGGTCATGCGGCTGAAACCCAGCTGGCTGACCAGCTCGCTTTCCGACGGAACGCGGTAGTGCGGCGGCCAGTTTCCACTATCGATTTGCTGGGTGATCATCTGTTTTACGCGGGCGTACAAGGGCGCCGGGCTGTCGCCAATGTTCGCGGCCAACGGGGAGACTGCAGGCGGAGTCGGCACGGTTAATCCTTGTTCATCTATGAGAGGTTGCTAGCTTGCCGGAGTTTACCGAGCAGGCAAACGTCTGTATATGTATATACAAATAACACACGATGGGGTGCTGAACCATGTCCGCCTTCTTTGCCGAACGCGCGCTGCTGCCTAGTGGATGGGCCAACAATGTACGTCTTGAAGTCAACGCCGATGGCGTGCTGACCCATATCCAGGCCGATTCCCACGCAGATGACGCCGAAAGGTTGAGCGGTCCACTGCTGCCGGGAATGCCGAATTTACACTCCCACGCCTTCCAGCGAGCCATGGCAGGACTTGCGGAAGTGGCGGGTAATCCGAATGACAGTTTCTGGACCTGGCGCGATCTGATGTATCGGCTCGTCGGAAAAATCAGCCCGGATCAACTCGGCGTTATCGCCCGTCAGCTGTACATCGAAATGCTCAAGGCCGGTTACACATCGGTCGCGGAATTTCATTACGTCCATCACGACAATAGTGGCCAGCCGTATGCGGACCCGGCCGAACTGGCGCTGCGCATCAGCCAGGCGGCCAGCTCCGCCGGTATTGGCTTGACCTTGTTGCCGGTGCTCTACAGCCATTCCGGTTTTGGCGGACAGACCCCGAACGAAGGCCAGCGCCGCTTTATCAACAGCACCGAAAACTACCTGAAGCTTCAGTCGCGTTTGCAGCCGATTCTGGCGCAGCAACCCGCGCAGTCGCTCGGCCTGTGTTTCCACTCGTTACGCGCGGTCACACCGCAGCAGATCAGCGAAGTGCTGGCAGCCAGCGACAAGCAATGCCCGGTGCACATTCACATCGCCGAGCAGCAGAAGGAAGTCGACGACTGTCTTGGCTGGAGCGGTCGCCGTCCGCTGCAATGGCTGTACGAAAACACCGAAGTCGATCAACGCTGGTGCCTGGTCCACGCCACCCACGCCAACCCGGAAGAAGTCACGCTCATGGCCAAGAGCCGCGCCATCGCCGGCCTGTGCCTGACCACTGAAGCCAACCTCGGCGACGGGATTTTCCCAGCGGTGGACTTCCTGGCGCAGGGCGGGCGCATGGGTATCGGTTCCGACAGCCATGTGTCGTTGAGCGTGGTTGAAGAATTGCGCTGGCTGGAATACGGCCAGCGTCTGCGCGATCAGCGGCGTAATCGGTTGTATGGCGCGAATCAGCCGATGGTCGGCCGCACGCTGTACGACGCAGCGCTGGATGGCGGCGCCCAGGCGTTGGGGCAGCCGATCGGCGCCCTGGAAGTCGGCAAGCGCGCGGATTGGTTGGTGCTGGACGGCAACGATCCATACCTGGCGACGGCCAGTGGCGACGGAATTCTCAATCGCTGGCTGTTTGCCGGTGGCGATCGCCAGGTCCGTGATGTGCTGGTCAATGGCCAGTGGGTCGTGCGCGATGGGCGGCATGCCGACGAGGAAGAGAGTAACCGGGCATTCACCCAAGTCCTGCGCGATCTCTTGGGCTGACGCAAAAAAACTGTGGGAGCGAGCAGGCTCGCTCCCACAGTTTTTGCTCTTCGGTGACCGTTAGTTCGAGGTCTTGGCCATCTTGCTATCCGACGTACGCCAGATCAGCCGTGTCGTGTCATAGCCCTGCTGACGCGCCCTGCTCAGCAGCTCTTCACGCACTACGCCATTGACCGTCGGGGTCCGTGACAGCAGCCAGAGATGATGGCGACTCGGGTCGCCGACAATCGCGGTCTTGTAGTCATCGCTGACGTACAACACCCAGTACTCTCCCTTCGACACACCGGGTATCAATCGCGAGAACCAGGTATCGAACTCGACCCACAGCTTGTCGGCCTTGCCGGGTACCTGTGGATAAGCCCTGCCCTTGGCCTCTTCCCATTGCCATTGCGAGGTCAGGCAGCGGTTCAGCACCGCCATCTCACCGTCAGGCTTGAGGCTGTAATGGGCTTCGGATTGCGCACAGTTACGCTGGAAATACACCGGCAGACGCGCCAATTCGTACCAGGTTCCCTGGTAACGCTTGAGGTTGACACTATTGACGGTCTTGGGCGCCAACGGATCTACGCCAGAAGAGGCGCAGCCGGCCAATACCAGGCCGGCAAAAAGAACGATCAGGAACCGCTTCATTATTTTTTTCTCCCGTGGGCGAAAAGCCCCGGTTTACTTCAGGCCTTGGCCCGAAAACATCAGCACTTTGTCACCGGCATACTGCACGCTGATAAAGCTGTTTTTGTCGCCCCAGGTGCAACTGGACATGCCGAGTGCGCCCGAGCAGTCGGTCGGTTTGCCCAGCAAGGTTTCAACCTGGGCCTTGGGCATGCCGGTCGACAGCTTCGAATAATTTTCCTGATTGATCTTGCTGCACGCGGCCAACAGCACGCAGAACGAGAGCAAGGCGATAGAACGCAGCGACATGGTGTAACTCCTGGAGCGGAAGAGAGGTGGCATGTTGCCAACCAGAAGCTTAGAAGAGAAAACCCTAATCTGGTTCCCCGACCGTCCGCCTATTTATTAGGCCACTCGTCAGCCTTTTACCGATAAATCAGCCCCTTTCTCAGGTCATTGGGTATTTCGTCGGTTTTCGTCAATACCCGCCTAATCTTTGGCGCTGGCCAGTCGACATAAAAGCAGCGCCAAGCCCTCGACTGTGGCAAATTGACGCCCCTTTGCTGACCAGCCACTGCGCGGTAGATCATTTAATGACCAGAAACATGAAATTCAGCCACAAGATCTTGTTGGCAGCCGCTCTCGTGGTGGCCGTTGCATTCGCCTGTTTCATCCTGTTCAACGATTACCGCCAGCGTCAAACCCTGCGCAGCAGTACCGAGTCCTCGATGCAGGAACTCGGCAGCCTGACCACCAGCAACATCCAGACCTGGCTGGAAAGCCGCATCCAATTGCTGCAATCGCTGTCCCAGCAGATCGCCGTGGACGGCAGCGCCCCGGCCAATCTCAAACGCGCCATCGACCTGCCGGCCTATACCAGCAACTTCCAGCTGAGCTACTTCGGCGGCACCGATGGCGTGATGTTCTCGATCCCGGCCGGCAACCGCGCTGCGGACTACGACCCTCGCGCCCGTGGCTGGTACAAGGCAGCCAACAACGCGCAACAGACCATCGTCACCGAACCCTACATCGCGGCGTCGTCGGGCAAACTGGTGATCACCGTGGCCACGCCGGTGAAGTACCAGAGCCAGATGATTGGCGTCGCCGGCGCGGATATCGACCTGTCCAGCGTCAGCGCGATCATCAACTCGCTGAACTTCGGCGGTCATGGCCATGCGTTCATTGTCAGCGCCGACGGCAAGATTCTGATCCACCCGGACAGCAAACTGGTGCTCAAGAACCTGGCCGACGCCTACCCCAACGGCGCGCCGAAAGTCAGCCCGGGCCTGAAAGAAGTCGAACTGGACGGTAAAACCCAGTTCATCTCCTTCACCCACGTTAACGGTGTGCCGTCGGCGGACTGGTACGTGGCGCTGGTGCTGGATCAGGAAACCGCGTTCTCGATGCTCAGCGAATTCCGCACCTCGGCGATCATCGCCATGGTCATCGCCGTGGTGATCATCATCGCGCTGCTGAGCATGTTGATCCGCGTGCTGATGCAGCCGCTGCTGATCATGGGCCGCGCCATGCATGACATCGCCGAGGGCGAAGGCGACCTGACCAAACGCCTGACCATTCATGGCCAGGACGAATTCGGTGCTCTGGGCACCTCGCTCAACCGTTTCGTCGAGCGTATCCACACCTCGATCCGCGAAGTATCTTCGGCCACCGGCCAGGTCAACGAAGTTGCCCTGCGCGTAGTGGCGGCCTCGAACTCGTCAATGTTCAACTCCGATCAACAGGCCTCGCGCACCAGCAGCGTCGCGGCAGCGATCAACCAGCTCGGTGCCGCCGCCCAGGAAATCGCCCAGAACGCCGCCCTCGCCTCGCAACACTCGAGCGACGCACGCAGCCTGGCCGAAGAGGGTCAGCAGGTAGTGGATAAAACCATCGCCGCGATGCACCAGCTTTCGGCAAAAATCAGCGATTCGTGCGGCAACATCGAAACCCTGAACAGCAACACGGTGAACATCGGACAGATTCTGGAAGTGATCACCAGCATCTCGCAACAGACCAACCTGCTGGCCCTCAACGCGGCCATCGAAGCGGCCCGGGCCGGTGAAGCCGGCCGTGGTTTTGCCGTGGTGGCCGACGAAGTACGCAACCTCGCCCACCGCACTCAGGATTCGGCGCAGCAAGTGCAGAAGATGATCGAGGAGCTGCAAGTTGGGGCCCGGGAAGCGGTCAGCACCATGACCGACAGCCAGCGCCAGAGCGAAAGCAGCGTCGGCATCGCCAACCAGGCCGGCGAACGCCTGGGCAGCGTGACGCAGCGCATCGGCGAGATCGACGGGATGAACCAGTCGGTGGCTACCGCGACCGAAGAACAGACCGCCGTGGTGGAATCGATCAACGTCGACATCACCGAGATCAACACGCTGAACCAGGAAGGTGTGGAGAACTTGCAGTCGACTTTGCGTGCCTGTGCCGATCTTGAACAGCAGGCGGCGCGGTTGAAGCAGTTGGTGGGGAGTTTCCGGATCTAAGGCGCTCTCACTGGTCTCATCGCGGGCTTGCCCGCGATGGCGGCATCAGCAACAACGAAAAGCTAGAAGCGCGATCCTGGCCCCGAAAGAAACTCCAGCTCCTCAGCCGTAGACTCACGCCCCAACACCGCATTGCGATGGGGAAACCGCCCAAATCGCGCAATGATCTTCTGATGCCGTTCGGCGTAATCCAGGTTGCTGGCAAACACCGCCCGATCCGCCTCGGGTTGCTGTTCAACCAGATCGAGAAACCGCGAAACCGCTTCGTTCTGCACCGCCAGGTTTTCGCAGTGTTCGAACACCAGATAGATAAAAACCCGCTGGATCGGACGCAGTTGCCGATCGAAATCCGCGGCAATGCCTTGCGCCACCAGTGCCTGGGCCCTGACGTCGCCGGAAAAGGATTTGGGGGTGTCGCGAAAGATCATTCGCGGCAATTGATCGAGCAGCAGCACCAGGGCCAGCCAACCTTCGGGGCGTTGCGCCCATTCGGTCAATCCGCCGGCCAGTGCCTGCTCGACCAGATCCCCGAAACGCATCCGCGCTTCGAGGTCCTGACTGTCACGCTTGCCGAACCATAACTTGCCCTTGTCAGCCGCTATTTCGTTGGGTGATTCGAAAGATCCAAACCACCATTCGAGTAACGGCTGCCAGGGCGCGGTCATGTTTTATTCCTTGTGGTAAGCCGTGACGCGGGCAACTTCTTCTTTCGAACCGAGGAACACCGCAACACGCTGGTGCAGGCCTTCCGGCTGGATGTCGAGGATGCGCTGGTGGCCGTCAGTGGATGCGCCACCCGCTTGCTCCACCAAGAACGACATCGGGTTGGCTTCGTACATCAGGCGCAGTTTGCCCGGCTTCGACGGCTCGCGGCTGTCGCGTGGGTACATGAACAGACCACCGCGGGTCAGGATGCGGTGCACGTCGGCCACCATCGCGGCGACCCAACGCATGTTGTAGTTCTTCTTCAGCGGGCCTTCATCGCCAGCCAGCAATTCGTCGACGTAACGTTGTACCGGCGCTTCCCAGTGACGCTTGTTGGACGCGTTGATCGCGAATTCCTGCGTGGACTCCGGAATCGTGATGTCTTCATGGGTCAGTACGAAGCTGCCCATTTCACGATCCAGGGTGAAGCCTTTGACGCCATTGCCCAGGGTCAGCACCAGCATGGTCTGTGGACCGTAAATCGCGTAACCGGCGGCAACCTGCTGAGTGCCTGGCTGCAGGAAGGCCTTTTCGTTCAAAGGCTCGTTCTGGGTCAGGTATTCGTTCGGGCAACGCAGCACCGAGAAGATCGTACCGACCGGCGCGTTGATGTCGATGTTCGACGAACCGTCCAGCGGGTCGAACACCAGCAGGTACGCGCCTTTCGGGTATTTGCCCGGGATCTGGTAGGCATTGTCCATTTCTTCGGATGCCATGCCGGCCAGGTGACCGCCCCATTCGTTGGCTTCGAGCAGGATGTCGTTGGACATCACATCAAGCTTCTTCTGCACTTCACCTTGGACGTTTTCAGTGCCCATGCTGCCCAGGACACCACCCAGGGCGCCTTTGGAGACGGCGTGGCTGATTTCCTTACAGGCACGCGCCACCACTTCGATCAGGAAACGCAGATCGGCAGGAGTGTTGTTGCTGCGGGTCTGCTCAATCAAATAGCGACTCAGGGTAACGCGGGACATGGACGGCTCCGGAGGAATGGGGGGGCTAAAAACCCGCGCAGTTTAACGCGAGTCGGGGCGCATTTCCTCCTATCAGACGTGATACACCCAATAGAGTTCATGCGCGGGGTTGAGCGTAGTTGGAAATGGGCCGGGATTGGGCGCCAGTTTCGATATTTTTGGTGGCAGGAAGGACGCCTTCGCGGGCAAGCCTCGCCCCTGCAGGAGCGGCTTGCCCGCGATCTGGCGCACAGTGCCAGCCATCCTCAGGATTTAGCAGCAGGCTTGCGCAGCAAACTGAACGCCATCCCCCCCAGAAACAGCACACTGAGCAGCAACACCGCCCACAGCCCGATCTTTTTCCAGTTCGTGCCCAGCACCGTTGGCGCTGTCGCCACCGGGGTCACCACTGCCCCGCCGTCCACCGTCGCCTTGCCCAACGTCGCCAGCTTCGCCGCGCTGTAATCGGGAATCAGCGTCGACAACGGCAAGCTTGCAGCCTTCACCGTCGCACTGCCCAGCGCCAGCGTATAAGGCCCGGCCCCGCGTGCCAGGAACACCAATTGCGTGGAGCGCACGGCATACCGCACAGTGGGTGCTTCGGCGCCCAGGCCACCGCCGCGTTCATCCACCGTCAGTTTCAATTGCTGCACGGTCTGGCCCGACAACTGCAATTCGTTCTGCACCACGTCCTGGCCATTCTGGGTCAGGCGATAGAGCAAACCGTTGGTCAGCGTTTGCCACGGCAGGCTGGTCTCCCGGCGCCCTGATAATGTCACCGGTGCCAGGCTGTTGGGCTGATTCAGTTCGATCTGCAAACGCTGGACGTTCAACCCCATCGGCAATTGCCAGATGTACTCACCGGCCTTCACGCTGCTACCAGCCAATGGTTGCGACCAGACCAACGGCAGCGGCAAGGTGCGAGGGTTGGTGCTTTCCAGTTGCGCCGACGTCAACACCGGCGCCGATTGCGGTGAACTCCACAGCAAGCGCAAATAGCGCGCCGATTGCCCCGGCAGGCCGACTTCATGTTGCTCGACCCGTTCGTCGGCAAACGTCAGACGCGCCACCTGCCCTTCACCCCACGACTGCCAATGCTGCAAATCGTTGCTGGCTTCGATGCTGAAACGCTGGAAGCCGTCGCGTTCACTGGTCCAGTCGAGGATTAATTGCTGCAACGGCGCCTTGATGCCGCTGGCATCGAGTAACCAACCGCGCAGCTCTTCTTCGCCCGCCTCCAACTGGCTGGACGGCTGCACTTCGATCAACGTGCCGTTGGTGTTCGATTGCACCCGTACGCTCGGCGTGCGTTCGCTGGCATCCGCCGAGTTGTACAACGGGAACCACTTTACGTCGGTCAGCGTGCGGTTTTCGTGGGTCTGCGCAGGCTCTCGGGCCAGAGCGTACGCCTGAGGCTCACCGGCGGCGTTGAACACACGCACATCGCTGAGATCGGTTTGCCGCGCGTTCAGTTGCACGCCCAAGGGCAATTCCAGGCGATACCACGGGCCCTCGCCGCTCACAGACAACGGTACCTGCCTGGCGAAATCCGCAGGTTTTTCCTGCGCGCCAGCCGACAGTGTCACACCCAGCACAACAGCAGCCCACCAGCCCAGGTTCAGCTTCTGACTCAAGATGACGCTCCTTCGGTTTCAGGGGCCGGTTTTTCAGCATCCGGCACGGCTTCGGCACGCTTGGGTGGCAACGGGGCGAAATAACCCACCACCAACAGCAACACGCCAACGCCGATAAACGACACGATCCGCGCCAACCCGCCACGGTTACTCAATTCAACGAAGAACAGCTTGGCGACCACCAGCGCGATCAGCCCTGCGCCGATCAGCCAGACTTCACGGCGGTGACGCAGATGCCCACCGATCATCAGACTCAGGGCCATCAGGGTCCAAACGATGGACAGGCCAGCCTGCACCAGCATCGATTCAAGCAGCAGATCCAGCGCGAACGGCACGCCACCCCAGTGGTGAGCCGCGCGCATCACCAGCGCGGTAAAGAAGGCGAACAGTGCAACACCGGCAATCACCTGCGTGGCGTTATCGGTGTAATCCTTGCGGATCGCCAGTTGCGTGACTGCGTTGCGGGACCAGACATAAACGCCGAACAGGGCGAACAACAGGCCCAGCTCCAGCGGGTTGATCAGTGGCACATAGGGCAACGGCTCGGCGGTGCCGTCGCTGGCCATGTTCGCCAGCCAGAACCAGCCGAGCATCAACAACGCCAACGGCGCGGCGGCATAGACCCGGTACTCGCGGGGATAAGCCGACACTGGCCATGGCCACGCACGCGGTGCGGCCATCAGCACCAGATACAGGCTCGGCAGAATCGCCCAACCCAGCCAACGCCAGGCGTTGTACTGCTCCGACAACAGCAGCAAGCCATAACGCAGCTCCAGGGCCAACACGCCGATCAATAGCCAGCAACCGAGCACATGGGCGGTGCTCAGGGCTTTTTCGGGCAGCATCGGTGCCAGACGCCGCAATGAGATGAAATGCACGACGAACACCACGGCCCAAACCAGCCAGCCGAAGTTGGCGGCCGGGTGATAACGCGAATGCCAGTCCGCGAGCAACACCAGACCGGCGGCGGGAATCAGCAAGGTGCAGAGCAAGCCCAGCGACGACCACTTCAGGCGCAGCGCCAACACCGCCCAAAGCGCCACACTCACCGCCGCGACCGCCAGCAACAACGTCGCTTGCAGGTTCACAGGCGCAAAACGCAGCACTTCGCTGATCCACGCCAGTGCCCACCAACCCGCGCTCCACACCAGCAACACTTCGGACAAGCGCTGCAGGCTCAACACATCGAAAGCTGAAGCATGGTTGCCGAGCTGCAAACGCCAGGCCCCGACGAATGCCGCCAGCCCCAGCACCAACGGCGTCCAGAAACCGCTATGCGCCAGCGGTCGCAGCCCTTCGCTGAGCAGCGGCCCGAACAGGTCCGGCCCGGCGAACAGGAAGGCTACGCCACCGATCACCTGCAACAGCAGACCAAAGACAAAACTCACGCGCTGCTTCAGGTACAAACTCAGCCAGATGATGAATAAACCACTGGCCGCCCACACCGCACTCGCGGTTTGCCACGGCAACACGAACAGCACCGCGAGGTTGATCAGCACCAGACCGGCCAACAACACCACCGACAAGCCGCGCAGCAAACGCACGTCGTTGCGCACCATTTCGTCCCGGGCCGCCAACAACATGCCGGCGATCAGTGCCAGCCCGATCAAGGATGCGCTGAGCAAACCGCTCCAACCGGCGCTGAACACCGCAGCCGAGTCTCCGCTCGCCCCTCGCAGCCGCACCAGGAACAACGCGCCGCCGAGCAGTTGCACGGCGAACGCACTGAACAGGAACGCTCGCGATTGCAGGCGCAGGCCGACGAACAGCGTCGCCAACCCGGCCAACGCCCAACTGATCGCCGTGCCGTGAGTGAAGAAAAACAGCGGCGCCAGCAGATAGAGGAACGTCAGGCCCAGGCAGGCCAGCACCGGCAACCCTTGGCGCTCCCACGGCAACGCCTGTTCGGGCAACGCTTTGCGCAATTGGTAGAAGCTGAACAGCAGCGCCACGCCGAGCATCAACGCCCCCAGCGGCGCGCCATCGAGCAGGCTGCTCTCGCCGCTGCGTAATTCGCTGAGAAAGGCCAGCGCCGAGCCCAGTTGCAGCAGCAAGGCAAAGGCGCGTGCCAATGGTCGTTGTTGACGCAGTCCGAGCCAGAAAATCCCGGCACCTTCCACCGCCCAGGCTGCGGCAGTCCAACGCGCGTCGAGCCCCAGAGGGATCGCCAGGCTGGCGAAGATCACCCCCAGCGCCAGACAGGTTTCAGCCAACAACAGCGCTCGCCCCCCCATCAGCAACCGGGCCAGGCCCATATAAATAATGCCCAGCGCCAAGGCGCTGAAGGCTGCGGCAAATTCAAAGTGCTCCACCAGTGCGAACTGCAGGCCGAAACCCACCAGCGGTGGCGCGAACAGCATCGTGCCGTCGACGTAATCACCCTTGCGCGCCGACCAGCGCAACAGTGCTTCACGGCTGTCGTCCTCGGGCGCGTCGCTCATTTCCAGCAACTTGCGCCGGGTGAACAACAAACCGATGGCCAGGTACATCAGGAAAAACAGAATCAGGAACGGCTCGGTGCTCCACAGCAGCTCCGGTTTATAGGAACGCAGACCCCAGGCAAAGCCGATGCCGAAGGTGCCGACAAAACCGATCAGGTTGAGCAGCCGCCAGGCCTTGAACCACGCGATGGCGAGGATGCCAGCGTTGAGCAAGGCGAAATAGCTGAACAGCGCGACATGGTTGCCGGCACCGGTGGAGGTCAGGATCGGCGCGGCAAAACCGCCCAGCGCAGCCGCGGCAGCCAGGCCCAACGCGTTTTGGGTAATGGCCAGAATCGCCGAGAACACCGTCACCACAACCAACAGGCCCAATGCTGCCTTGGGATCAAGCAACGGATGCAGACGCATCGCGGCAAATACCGTCAGGTACAACACCGCGATCCCGGTGCCTTGCAGCATCAGCGCGTAGTTGCTGTTGCGCAGTCTCAGCCACCAGCCCAGGGCGAGCAGACCCAAGGCCGCCGCCGCGACGCCGGCATAACGCAACTCGATCGGCACCACCATGCCTTCGGTGGCATAGCGCAACAGGAAGGCCAGGCCGAGGAACAACAGCACCACACCGACCCGCAACACGGTATTGCCGCCGAACAGCCAGTTGCGTGCGCCGCTGATGGCGCGTTCGATGAAGTTCGGGCCGCGCGGCTCGGCCGGTTGCTGCGGTTCGCGGGCGACCGGCTCGGGCTGCCAGACATCGGCGGGCAACGGACGACTGGTTTCGGCAGCGGCCACGGTGATGGGTTCGAATTCGGGGGGTAGCTCCCAGACCAGCTCCGTAGGTGCGAGAGGGGCTTGCTCAAGAATGATTTCAGGCGACTCAGCGGGTTCGCTGACAACCGGTTCGCCTGGTTCAGGTGCCTTGGCACCCGACACCTCCAGCAACGCCAGTCGCTGTTCGACCGCATTCAGCGCAACCTGAGCCTGATTGAGTAAACGTCGCTGCTCGGCCGTTTGAGTGCTCAAGCGGCCGATACGCATGGCCTGGCCGAGACCCAGCCCGAGCAAAGCGCCCAACAGCGCCTCACTGAACGACTCGTCAAGAATCCAGCCCAGCAGCAGCCCAATCAGCATTAACATCCATTGCATGGTCGATATCCCTAAGCGGCCCATTGCCTTGTGGCGTTTGCACTGACCGCGCAGCGGTCACTGAAACATCCGGTAAAACTGGCGCTTAGTATATCGGGCCGGCCCAACAACAGTTGGGCCTTGCGCACATTTGTCGCTAAAAGTTACTCCAAAGCCTTCCAGATATCCGTGGCGTACTCGCGAATAGTCCGGTCTGACGAGAACCAGCCCATCCGCGCGGTGTTCAATACCGCCGAACGCCACCACTCTTTCGAGTCGTGCCAGTGAGCTTCGACCCGCATCTGCGCGTTCCAGTAAGAGTCGAAATCGGCGCAAACCAGGAAGCGGTCGTAGTCCACCAGTGAATCGATCAGCGCGGTATAACGGGACGGATCGTCCGGTGAGAACACCCCGCTGCGAATCGCTTGCAGCACGTCGTTGAGCCGATGGGAGGCGGCGATGTCCGGCGCTGCGTTGAATTCATGGTTACGCTTGCGCGCTTCCACTTGCTGGGCGCTGAGACCAAAAATAAACATGTGCTCGGCACCGATGCGCTCGCACATTTCCACGTTGGCCCCGTCCAGCGTGCCGATGGTCAGCGCGCCGTTGAGGCCGAATTTCATGTTGCTGGTGCCCGAGGCTTCGAAGCCGGCGGTGGAAATCTGCTCCGACAAGTCCGCCGCCGGAATGATGCTTTCGGCCAGGCTGACGTTGTAGTTGGGCAGGAACACCACTTTGAGCAAGCCGCGCACCGTCGGGTCGTTGTTGACCACCCGCGCAATGTCGTTAGTCAGCTTGATGATCAGCTTGGCCTGGTGATAACTGGCCGCCGCCTTGCCGGCGAAGATTTTCACCCGCGGCACCCAATCGATTTCCGGCTCGGCACGAATCGCCTGATACAGCGCAACGGTATGCATCAGGTTAAGCAACTGACGCTTGTATTCGTGGATCCGCTTGACCTGCACATCAAACATCGCCGCCGGATTGACCGCGATCCCCAGCCGCTCATGAATCAGATACGCCAGGGCTTTCTTGCTGTGCAGCCGCTGTTCGGCGAACTGCTTGCGAAATGCAGTCTTCTCGGCAAACGGCTCCAGCGCGAGCAAGTGCTCCTCGGGGTTGTCCAGCAGGCTCGGGCCGAGGGCGTCAACCAGCATGGAGGTGAGTTCGGGGTTGGCCTGATAGAGCCAGCGGCGGAAGGTAATGCCGTTGGTTTTGTTGTTGATCCGGTCCGGGTAAAGCTTGTGCAGTTCGGAGAACACCGTGCTGCGCATCAGCTGCGTGTGCAGGCCGGACACGCCGTTGACGCTGTGGGAACCGAGGAACGCCAGGTTACCCATGCGCACGCGACGACCGTTGTCTTCCTCGATCAGCGAAATCGCACGCAGCACGTCGAAATCGTGAACGCCTTTGGCTCGCAACGAGTCGATGTGCTGGGCGTTGATCAAGTAAATGATCTGCATGTGCCGGGGCAGCATCCGCTCCATCAGACTGACCGGCCAGGTTTCCAGCGCTTCCGGCAACAGCGTGTGGTTGGTGTACGACAGCGTGTCGACCGTGATCTGCCACGCCGCATCCCACGCCACGTCATAGACGTCGACCAACTGACGCATCAGTTCGGCCACGGCGATCGAGGGGTGAGTGTCGTTGAGTTGAATGGCGGCGTGATCGCCCAGGGTCAGCACCGAGGTGTGCATGTTGCGATGGCGACGCAACAAGTCCTGCAAGGACGCGGAGACGAAGAAATATTCCTGGCGCAGGCGCAACTCCTGGCCGGCCTCGTTGCTGTCCGCCGGGTAAAGCACGCGGGAGATACTTTCTGCCCAGGCCACTTCCGCGACCGCGCCCAAGTGGTCGCCCGCGTTGAAGCGCTCCAGATGCAATTCTTCCATGGCCCGGGCGCGCCACAGCCGCAGGGTGTTGACGCTTGCACCACGCCAACCAACCACCGGGGTGTCGTAGGCGATGGCCCGTACGGTTTCCGACGGGGACCAGACTTGCCTCGACTTGCCGGCTTCATCAGTCACGGTTTCGACACTGCCGCCGAAACCGATCGGGTAGGCCACCTCTGGTCGTTCGAACTCCCACGGGTTGCCGAAGTCCAGCCAGTGTTCGGTCTGCTCCTGCTGCCAGCCGTCGACGATGGCCTGGCGGAACAAACCGTGTTCATAACGAATGCCATAACCATGGCCGGCGATGCCGAGGGTCGACATGCTTTCCATGAAGCATGCCGCCAGACGCCCGAGGCCGCCGTTGCCCAGTGCCGCATCAGGCTCCAGCAGACGGATGCGTTCGATGTCGACGCCCAGTTCGGTCATGGCCTCGCGGGCCACATCGAGCAAGCCGAGGTTGCTCAGGCTGTCGTAGAGCAAGCGACCGATAAGAAATTCAAGGGAAAGGTAATAAACACGTTTCTGGCCTTTGCGGTAGATCTGCCGGGTGTGGTCCATCCAGTGCTCGACCATATGATCACGCGCCGCCAGGGCAATGGCTTCGAACCAGTCATGGTCGAAGGCGTGATCCGGGTCTTTACCCACCGCGTAAGTGAGCTTGGTCAAGACGGCGTCGCGGAATGCGGCCACCTCTGCTTCGCGAACAAGTGGTTCTTGAGTCATCGATAGGACCTCGAGCGAGCGTGGAATTGTCTGAGCCTAGTCGGTCTGACAGACCGTAGAGACTCTGGTTCGGCAGTTTTTCCTGTTAGTACGAGATAGATCGACATTACGTTGTCGTGGGCCAGAAACAATGCAGGGGCCGTGCCGGACACAGGGCTATTTTGCGACAAGCAAAAAAATCTGGCGAAAGGTTGTTCAAAAATCCACCAGTCCCGGTATGATCGCGCGCCCTGATGCACACGCTGGTAACAACCGATGATGAAGCCCAACCTGATCGCCGCCGCGGAAATCGATCGCCTCGATACCTGGGCCAAGTACTCTGCCCCAATGTGCGGCTCGTGCATGTCCAGCTGCTGCACGCTGCCGGTCGAAGTCAAGATCAAGGATCTGATCCGTATCGGCATCGTCGACGAATTCGAACTGGGCGATCCACCCAAGAACATCGCCAAGCGCTTGCAGAAGGAAGGGATTGTCGAGCGCTACAACCAGAAGTCCGAGATCTTCACCCTCCAGCGCATGAGCAACAACGATTGCCTGTACCTGGATCGTAAAAGCCGTTTGTGCACTATTTATGATAAGCGCCCGGACACCTGCCGCAACCACCCGAAGATCGGACCGCGGCCAGGGTATTGCGCGTACAAGCCTAAAGAAGTGGTGCGCGAGAACAGCAGCTCCAGCCGCACCCTCGAAAAGTTTTAAAGCCGCCTCGATCCCCGTAGCAGCTGTCGAGCCCCAGCGAGGCTGCGTTCGGCAGCGCAGCAGTCGCAGGCCTGAAAACACGATTTATATGATGCACCGCAGCGTTTGATTTCACGACTGCTGCGCAGTCGAACGCAGCCTCGCAAGCTCGGCAGCTGCTACAGCCAGACAAACAAAAACGCCCCCGGCCTTTCGACCGGGGGCGTTTTCATTCAGCCTGAGTTAACTCAGTTCTTGGCTTTCTTGGCAGCGCGGGTACGCTCGCCTTCGTCCAGGATCTTCTTACGCAGGCGGATCGACTTAGGAGTCACTTCGCACAATTCATCGTCCTGGATGAATTCCAGGGCCTGTTCCAGGGTGAAGCGAACAGGCGGAACCAGGGCGATGGTTTCGTCTTTACCCGAAGCACGCATGTTGTCGAGCTTCTTGCCTTTGGTTGGGTTGACGCCCATGTCGTTGTCACGGCTGTTCAGACCAACGATCTGACCGTTGTAGATCTCTTGACCGTGTTCAACGAACAGCTTGCCACGCGCCTGCAGGGTTTCCAGGGAATAGGTCAGCGCCTTGCCGGTTTCTACCGATACCAGAACACCGTTCTGACGACCGGACATGTCGCCGGACTTCATGGTGTCGTAGCGATCGAAGATCGAGGTCAGGATGCCAGCACCGTTGGTCAGGGTCAGGAACTGGTTACGGAAACCGATCAGACCGCGAGCAGGGATGTTGTATTCCAGACGAACACGGCCTTTGCCATCCGGCACCATGTTGGTCAGGTCGCCTTTACGCAGGCCCATCTCTTCCATGACCTTGCCCTGAGATTCTTCAGGGGTGTCGATGGTTACGTTTTCGAACGGTTCCTGCTTCACGCCGTCAACTTGACGGATGATCACTTCCGGACGACCAACGCCCATTTCGAAGCCTTCGCGACGCATGGTTTCGATCAGTACCGAGAGGTGCAGCTCACCACGGCCGGAAACCTTGAACTTGTCAGCCGAGTCGCCTTCTTCAACGCGCAGTGCAACGTTGTACAGCAGCTCTTTGTCCAGACGCTCCTTGATGTTACGGGAAGTCACGAACTTGCCTTCTTTACCGCAGAAAGGCGAGTCGTTTACCTGGAAGGTCATGGAAACGGTTGGCTCGTCAACGGTCAGAGGCTTCATCGCCTCGACGTTGTCCGGCTGGCACAGGGTGTCGGAGATGAACAGCGAGTCCATACCGCTCACGCACACGATGTCACCGGCAAACGCTTCTTCAACGTCGATACGGTGCAGGCCGTGGTGACCCATCAGCTTCAGGATACGACCGTTACGCTTCTTGCCGTCGGCGCCAATGGCCACGACTGGAGTGTTCGGCTTGACGCTACCACGAGCGATACGGCCAACACCGATAACACCCAGGAAGCTGTTGTAGTCCAGTGCCGAGATTTGCATCTGGAACGGGCCTTCACGGTCAACTTTAGGAGCCGGTACGTTGTCGACGATCGACTGGTACAACGGGGTCATGTCTTCAGCCATGTCGGTGTGGTCCAGACCGGCGATGCCGTTCAGGGCCGAGGCGTAGACGACTTTGAAGTCCAGCTGTTCTTCGGTAGCACCCAGGTTGTCGAACAGGTCGAAGATCTGGTCCAGAACCCAGTCCGGACGCGCGCCTGGACGGTCAACCTTGTTGATGCACACGATTGGACGCAGGCCGGCTTCGAACGCCTTCTTGGTCACGAAACGGGTTTGCGGCATAGGGCCGTCTTGAGCGTCAACCAGCAGCAGAACGGAGTCGACCATCGACATTACGCGTTCAACTTCGCCGCCGAAGTCGGCGTGGCCCGGGGTGTCCACGATGTTGATGTGGTAGCCGTTCCAGTTGATGGCAGTGTTTTTCGCCAGAATGGTAATACCGCGCTCTTTCTCCTGGTCGTTGGAGTCCATCACGCGCTCGTCGTTGAGCTCGTTGCGCTCCAGGGTGCCGGATTGACGCAAGAGTTTGTCTACCAGGGTGGTTTTACCATGGTCAACGTGGGCAATGATGGCGATGTTGCGTAGATTTTCGATCACTTGTGTATCTCGATCAGAGGATTCGGTGTGCTGACAAGTCTTGGCAGCGATTGACAGTAGTGTCCGGCATGGCCGTTACAGCTTGACGGCGGTGTCGGGGGGCCGGTGACGCAGGCCACAGGCAAACAGCCCCGGGCACTTAGCTCGGTCGATAAACGCGCACATTGGCATGCCCCTCACTGAGCAAATGGTGGGCATGCAGGCGACTCATCACGCCTTTGTCGCAATACAGCAGGTACTGGCGAGTAGGGTCCAGTTCCTTGAAACGAGCGTTCAGTGCATAAAACGGCATCGTTTGTACCTCAATGCCAGGAAGCTCCAGCGGGTCGTCTTCGGCGGCATCCGGGTGACGGATGTCGATGATGATCTGGCCCGCCAGCGCTTCGCTGACTTCTTCAATCTGCAAGTCCTGGCCCAATTCGTCGATCACCCGATCGATCGGCACCAGTTTGGCGTTTTCGAGCGCACGCTCGAGCACCGCCATGTCGAATTCTTTCTCTTCGTGTTCAACGCGGTAGCGCTTGGCCGCGGTTTTCGGATTGACCGAGATGACCCCGCAGTACTCCGGCATGTGCCGGGCGAAATCGGCGGTGCCGATCTCGTTGGCCGTGTCGATGATGTCCTGCTTGTGGCTGGCGATCAGCGGGCGCAGCACCAGTTTATCGGTCACGCAGTCGATCACCGACAGGTTCGGCAGCGTCTGGCTCGATACCTGGGAGATCGCTTCGCCGGTGACCAGCGCATCGATGTGCAGCCGGTCAGCGATACTGGACGCGGCGCGTAACATCATACGCTTCAATACGACGCCCATATGACTGTTATCGACTTTGCCGAGAATCTCGCCCAGCACTTCCTCGAACGGCACACTGACAAATAACACGCGCTGGGAGCTGCCGTACTTCTTCCAGATGAAATGCGCGACTTCCATGACGCCCAATTCGTGGGCACGTCCGCCCAGGTTGAAGAAGCAGAAGTGGCTCATCAGGCCGCGGCGCATGATCTGGTAGGCCGCCACGGTCGAGTCGAAGCCGCCGGACATCAGCACCAGCGTCTGCTCCAGGGCGCCGAGCGGATAACCGCCGATGCCGTTGTGCTGGCTGTGGATCACGAACAACCGTTGGTCGCGAACTTCGATGCGCACTTCGATTTCGGGCTTTTTCAGATCGATCCCGGCGGCACCGCACTGGCGGCGCAACTGGCTGCCGACATATTTCTCGATGTCTATCGAACTGAATGGGTGCTTGCCCGCACGCTTGCAGCGCACCGAGAAAATCTTCCCGGCCAGCGCATCGCCATAGTGCTGCTTGCACTTCTCGACGATGTCGTCGAAGTCGCCCAACGGGTACTCGTCGATCTGCAAAAAGTGCGCGATGCCCGGCGTGCAAGTCAGGCGCTCGCCCATCTCTTTCAGGACCTTGGGGTCGCTGACGCGGGTTTCCAGCTCGAGATTGTCCCACACACCGTTCACCACCACGGCCGGGTCCAGATCGCGGAGCACGGTACGGATGTTTTTGGCCAACTGGCGGATGAAACGCATCCGTACCGGGCGGCTCTTGATGGTGATCTCGGGGAAGACTTTTACGATTAGTTTCATGAAAACAGCGCGCGCAGGGCCAGCCGAAAAAGGGGGGCGCGGATTATAGCGGAAATTGCTCAAGGTTTAACCAGTTAATGTGCAGAAGGTTTTGAGCGCACCAAAACAGGTCATTTATGGAATCCGACGCTACATTACAGGGCGAGATTTTGCGCTTTATGGTGCGCCGCCCCCTTATAAGCGTGATATTGGGGCAAAAAACCCATGATGAGGCACTGGCATGCAATTTGCTCCCTTGTGAGGCAGGTTGCCATGGCAGAGTATTCGCGCCGGCATCACCCACATATAAGGGCATCCACTACTAGCCCTAAGCCACCCGGAGGACACTATGTCGAAGTCGGTTCAACTCATCAAAGATCATGACGTCAAGTGGATTGATCTGCGCTTCACGGACACCAAAGGCACTCAGCACCACGTGACCATGCCGGCTCGCGATGCGCTGGATGAAGCTTTCTTCGAAGAAGGCAAAATGTTCGACGGTTCCTCCATCGCTGGCTGGAAAGGCATCGAAGCTTCCGACATGATCCTGATGCCGGACGACAGCACTGCCGTTCTCGACCCGTTCACCGAAGAGCCTACCCTGATCCTGGTTTGCGACGTGATCGAGCCTTCGACCATGCAAGGCTACGACCGTGACCCACGGGCGATCGCCAAGCGTGCCGAGGAATACCTGAAGTCGACCGGTATCGGCGACACCGTATTTGTGGGTCCAGAGCCTGAGTTCTTCATCTTCGACGAAGTGAAGTTCAAGTCCGACATCTCCGGCTCCATGTTCAAAATCTTCTCCGAACAAGGTTCGTGGATGTCCGACCAGGACGTGGAAGGCGGCAACAAAGGCCACCGTCCAGGCGTCAAAGGCGGCTACTTCCCGGTTCCGCCGTTCGACCACGACCACGAAATCCGTACCTCCATGTGCAACGCCATGGAAGAAATGGGCCTGGTCATCGAAGTTCACCACCACGAAGTGGCGACTGCCGGTCAGAACGAAATCGGCGTGAAGTTCAACACCCTGGTTGCCAAGGCTGACGAAGTTCAGACCCTGAAATACTGCGTACACAACGTAGCTGACGCATACGGCCGCACCGCGACCTTCATGCCTAAGCCGCTGTACGGCGACAACGGTTCGGGTATGCACGTTCACCTGTCCATCGCCAAAGATGGCAAGAACACCTTCGCTGGCGAAGGCTATGCCGGCCTGTCCGACACCGCTCTGTACTTCATCGGCGGTATCATCAAGCACGGTAAGGCTCTGAACGGCTTCACCAACCCGTCGACCAACTCCTACAAGCGTCTGGTCCCAGGTTTCGAAGCTCCAGTGATGCTGGCGTACTCGGCTCGCAACCGTTCCGCTTCGATCCGTATTCCTTACGTGTCCAGCCCTCGCGCTCGCCGTATCGAAGCCCGTTTCCCGGATCCAGCAGCTAACCCGTACCTGGGCTTCGCTGCACTGTTGATGGCTGGCCTGGACGGCATCCAGAACAAGATCCACCCTGGCGACGCAGCTGACAAAAACCTGTACGACCTGCCGCCTGAAGAGGCGAAAGAGATCCCACAAGTTTGCGGCAGCCTGAAAGAAGCCCTGGAAGAGCTGGACAAAGGTCGTGCGTTCCTGACCAAAGGCGGCGTTTTCAGCGACGACTTCATCGACGCTTACATCGCTCTGAAAAGCGAAGAAGAAATCAAGGTTCGTACCTTCGTACACCCACTGGAATATGAGCTGTACTACAGCTGCTGATCCGGTAGCGCCGCGTCACGCGGCGTGACAAAAGAGAGGCCTCCTTCGGGAGGCCTTTTTTGTGGGCGAACGTCTGTCATCGGATGCCCGGTTGCGTGCATCATGCCCGTCATCCGATAAAGCCGAGATCTCCCATGCGCCTACGCCCATGCCTTGCCTTGCTCACTGCCTTGCTGGCCAACAGCGCCTTTGCCAGCCCGGCACCTGCCGCCCTCGCCCCACTGCTTGGCACCATCGAGGAGCGCTTGGCGATTGCCGATCAAGTCGCGTTGAGCAAATGGGACAGCGGTAAGCCCGTCGAGGACCGTCAGCGCGAGCGTGAGGTGATTGCCGGCGCCGTTGCCCTGGCACCTGCTTATAAATTGAGCAACGAAGCCGTCGAACAGTTCTTCTCGGCGCAGATCGAGGCCAACAAACTGGTGCAATACGCGCATTTGTCTGACTGGCATGCGCAAGGCAAGGCTCCCAACGACCCTCGCCCCGACCTCGTCGGGCAGATCCGCCCGCAACTTGATCAGTTACAAAAACGCCTGCTGCAACAACTGGCCGATTTCAGCCCTTATCGCAACGACCCACAGTGCCCGTCCTGGCTGGCCAAGGCCAATAAAACCGGCACCCAAGTATCTCTGCGCGAGCTCGCCAAGGTACGCGCCAGCGCTGAGTTGTGCAGCGCCAGCCGCTGAGCCGGCCTGCCGACATGCGCTGATGTGCTCTATGCTCAGCGCTTAGTCGCCACGAACGGAACAGGGCCGGACACTTGCCCAACGGCCAATGGAAGCCTGCAATGCGCTCATTGTTGTTATGCCTGCTCGTACTGATCGCCCTGCCCGCGGCCGCGCAGATCTATAAGTACACCGACGCCAATGGCAACACCGCCTACAGCAATCAGCCGCCCGACGGCGTCAAAGCCCGGCCGGTCGAATTGCCACCGCTCAACAGCGTCGAGCGCCAGTCGCCAAGCGAGCCGGTAGCACCTGCGCAAGCCAGTAGCCGTGACCAACCGCACAGCGCCTATCAGGTGCTGGAGCTGAGCGGCCTGCCCTCCGAAGAAGCCTTGCGCGCCAACAACGGCACGTTCACCGTCAGCGTATTGATCAATCCACGCCTGCAAGGCACTCATCGATTGAGGCTGTTACTGGACGGTCAACCCTACGGCCAGCCGAGCAACGTGCCGACCCTGCAACTGGTGAACATCGACCGTGGCGAACATAACCTTGCGGTTCAGGTGATCGACGGGCAAAACGTCGTGCAACAGAGCCCCACCGTGACGCTCACCGTCCAACGAGTGCATAAACCTTGAGGGCCTGGCTGTTGATCGCGTGCCTGGTCAGCCTGCCGGCGATGGCCGAAGTCTTCACATATATCGACGCTCAGGGCAATCGGGTCTTCACCGATCAGCCGGGCACCCGCAACGCCAAACGTGTGCCGTTGGCGACAAGCAATCGAATGTCAGCCAACCCGAGTGGCGCAGCGCCCATGACCGCTGCGAAAACAAACCCGGCCAAACCACTGTTTCATTACGACATGCTTCGGGTGCTGGTGCCGGAACCGGATGCCACGATCCGTAGCAGTGCCGGTGAATTGATCGTCAGCGTTACCAGCGAACCCGGCCTGCAACAGGGTCATCGTTACCGTTTGCTGCTGGACGGCCAGCCCACCGCCGAGCCCGGCCCCAGCCCGGTGTTCGCCCTGAGCAATATCGACCGCGGCAGTCACAACCTGTCGGTGGAAATCCTCGACGAACAGGGCCGCACCGTCGAACGCACGGCCAATCAACCGTTCCATATGCTGCGCATCTCCCTGGCGCAGAAACGCCAGGTCAAACCCTGCACCCTCACCGACTACGGCCAACGGCCGGAATGCCCCCTTAAAGACAAGCCTGAAGAAGAAAAAAGCGCCTTCTTGCCCTTCTTCTAACCTCGTTCAGGTTTGCGCACTATATTGGTGCAAACATCTGCACCATACCCACATCTCAGCCCATTTTGGTTCGAAAGTACTCGAAAAAACTGGCAGAACGCCATGCAAACGAGCGTAAAACGCCCGTTTCAGGCTCTAAACGCTTCTTTTCGGAGCCTTGGTTTGGTTTTTGCATTTTCCTCATACCGGCGCGTTATTCATGCGCATGCCCTGCTCCAAAAGAGGTCCTGATGACCATTAGCGACGCACTACACCGCTTGCTACTCGACAACCTGACCACCGCCACCATCCTGCTCGACGCCGAACTGCGCCTCGAGTACATGAACCCGGCGGCGGAAATGCTCCTGGCCATCAGCGGCCAGCGTAGCCATGGGCAGTTCATCAGTGAGTTGTTCACCGAGTCCACCGAAGCGCTGAACTCCCTGCGCCAGGCAGTCGAGCAGGCACACCCGTTCACCAAGCGCGAAGCGATGCTCACCGCCCTCACCGGCCAGACCTTGACCGTCGACTACGCCGTGACGCCAATCCTGAGCAATGGCGACACGATGCTGCTGCTGGAGGTTCATCCTCGCGACCGCCTCCTGCGGATCACCAAGGAAGAGGCGCAACTGTCGAAGCAGGAAACCAGCAAAATGCTGGTGCGTGGCCTCGCCCACGAGATCAAGAACCCTCTCGGCGGCATTCGTGGCGCGGCTCAGTTGCTCGCCCGTGAGTTGCCGGAAGAAAGCCTGCGCGATTACACCAACGTGATCATTGAAGAAGCCGATCGCCTGCGCAATCTGGTGGATCGCATGCTCGGCTCCAACAAGCTGCCGTCGCTGGCCATGTGCAATGTCCACGAAGTGCTGGAGCGTGTGTGTCAGTTGGTGGAGGCCGAAAGTCAGGGTTGCATCACTTTGGTGCGCGACTACGACCCAAGCATTCCGGATGTCTTGATTGATCGCGAACAGATGATTCAAGCCGTGCTGAATATCGTGCGCAACGCGATGCAGGCCATCAGCAGCCAGAACGAGCTGCGCCTTGGCCGCATCAGCTTGCGTACCCGCGCCATGCGCCAGTTCACCATCGGCCACGTGCGCCATCGCCTGGTGACCAAGATCGAAATCATCGACAACGGCCCGGGGATCCCCGCCGAGCTGCAGGAAACCATCTTCTTCCCCATGGTCAGCGGCCGCCCGGACGGTACCGGGCTGGGCCTGGCCATTACCCAGAACATCATCAGCCAGCACCAGGGCCTGATCGAATGTGACAGCCATCCAGGCCACACCACGTTCTCGATCTTTCTGCCACTGGAACAAGGAGCCACATCGACATGAGCCGTAGTGAAACCGTGTGGATCGTCGATGACGACCGTTCTATCCGTTGGGTCCTGGAAAAAGCCTTGCAACAGGAAGGCATGACCACCCAAAGCTTCGACAGCGCCGATGGCGTGATGAGTCGCCTGGCGCGCCAGCAGCCGGACGTGATCATCTCCGACATTCGCATGCCGGGTGCCAGCGGCCTGGACCTTCTGGCGCGGATTCGCGAACAACACCCACGGCTGCCAGTCATCATCATGACTGCCCACTCCGACCTGGACAGCGCTGTCGCGTCCTATCAGGGCGGCGCGTTCGAATACCTGCCCAAGCCGTTCGACGTCGACGAAGCCGTTTCCCTGGTCAAGCGCGCCAATCAACACGCTCAGGAACAACAAGGGCTGGAAGTCGTCCCGACACTGACCCGCACCCCGGAAATCATCGGCGAAGCACCGGCGATGCAGGAAGTGTTTCGCGCCATCGGGCGCTTGAGTCACTCCAACATCACCGTGCTGATCAACGGCGAATCCGGCACCGGTAAAGAGCTGGTGGCCCACGCCCTGCACCGTCACAGCCCAAGGGCGGCCTCGCCGTTCATTGCACTGAACATGGCGGCGATCCCCAAGGACCTGATGGAGTCCGAACTGTTCGGCCACGAAAAAGGCGCATTCACCGGCGCGGCCAACCTGCGTCGCGGGCGCTTCGAACAGGCCGACGGCGGCACGCTGTTCCTCGATGAAATCGGCGACATGCCGGCGGACACCCAGACTCGTTTGCTGCGGGTACTGGCGGACGGCGAGTTTTACCGCGTCGGCGGTCATGTGCCGGTGAAGGTCGATGTACGCATCATCGCCGCGACTCACCAGAATCTGGAAACCCTGGTGCATGCCGGAAAATTCCGTGAGGACTTGTTCCACCGCCTCAACGTGATCCGCATCCACATTCCACGGCTGTCGGACCGTCGCGAAGACATCCCGACCCTGGCCAAGCACTTCCTCAGCCGCGCCGCGCAAGAACTGGCGGTGGAACCGAAACTGCTGAAAAGCGAAACCGAGGAATACCTGAAAAACCTGCCATGGCCAGGCAACGTGCGTCAGCTGGAGAACACCTGCCGCTGGATCACCGTGATGGCTTCAGGTCGCGAAGTGCACATCAGCGACCTGCCGCCGGAGCTGCTGAGCCTGCCGCAGGATTCAGCACCGGTAACCAATTGGGAGCAGGCCCTGCGCCAGTGGGCCGACCAGGCTTTGGCACGTGGCCAATCGAGCCTGCTCGACAGCGCCGTACCGGCCTTCGAGCGGATCATGATCGAAACCGCCCTCAAACACACCGCCGGCCGCCGCCGCGACGCCGCCGTACTGCTGGGCTGGGGGCGCAATACCTTGACGCGCAAAATCAAGGAATTGGGGATGAAGGTCGATGGTGGGGATGATGATGAAGGGGATGAGGGTTAATCCCTTCACCTGATCATTCCCACGCTCCCGCGTGGGAATGATCATCGCCCCTCCGTGCACCGCCGCAATGCACCGTGAACCGCAATCGCGCACGGCATCTACTTTGAAATCCTCGATTTATCCGTAACAAAACCCGAACTGCAAAAACACAAAAGCCCCGGAATACGGGGCTTTCAGCACTACTCAGCGACTTTTCGTTTCAACATATTAAAAACTGGCACGCCCCCTGCAATAGTCCAATCAGTGATTCGATTCACTACCCAGTTTCGGGGACCTTGGTACAGGCAGGCCGGGGATTCCCCTCTTTACACCGGGCTCACACCGCAACAGCGACGAGCCCCCCGTTTTGGGGTCCTTGGTACAGGCAGGCCGGGGATTCCCTCTTTACACCGGGCTCACGACGCAATGCGCGAGCCCTCCCGTTTTGGGAACCTTGGTACAGGCAGGCCGGGGATTCCCTCTTTTATTGCTCTCGGAGATGGATCTCCAGCCGCCAGCGGTCATCGACCTTGCTACCGGCCCAGCCGCCTTGCAGGGGCCGGGCCGCCACCAC
Organism: Pseudomonas sp. Pseusp11; assembly: GCF_047304405.1. Classification (NCBI taxonomy): domain Bacteria; kingdom Pseudomonadati; phylum Pseudomonadota; class Gammaproteobacteria; order Pseudomonadales; family Pseudomonadaceae; genus Pseudomonas; species Pseudomonas sp. Pseusp11. Next base: position 162,826 of record NZ_JBGLZF010000013.1, read on the forward strand.
CGTCAGCAACAATCCCCCATCACTCAATCGCGTTCGCCAGTTCACGTCCTTGCCGTTGAGCTTGAGCTGACCTTTCTGTGCACGGCCTTCAGCCTCGAACAACAGCGCGACACTGCCGTCGACCAACTCGCCGTGGGTTTTGGGTTCGTTGTTGAACCACACCACCAGTCCATCATTGGTCACCTCGACCTGCTGCAAAACGCTGGGGTCAGGCGCTGTCAGACGACCGATCATCAGGCCCACCATCACCCCGACAATCGCCAGTGAACCCATCACCCGCAGGAATAGTTTCGAACGGGGATCGGCTTGCGGCGTAGAATGCTGCTCATCTTTACCTTCGGAGCCGTGCATGTTTCACGTCATCCTTTTCCAACCAGAAATTCCGCCGAATACCGGCAACGTTATCAGGCTGTGCGCCAACAGTGGCTGCCACCTGCATTTGATCGAACCGCTGGGCTTCGAGATGGACGACAAGCGCCTGCGCCGGGCGGGCCTCGACTACCATGAGTATGCCACTCTGCAACGCCACGCAGACCTCGCCAGCTGTCTGGAAAGCCTTGGTTATCCTCGGCTGTTCGCCTTCACCACCAAGGGCTCGCGGCCGTTTCACGACGCCAGCTTCGCCGAGGGCGATGCCTTCCTGTTCGGTCCGGAAAGCCGTGGCTTGCCAGCCGAAGTGCTCGAAGCCCTGCCCGGCGAACAACGCCTGCGCCTGCCCATGCGCGAAGGCTGTCGCAGCCTGAACCTGTCCAACACCGTGGCCATCGCGGTGTACGAAGCCTGGCGCCAGCTCGGGTTCAAGTAAGAGACACGCCCTCCGTAGGAGCTGCCGAAGGGGGGCGTATTTTTTTTTTTTTTTTTTATATAAAAAAATAGCAGCCAAAGTGTCTTAATAACA
>NZ_JBGLZF010000139.1:0-214 GCF_047304405.1 Pseudomonas sp. Pseusp11
CTGCTGTCAACACCTCTTTTTCTCCGCTTTCGACCGAGACGATCGAACCGTCAATAAGGCGACAACACCCTGCCTTACCAACTCCTTCTGGCTTCGATGAGCTGAAGCGTAACCGCTGTCGAAAACTGCGTAACTCGTTGTTTACCAAGGAGTTTTCCGTTTCGACTGCGCCGGAAGTGGGGCGAATTATAGACGTCCAGAATCTGCCGTCAAC
>NZ_JBGLZF010000140.1:0-205 GCF_047304405.1 Pseudomonas sp. Pseusp11
AGGGTGATTAGCTCAGCTGGGAGAGCGTCTGCCTTACAAGCAGAATGTCGGCGGTTCGATCCCGTCATCACCCACCAACTCTTGAGACTCTTGTGTAAGCAAGAGGGAAGCTGAAAAGCCTCCACCGACGCGCAGCGGTAGTTCAGTCGGTTAGAATACCGGCCTGTCACGCCGGGGGTCGCGGGTTCGAGTCCCGTCCGCTGCG
>NZ_JBGLZF010000014.1:0-158800 GCF_047304405.1 Pseudomonas sp. Pseusp11
ACTGCGTTTTGTGCCCGTATCCATTGCACCTTCCTGATAAGAAGCCAGAAGGTGTAAACCTTATTCAGGACGAAGCAACGGGCATAAAAAAGCGCCGCCTTCCCGGCAGCGCCTTTATCAATCCGTTGTTTTTCTTCTTATCCTTCCATCACATCCCACAATGCTTCCAGTTCCGCCTCGCTGAATAAACCAGCGGGATAGCGCTCGATCATCATCCGGCGCGGATCAGGTTCTCTGATCTGACGCGTTCCATTGGACTTCAACCACTGTGCCAGGACTTGAAGCGATTCGCTGTTAACTGCCAGGGGATGCAGTGCCCGCTCGCCCACTACGTTCATTTCGGCGTTCATCTCAGCGCTCTCTCCTGGTTTGTGAGCGGCTAACTTATCCAAGGTTTATGACAGAACATCGAAGTTCTCTCCCTCCCCGTGTTGCGCCTTCGAAGATACAAGAGCTATGCCAATGTTTTCGAAGTGTCGATAAGTGGATACAAAAAAAGCCCGCAGTCCTGATGGGCTGCGGGCTTTGTGCAAAACGAAGAGGCTAAACCGTTGCTCAATCGATTTTTCAATCAACTCAAGCTGTTACGACCTCACTCACTCTTTGTGCGGAGCGGGCTGTTGTTGGGTAAGGCAATGAATGTTACCGCCCCCAAGTAACAGTTCGCGCCCCGGCACCATGACGACTTCGTGCTGCGGGAACAGGTTCTGCAAAATCTCTTTGGCCGGCCCGTCCAGTGGGTCATCGAAGCTTGGCGCGATGATCCCGCCGTTGACGATCAGGAAGTTCACATAAGAGCCGGCCAGACGCACGGTCGGATTGCGCTCCTGAGTGCCGTCCACCGGGTCCACACCTGCGCACTCTTCTTCGGTCGCATACAGCGGCCCCGGAATCGGCATTTTGTGCACCGTGAACGAGCGCCCCTTGGCATCGGTGCTGTTTTGCAGCACGTTCATGGCCGCCTGGCAGCGCGGGAAGTTCGGGTCCTGCGGGTCGTCGGTCCAGGCCAGCAACACTTCACCTGGACGCACGTAGCAGCAGAAGTTATCCACATGGCCGTCGGTTTCGTCGTTGAACAAACCGTCCGGCAGCCAGATGATCTTATCCACAGCCAGATTTGCGCTGAGCACCGCTTCGATTTGCTCACGGCTCATGTGCGGATTGCGATTGCGGTTGAGCAGGCACTCTTCGGTGGTGATCAGGGTGCCTTCGCCATCGACATGAATCGAGCCGCCTTCGAGCACAAAACCCTCGGTGCGGTAGCGTGGGCTGCGCTCGATTTCGAGGATCTTGCCCGCCACCTGCGAGTCACGGTTCCACGGCGAATACAAACCACCGTCGAAACCGCCCCACGCATTGAAGTCCCAATCCACGCCACGGACTTCGCCGCTGTTATTGATGACGAACGTCGGGCCGGTATCCCGAACCCAGGCGTCGTCGCTGGACATCTCCACCACACGAATATTCGGCACGTCGAGACGGGCGCGGGCATTTTCGTACTGGCCAGCGGAGACCGCTACGGTCACCGGTTCGAAACGCGCGATGGCCTTGGCCACTGCGACATGCGCGGCTTGCGCCGGTTTGCCACCCAGGCGCCAGTTGTCCGGACGCTCGGGCCAGACCATCCAGGTCTGGGTTTGGGGCGCCCACTCGGCAGGCATGTAAAAGCCGTCGGCGCGAGGGGTGCTGTTCAAAGTGGTCATGGCTTCAGGACTCCAGGGAACCGTCGAGGGTTTTGATCGCGCCGTACAGGTTCGGACGACGGTCGCGGAACGAACCCCAGGCGCTGCGAATGTGCTCCAGCTCATCGAGGTCGAAGCTGTGAACCAGAATGCCTTCTTCGGTTTTGTTCAGCTCTTGGACCTTCTCGCCAAACTGGTTGGCGATGAACGACGAGCCGTAGAAGGTAATGTCGTAGCCGTCCTGCTCTTCATTGCCGATGCGGTTGCTGGCGATCAGCGGCATCAGGTTGGCACCGGCATGGCCCTGTTGCACGCGCTGCCAGTGGTCACGGGACGAAATGGTCTTGTCGTGCGGCTCACTGCCAATGGCAGTCGGGTAGAACAGAATTTCCGCGCCTTGCAGCGCCATGCTGCGGGCGCACTCAGGGAACCACTGATCCCAGCAGATGCCCACGCCGATTTTCGCGTAACGGGTGTTCCACACTTTGAAACCGGTATCGCCCGGGTTGAAGTAGTACTTTTCGTGGTAGCCAGGGCCATCCGGGATGTGGCTTTTACGATAAATCCCGAGGTTGCTGCCGTCGGCATCGATGATCGCGATGCTGTTGAAGCGCGCGCGACCGGCCAATTCGTAGAAGCTGATCGGCAGCACCACTTGCAGTTCCTTGGCGACTTTCTGGAAGTGCTTGATGGCAACGTTGTCTTCTACCGTCGTGGCCAGTTGCAGGTAGTCCGGGTTCGGCTTCTGGCAGAAGTACGGAGCCTCGAACAGTTCCTGGATCAGGATGATTTGCGCACCTTTGGCCGCTGCCTCACGGACCAGCTTTTCAGCGGTCTCGATGTTGGCTTCAAGGTCCCAGGAACAAGCCATCTGGGTGGCGGCGACGGTAACGATACGACTCATGAATCATCTCCTGGGCAAGTGCTTGAGGGTCAGTGTGGCATCGACCGATGACAGAACGGGAATCACCGGGCGTGGTTCGTCCACACCGTGGGCAGTGGTGACTTTATAGTCGATAAAAATCGGCTTTAAAAGCAATAAATATCCACCACCTCTAAATAACCTCAAAAATTCCCGATAACAATCGACATTTACAACCTCTACGAGCTGCCTACAAACCTTCGCCCAGCACCTTCGACAGCATGTCCACAAAGAAGTCCACACTCTGCCGCGACGTGACCATCGGCGGCTTGATCTTGAGGATGTTCAGGTAATCACCCGTCGGCTGCATGAAAATTCCCAACTCACGAAGGCGATCGCACAACGCCGTGGTCTCTTCGGGCGCCGGTTCAAGGGTTTCGCGATTGCGGACCAACTCCACGCCCAGATAGAAGCCGGAACCATGCACTGCCCCCACCAACGGATGCCGGTCGATCAAGGCTTCAAGACGTTCCTTGAAGTACCCGCCCACGACCTGGGCGTTTTCCCAAAGTTTTTCTTCTTCCATCACATCCAGCACCGCCATGCCGATCCGGCAACTGACCGGGCTGCCACCCGCCGACGAGAAGAAGTAGCCCTCGGCCTCCAGCGCTTCGGCAATCTCCCGACGGGTAATGACGGCGCCCAACGGCTGGCCGTTACCCATGCCTTTGGCCATGGTGATGATGTCGGGCACCACGCCCTGCTCTTCAAAACCCCAGAAAAATTTACCCATGCGGCCGTAACCGACCTGCACCTCATCGGCGATGCACACCCCGCCCTGAGCACGGACCAGCGCATAGACCTGCTTCAAATAGCCCGGCGGTAGCGAGATGCCACCGGCATTGCCGTACACGGGCTCGCAGATGAAACCGGCGAGTTGGCGTTTCTGCCCGGCGATTTTCGCCAGGTTGTGTTCGACGCTGCGCACGTAGTCCGGCGCGCTGTCCGGGCCACGGAATTCGCCGCGATAGGTGTTCGGCGCGGTCACCGGGTGCACCCAATCGGGACGACTGCTCAAGGCCTTGGGGTTGTCGGCAATCGAGGTCGAGACCGCATCCGCCGCCACCGACCAGCCGTGATACGCCTCCAGCACACTGAGCATGTCGCGGCCGCCGCTGTAGGCCCAGGCCAGGCGAATCGCCAGGTCATTGGCCTCGGTGCCGCTGTTGACCAGGAATACCCGGTCCATGTTGTCCGGTGCCAGCTTCAGCAAGCGCTCGGAAAACTCGGCAATCGCTGCGTAGTGAAAACGCGAGTTGGTGTTGAGCAACGACCATTGACGGCCGGCGACGGCGGCCATGCGCGGATGACCGTGACCCAACACCGCAACGTTATTGAGCATGTCGAGGTAGGAGCGGCCCTGCATGTCGATCAGGTGATTGCGCCAGCCACGCTCGATGCGCGGCGGGTCGACGTAATAATGCTTCTGGGATCGGGCGAAACTGGCATCGCGGCGGGCCAGCAAGGTTTGCGGGTCGAGCTCCTCTTCGGCATCGCAAGCCAGGCCCAGCAACGCAGCCGGCGAGGGGCACAACGCCTGCCAGGCGGCAGCGCGCGAAGGTGTGCAAAACAACGGTGCGTCGAGCTGAGCACTGCGGCACAACTGTACGATCAACGCTCCGCTGACAGAGCCCAGCACCTGGCCTTTGACCAATGCCGCGCCACTACGCACCGATGGGGTCACACCCCACAACCGGACGCTGAGCTCTGGGCCGTCCAGTTGCAGCAGGCTCTCCCCTTCGATATGGATGACCCCGGCAAAGGGTGCTTCGACCGCCGTGCCGTCAGGCACTTGCAACGCCACATGCAATGGGAAAGTGTCTGGTTCGCTGGCACTGTCCGGTCGGGTTTGGGACAGACGATATTGGCCATATCGACTGGCCGCCAGTCCATGAGTTACGGCGGCTTCCGTCAACAGACGCAGATCGATCCCCTGCTGCTCCCAGTTACCCGCTTCGAAATGCGGGCTGAGGACACCCAGATCGATCAAGGCAAACTCACGCCCCACCAGACTCGGCAACAAGGGCGCAAAGCCTTCGCTGCCAATGCTCGGCAGGCCTTGACCAACCGCGGCAAGAATCGCCGCCTCCATCAACGCCAGCGGCACCGATGTGGCCACGCGGAAAATCTCCCGTTCATGGGTCAGGTTGTCGCGACTGTACTCGTTGCCCGGATCAATGCTGACCTGCTGTTCGCCACTCAGCACCAACACCGCCGAGCGCGCAACGATCAGCGGCCAGAGCGCCAGCAGTTCTTCATGTTGCAGCGGATTGATCGCGTGATAGGCCCGAACCGCCGGCAAAATGTAGAACGGATCGCCATCGGCATGGTGCAGCAGCGCGGCACAGGTCACCGACAGATCGGTGATCCGCCAGGTTCGGACCAGGTCGCCGAAATCGATGACACCCTGCAACTGCCATTGGCGCTGCGCATCTCGCTGCCAGACCACGTTGTCGTCGGTGATGTCCATGTGAATCGCCTGCACCGGCAGCTTATCCACCAAGGGCTGCAAATGGCGCTCGGCCTGCTCGGCCGCTTCAGCAATCAGCTTGCGTTGCTGATCATCCTTGATCACCGGCAGCAAATGCGCGATCAACGCGTTGGCGTGGCGGGCGTCCCATTGAAGGGTGCGCTCAAGGCCAGGATGGTCGAAGCCGGCCAGCGCCAGGTCCATCTCGCCGCAGAGCCGACCGAAACCGGCGACCACTGCCTGGCTCAGATGGTCGAGGTGCGTCAGGGACTGGCCGTCGATGTAATCGAGCAGACGTAAATGCACCGCTTGACCACCGACCTCCAGGGAGAGCAGGTCTGTACCATTTTTGGCCGGGATCACTCGCGGCACCTGCACGCCGGGATGTTCGGCCAAGTGCTTGAGCCCTGCGTGCTGGGCTTGCAGCTCCAGCACCGAGTAATCGCCACGGCAGATTTTCAGGACGAAACGCCCCTGCTCGCTGTCGACGCGGTAGTTGAGATCCTGCTGGCTTCCAAGAGCCTGCAACCGTCCGCTCAGCCCGTAATGTTCTTCCAGTAACTCAAGCGCTTGCGCCGCGGACACTTGCGGGCTGGGCAGACTGGCGCGGTGAATCAACGTGGCGAGCGGCATACAACAACCCCTGAAATTTTATTAGGCGCTTATATCGCCACTGCCAGGGGCGATACGCAACCCCCCTTCCCTGGTTGGCCTGAATCAAATGCGTGAGCAACTCTCTTCACCGCCCCACTCGCGCCTGCCGGCACTTTGCGTAAGAATGTCGGCCATCAACGCCTATTGCTGGAGAAACACCATGAATGTGGTCACCACCAACCTGCCCGGTGTTCTGATCATCGAGCCCAAGGTATTTGGTGATGAGCGCGGCTTCTTCTATGAAAGCTTCAACGCCAAGGCTTTCGAAGAAGCAACCGGCCTGAACACCCGATTCGTGCAGGACAACCATTCCCGCTCGCAAAAAGGCGTACTGCGCGGCTTGCACTACCAGCTGCAAAACACTCAGGGCAAACTGGTCCGCGTCACCGTCGGTGAAGTGCTGGACGTGGCCGTGGACATTCGCCGCAGCTCACCGCATTTCGGCAAATGGGTCGCGGTGCGCCTGTCCGCCAACAACCATCGCCAGCTCTGGGTACCGGAAGGTTTTGCCCATGGTTTCGTGGTGCTGAGCGATTTCGCCGAGTTCCTGTACAAAACCACCGACTACTACACACCGTCGGCCGAGCGCAGCATTCGCTGGGACGACCCGGATCTGGGCATCGACTGGCAGTTGGACGAAGCACCGCAGCTGTCGGCCAAGGATCAGTCCGCCGCGTTCTTCAAGGACGCTGAAGTCTTTTCCTGAATTGCTGTCTGAATTTTCAGCGCCAGTGCGCACTTGATCCAGGGTGCGCAGACTGCGCCCGCAAGCCTAGGCATAATGCGTCTGTACCCACAGGCGCTTGATGCTCATGACACCGACCCTCCCCCGCAGACCCCGCTGGCGCAGCCTGGCACTGCTTGCGTTGTGCCTGGCACCCTTGCTGTGGCCGCTGGAGCATCTGGCCGAGCGTTATTACCGCAGCGAGCTGGCAGGGCAGAACCGTCAGACCCTCGACCTCTACGTCGCCAACCTGCTGGGTACCCTGCACCGCTATGAAGTGCTGCCGCAGATTCTCGGCGACCTGCCCGCCCTGCGTGCGACGTTGGGCGCCCCCGACGAGGGCGTGATTCAAGGCAATGCCAATCGTCTGTTGAAACACATCAGTGCCCAGACCGGCGCCGAAGTCATGTACCTGATGGACACCACCGGCAAGACACTGGCGGCCTCCAACTGGGACAAGCACGACAGCTTCGTCGGCCGCAATTTTTCTTTCCGTCCTTATTTCAGTGAAGCCATGGCCGGGCGCCTGGGGCGCTTCTTTGGCCTGGGCACCACCTCGGCCAAGCGCGGTTACTTCTTCGCCGCGGCGATACACGATCGTGAAAAAATCATCGGCGTGTTGGTGGTCAAGGTTGACCTCGATCACACCGAAAGCCTCTGGGGCAAAACCCCGGAACAACTGCTGGTCACCGATCACAACGGTGTGGTCATCCTCACGTCGCGGCCAGAATGGCGTTTCCGCTCGACCCGTCCATTGAGTGATGAGGAGAACAAGGCTGTCGCCGCGATTCAACCCTATCCGACCCGCGATCCAAAGCCGTTGAGTCTCGACCCCAATGCCTGGCTGACCCAAACCCGGCAGATCGAAGAAACCGGCTGGAGTGTCAGTATCCTTGCTCCACGCACCCTGATCGACCGCCCCGTGCGCACAGTCGTGGCCATCGGCGGCGCAACGCTGCTGGTATTGATGCTGCTGCTTGGCCTGATGATGCAACGCCGACGCCATTACCTGGAGCGGATCGCCTTCGAAGCCAAGGCCCGCCAGGAACTGGAAGGCCGGGTCGCCGAACGGACCAGCGACCTCGAGGGCCTCAACCGTCGACTGAAACAGGAAGTGCTGGAGCGCGAACACGCCCAGCAAGAACTGGTACGCGCTCAGGATGATCTGGTACAGGCCGGCAAGCTCTCGGCGTTGGGGACAATGTCGGCGAGTATCAGCCATGAACTCAACCAACCGCTGGCGGCAATCCGCAGCTACGCGGAAAACGCCGAAGTGCTGCTCGATCATCAGCGCACCGAGGATGCTCGCGGCAACCTCAAGCTGATCAGCGAACTGACCGGGCGCATGGCGTCGATCATCGCCCACCTGCGCGCCTTCGCCCGGCGCGACCGCCACGCCCCGGAAAGCGTGGCCCTGCAACCGGCGCTGGACGATGCCCTGGCGTTACTGGCCAAGCGCCGGCGCAGCATGGAAGTCGAGCTGATCCGTGACCTGCCGGCCGCCACCCTGTGGGTCGAGGCCGGGGAGACCCGTCTGCGCCAGGTACTCGGCAATCTGCTGGCCAATGCGCTCGATGCGCTGACGGAAAAAGGCCCGCCGCGTAAACTCTGGTTGAGCGCCCAATCCACCACCGACGGCGTCACTCTGTACATTCGCGACAACGGCCCCGGGTTCTGCCTGGAAGCGCTGGGTCGTGCCGGCGAGCCCTTCTACACCACCAAGACCCGCACTCAGGGACTTGGTCTGGGGCTGGCGATCTGCGACACCCTGATGCGTGCCTTCGGTGGTGAACTGTCGTTCTCCAACCACAAGGAAGGCGGCGCCCTGATTACCCTGAAGCTGCGCGCAGGCGCGCCGGGTGTGAGCCTGCAACCGTCCGAGGACCGAAGTGCATGACCATCGACAACCGCATCCAGGTCGTGTTGATCGACGACGATCCCCACCTGCGCCAGGCCCTGAGCCAGACCCTGGACCTGGCCGGCCTGAAGATCCTGCCGCTCGCTGAAGCCAAGGGCCTGGCCGGGCAACTGGAACGCGACTGGCCGGGCGTGGTGGTCAGTGACATCCGCATGCCGGGCATGGACGGCCTCGAACTGCTGACCGAACTCCACGCCCAGGACCCGGAACTGCCCGTGCTGTTGATCACCGGCCACGGCGATGTCCCCCTGGCGGTGCAAGCCATGCGCGCCGGGGCTTATGACTTTCTGGAAAAACCTTTCGCCAGCGACGCCCTGCTCGACAGCGTACGTCGCGCCCTGGCCCTGCGCCGTCTGGTGCTGGACAACCGCAGCCTGCGTCTGGCCCTCAGTGATCGCAACGAACTGAGCGCTCGACTGGTCGGGCAATCGGCGCCGATGCTGCGCCTGCGCGAGCAGATCGGGGCACTGGCGGCGACCAAGGCCGACGTGCTGATCCTCGGTGAAACCGGTGCGGGCAAAGAAGTGGTGGCCCGCGCGCTGCACGACTTGTCGAGTCGGCGTAACGGCCCGTTCGTGGCAATCAACGCCGGGGCCCTGGCCGAGTCGGTGGTAGAAAGCGAGCTGTTCGGTCATGAACCGGGCGCGTTTACCGGCGCGCAGAAGCGCCGCATCGGCAAGTTCGAATTCGCCAACGGCGGCACGTTGTTCCTCGATGAAATCGAAAGCATGAGCCTGGACGTGCAGGTGAAATTACTGCGTTTGCTGCAAGAGCGGGTCGTCGAACGCCTGGGCGGCAATCAGTTGATCCCGCTGGACATCCGCATCATCGCCGCGACCAAGGAAGACCTGCGGCAATCCGCCGATCAGGGGCGCTTCCGTGCCGACCTGTATTACCGCCTGAACGTTGCGCCGTTGCGCATTCCGCCACTGCGCGAACGGGGCGAAGATGCGCTGGTGCTGTTCCAGCATTTCGCTGACGAAGCCAGCGCCCGCCACGGCTTGCCGCCCCACGAACTGCAACCGGGGCAACGGGCGCTGCTGCTGCGTCACAGCTGGCCAGGTAACGTGCGAGAACTGCAGAACGCCGCCGAGCGCTTTGCCCTGGGCCTGGAGCTGGCACTGGACAACAGTGCGCCGGATGGCGGTGTCGGCACCACGGTTGAAGTGGTCAGCGGCGGCTTGAGCGAGCAAGTCGAGAACTTCGAGAAAAGCCTGATTGCCGCCGAACTGGCGCGCTCGCACAGCTCCGTGCGCAGCCTCGCCGAAGCCCTCGGCATTCCGCGCAAAACCCTGCACGACAAGCTGCGCAAGCATGGCCTGAACTTCGCCGATGGCGGCACCAGCAGCCATACCGACGACCTCGATTGAGCTACCGTAAAATCATCCTCATCAAACAAAAGGCCCGCGAATGAACCGCGACAGTCGTCACCTGGAATCGATCCTCTATCGCGACATCCCCCTCACGCGGGACATGGGCCTCAAAGTGCTCGACTGGCACGACCAACAACTGCGCCTGCATCTGCCGCTTGCGCCCAACGTCAATCACAAGAGCACCATGTTCGGTGGCAGCCTGTATTGCGGCGCGGTGCTGGCCGGCTGGGGCTGGCTGCATTTGCGTTTGCGTGAAGAAGGCATCGAAGACGGGCACATCGTGATTCAGGAAGGGCAGATCAACTACCCGCTGCCGGTCACCATGGACGCGACAGCGATTTGCCAGACACCGAGTGCGACGGTGTGGAGGAAGTTCCTGGCGATGTATCGACGCTATGGGCGAGCGCGGTTGACGCTGCATTCGCGGATCGTGAATACCGGGAGTGATGAGGATGCGGTGAGGTTTACCGGGCAATACGTCCTTCACCGGTAAAGCAAACGATCTTAAAAGATCGCAGCCTCGTTGCACTCGACAGCTCCTACAGAGAAGCGCGCCCCCTGTAGGATCTGTCGAGTGAAACGAGGCTGCGATCTCTTGATCTTTACGCCCGAGCGAGCGCCAATAGTTTCTCCCGCCATGCCGCTTTAGCCGGCAGCGCCAGGAAGAACTCATTCAGCAACGATTCCCGCGCCGGATAACAGAACGGCGCGCCGCTCAAATCCAGCACCTCACCGCCGGCGCCTTCCAGCACACCTTGAGCCGCGGCCGTGTCCCACTGCGAAGTCGGCGCCAATCGCGGATAACAATCCGCAGCCCCTTCCGCCAGCAGGCAAAACTTCAGCGAGCTGCCGATATTCGCCAGTTGCAGCTCGCCCAGACTGTCACTCAACCCCGCCAGTAAGCGCTCCTGCTCAGGGCTCGAATGACGACGACTGGCGACCACCGTGAAGGCTTCACCCGCAGCCGGCACCTCGCGAACCTGAATTGGCAACGGCTCGGCGCCTTTATCGCCGCGCCAGGCACCCAGCCCGGCACCGCCTACATAAAAACGCCCGCTGGTCGGCATCGACACCACGCCGAACACCACACGCCCCTGCTCGATCAGCGCAATGTTCACGGTGAACTCTTCGCTGCCGGAGATGAACTCCTTAGTGCCGTCCAGTGGGTCGACCAACCACCAACGCTGCCAGCCGGCACGCACGCTCTGGGGGATGTTGGCATCCTCTTCGGACAGCACCGGAATAGTCGGGTCCAGCGCCGTCAACCCGGCAAGAATCACATGGTGAGCGGCCATGTCGGCAGCTGTGACCGGGGAATCATCGGACTTTGCCGTCACGGCAACGTTGACGCGCCAGAACGGCAGGATCGCCTCGCCAGCCTTCAATGCCAGTTCTACCACCGGTGCCATCAACGGATGGGGAAAATTCAACTTCATGGCAGGAACACCCCACGCTGAGTCAACAGATCACGGGCCAGATACAGCGCCGCCAAGGCACGGCCCTCGGTGAATCGCGGGTTCTGCGCCAACGCCGACAATTCCCGCAGGTTGATCTTGTCCATCCCCATCGGCTCGGGCTCGTCACCCTCCAGGCGTTCTTCGTACAAATCGGTGGCCAGCACCACCTGGATTTTCTGGCTCATGTAGCCAGGTGACAACGACAACTCGGTCAGGTGCTCCAGTTGCCGCGCGCCATACCCGGCCTCTTCCTTGAGCTCCCGCTCGGCCGCCGCCAGCACGTCTTCGCCCGGCTCGATCAAGCCTTTGGGGAGGGACAATTCGTAGGCATCGGTGCCACCGCAGTATTCCTCCACCAACACGGCGTGGTCCGCGTCGAGCATCGCCACGATCATCACCGCACCATAACCAGCGCCTTTGCCGACCAATCGCTCGTAAGTGCGCTCCACGCCATTGGAAAAGCGCAATTTCAGCTCTTCGACACAGAATAATCGGCTGGTGGCGACGATTTCGCGGGCGAGTATGGTGGGTTTCTGGCGCATGGGAAGCTCCTTGGCGTGAACGCGTTACTATACCCGGCCTATCCTGATTGTTTACCTCGGATATCTTTTTTACCGCTGGAGAAGTTTTTTATGTCCCTGCTGCCCTGGCGCGACATCGATACCGTTCTGCTGGACATGGACGGCACGCTGCTGGACCTGCACTACGACAACCATTTCTGGCTGGAACACCTGCCAAAGCGTTATGCCGAGTTGCACGGGGTGAGCCTGGCCATGGCGGAGCTGGAATTGCAGCCACTGTTCGAGCGCCATGCCGGTCAGTTGCAGTGGTATTGCCTGGACTTCTGGAGCGCCGAACTGAAGTTGTCGGTACGCGAACTGAAACTGGAAACCGCGCACCTGATCGCCTTGCGTCCGGATGCGGACACTTTTCTGGCAGCGATAAAACAGGCCGGCAAGCGCGTGGTACTGATCACCAACGCCCACCGCGATTCGTTGTCATTGAAACTGGAAAGAATTGAACTGGCGCCTTATTTCGAGCGCTTGATCAGCTCTCACGATTACGGTTTCGCCAAAGAAGACCCGCAGTTCTGGGATGCCTTGCAGGCCGATATCGGCTTCGACCCGGCACGCTGTCTGTTCATCGACGACACCTTGCCGATCCTGCGCAGCGCACGCAACTTTGGTGTGGCGCATCTGCTGGCCGTGAGCGAGCCGGACAGCCGCAAAGGGCCGAAGGACACGGCAGAGTTTGCGGCGGTGGGGGATTATCGGGAGCTCATCGCAGGGCTTTAGAGTCTGACGCGGTCGTTGTGGCGAGGGAGTTTGCTCCCGCTGGAGTGCGAAGCGCTCCCAATCTGGCTGAGTTCCCTCAGAAAGGTGCATTGGCCAGATTGCGACTGCTGCGCAGCCGAGCGGGACGGTGCGGCGATCCGACAAGCTCCCTCGCCACAGGTTCTGTGTTATTCAGGAATCCGCAACACCTGCCCCGGATAGATCTTGTCCGGGTGCGAAAGCATTGGTTTGTTGGCTTCAAAGATTTTGTTGTACTTGTTCGCGTCGCCGTATGCCGCCTTGGAAATCGCGCTGAGGGTGTCGCCCTTTTTAACGGTGACGAACTGCGCTGCCTTGGCAACCGGCCCCGTTACGGTGATCTGGTCATCGACACTACCGACACCGGCAATATTGCCCACGGCCAACAGAATCTTTTCCTTCTCTTCCTGACTTGCCACTTCACCGGTGACGGTGACTTTGTCGCCATCGATGGTCGCCTGAACATTCGGGTTACCCAAGCCGACCTTGCTGATGTGTGCCTTCAGCTGCTCGCTGGCGTTGGCATTGCCAGGTGTCAGCAGATCAATAAGTTTTTCACCTGCTTCTTTCACAAAGCTCAAAATACTCATGGTGCACGCTCCTTGGGATTTGGGTTCCAGACGCCCAAGACTAGACCAGTCGTTTGAAGACCGGTTCCCAGCCGACCAATGACCCAACCCCGCGCAGGCGGTAGAATCGCAAACCTTGCCGGCGCCCTGGAGCGAAGATGGACATCAAGCAGCTGAAATTCCTCATCGCTCTCGACGAAACCCGACACTTCGGCCAGGCCGCCGCGCGCTGTCACATCACCCAGCCGACCTTGTCCATGCGCCTGCGCAGCCTTGAGGAAGAACTCGAGCTGCCGCTGGTCAATCGCGGCCAACGCTTCGAAGGTTTCACTGCACCGGGTGAGCGCGTGCTGGCATGGGCACGTACGGTGCTGGCGGCCTACGACGGTTTGCAGGCCGAAGCGGCGGCCTGTCGCGGCAACCTCGTGGGCACGTTGCGTCTGGGGGTGGTGCCGCTGTCGAGTTTCGACCCGGTGCCGCTGATGCAACGCCTGCACGCCGCACACCCGAACCTGCGGTTCGAACTCTCGGCCCTGAGTTCCGAACAGATCCTTGAACAACTGGCGAATAACCGTCTCGACCTCGGCGTATCGTACCTGGAGCATCTGGACGGCGAGCGCTTCGACTCCCTGGCGTTCAGCGAAACCCACATGGGCCTGCTCTACGATCAACGCTTCTTCAGTTTCGGCGAGACGCCACTGAGCTGGGAGTCGCTGATCGAACTGCCCATGGGCATGCTCACCAGCGGCATGCATTTTCGCCAGTCCATCGACCATAACTTCCACAGCCGTGGCCTGACCCCACAGCCGTTGCTGCAAACCGATGCAGTCCACCAATTGTTACAAGCGGTACACGGTGGCCTGTGCTGCGCGGTGATGCCGCTGAACAGCGGCCTCGAAAACCTCACTGATCACTTGCGCCTGCAACCCATCGAAAGCGCCCAGACCCTCGCCCGGCTGGGGCTGATCATGCGTCGCAGTGCTCCGCGTTCGGCCTTGGCAGAAGCCTGTTTTGCGATCTATCAGAAATCACTGACAGACTCTTGATCGACGCCATCTATCGGTAGATCAGTAATAGCGATTAGACGTGACATGTTGACACGCCTAGGCTTAAAGCTGACCAAACCGTCGGTGATGCCTAATGAACGCCAAGCGCCCCGGCTGCGCGGCGCCCGCTCTCGAAACGCCCGCGCCCGCCGCAAGCCAGACATACAGTTACTGCAACCTTGGATACTCCGAATCATCCAGCACCGCGCTGGCTGAAGAAGTCGCGTTGGCGATCGCCTACAACGGCATCAGCCAGGCCGTCATGTTGGTGACGCCGACGGACCTTGAAGACTTCATCGTCGGCTTCAGCCTCGGCAGCGGCATCATCGAAGACGCTTCAGACATCTATGACCTGCAACTCAGCGGCTCGGGTTCGGCGCAATACGCGCAAGTGACCATCGCCAACCGCGCCTTCTGGAACCTCAAGCAGCAGCGCCGGCAACTGGCCGGCACCAGCGGTTGCGGGCTCTGTGGCGTGGAAGCGGTGGAGCAAGCGCTGCCCGATCTCAAGGTGCTGCCCGGCGCCCCGCTGCCCCCGGCCGAATGGCTGGACGGCCTGCGCCATCGCATCGGCGAATTCCAGCCTTTGGGCCAGCATTGCGGCGCGGTGCATGCGGCGGTGTTCATGAATGGCAGAGGCGAATTGCTGCTGGGCCGTGAAGACATCGGTCGACACAACGCCCTCGATAAGCTGATCGGTGGGTTGATCCGCCAGAAGATTCCGACCACCGATGGTCTGGCGATTGTCACCAGCCGTTGCAGCCTCGAATTGATCCAGAAAGTTCTACGCGCCGGCATCCAGACCCTGGTCAGCCTGTCGTCGCCCACGGGCCTGGCCGTGCAATGGGCCCGTCGACACAACCTCAATCTCATCCACCTGCCGCAAAAAAGTGCGCCGCGGGTCTACAGCCCCGCGACGGAGAATCAAGCGTGAGCCAACACCAACAAGCCGACCAGAAACCCGTTCCACGTTACAAGCCTTATAAAGGACCGGCCGGTGGCTGGGGCGCGCTGGCCAGCGTCGCCCGGGCCTGGTTGACCAGCGACAACGCGTTGAAAAATCTGCGCATGATGCTCAAGACCAACAAGAACGGCGGGTTCGACTGCCCCGGTTGCGCCTGGGGCGATTCTAAGGAAGCCGGCATGGTGGCGTTCTGCGAGAACGGCGCCAAAGCAGTGAACTGGGAAGCGACCAAACGGCGTGTCGATGGCGCGTTTTTCGCCAAGCACAGCGTTAGCTCGTTGCTGGAACAAAGTGATTATTGGCTCGAGTACCAGGGCCGTCTGACCGAGCCGCTGAGCTACGACGCTGAAACCGATCGTTACAAACCAATCAGCTGGGAAGCCGCCTTCGCCCTGATCGGCAAACACCTGCAAGGGCTGTCGAGCCCGAATCAGGCCGAGTTCTACACCTCGGGCCGTGCCAGCAACGAAGCGGCGTTCCTCTATCAATTGTTCGTGCGCGCCTATGGCACCAACAATTTCCCCGACTGCTCGAACATGTGCCACGAAGCCAGCGGTGTGGCATTGGCCCAAAGCGTCGGAGTCGGCAAAGGCACCGTGACCTTCGACGATTTCGAACATGCAGATGCAATTTTTGTCTGGGGCCAAAACCCTGGCACCAACCACCCGCGGATGCTCGAGCCACTGCGCGAAGCGGTGAAACGCGGTGCGCAGGTGGTGTGCATCAACCCGCTGAAAGAGCGTGGCCTGGAACGCTTCCAGCACCCGCAACACCCGATCGAAATGCTCACCAACGGCGACAAGCCGACCAACACCGCGTACTTCCGTCCGGCATTGGGCGGCGACATGGCGATCATGCGCGGCATGGCCAAGTTCCTGCTGCAATGGGAGCGCGATGCGCAGAAGGCGGGTGAGCCTGCGGTGTTCGACCACGACTTCCTCAATGAACACAGCGCCAACGTCTTGGAATACCTCGGCATCGTCGACGACACCTCGTGGGAGCAGATCGTTGAGCAGTCCGGCCTGTCCCTGGTGGAAGTCGAGCAAGCGGCGCGCATGTACGCCAAAGGCAAGAACGTGATCATGTGCTGGGCGATGGGCATCACTCAGCATCGCCATTCGGTGGCGACCATCCAGGAAATCGCCAACCTGATGCTGCTGCGCGGCAACATCGGCCGGCCGGGTGCAGGTCTATGCCCGGTGCGTGGCCACAGTAACGTGCAGGGCGACCGGACAATGGGCATCAACGAACGTCCGCCGGCGGCGTTCCTCGACTCCCTGGAGCGGCGCTTCCAGTTCAAGGTGCCGCGCGAAAACGGCCACAACGTGATCGAGGCGATTCACGCCATGGCCGAAGGCCGTTCGAAAGTCTTCATCGGCCTGGGCGGCAACTTCGCCCAAGCCACCCCGGACAGCTCGCGGACTTTCCAGGCCCTGAGCAACTGCGACCTGACCGTGCAGATCAGCACCAAGCTCAACCGCAGCCATTTGATCCACGGTAAAGACGCGCTGATCCTGCCGTGCCTGGGCCGCACCGATATCGATATCCAGACCGAAGGCGCCCAAGCGGTGACCGTGGAAGACTCCTTCAGTATGGTCCACGCCTCCAACGGTCAGTTGCAGCCGTTGTCAAACCTGATGCGCTCGGAGCCTGCAATCATCGCCGGTATCGCCGCCGCGACCCTGGGCAGCAAACCGGTGGACTGGAACTGGCTGGTAGCGGATTACAGCCGTATCCGCGACCTGATTGCCGACACCATCCCGGGCTTTCGGGACTTCAACGAGAAAGTCCAGAACCCAGGCGGTTTCTATCTGGGCAGCAGTGCCGGCGCACGTCGCTGGAATACCCCATCGGGTCGGGCCAATTTCCGTCCGAACATCCTGCCCAAAGACCTGGTGCACGAACGCACCCGCGCCACCGGCGTACTGCCGGACCTGATCATGCAGTCGATGCGCTCCCATGATCAGTACAACACCACCATTTATGGTCTTGATGATCGTTATCGCGGGGTGAAAGGTCAGCGGGATGTGTTGTTCGTCAATGAAGCCGACATCATTCGCCTGGGCTTCAAACCGGGGCAGAAGGCTGACATCGTGTCGATCTGGGATGATGGCCGAGAGCGGCGGGTGAAAGGCTTTACTCTTCTGGCGTTTGATATTCCTGCCGGGCAAGCGGCCGCTTACTATCCGGAAGTGAACCCGCTGGTGCCGCTGGAAAGCACCGGGGATGGCAGCCATACGCCGACGTCGAAGTTTGTGGCGATCAGGCTGGAAGCGGCGAGTGAGACGGGGCTGATCATGGCCAAGTCAGCTTAACGCAAAATCAAAAGATCGCAGCCTTCGGCAGCTCCTACAGAGGAAACGCATATCCCGCGTAGGAGCTGCCGAAGGCTGCGATCTTTTAACAAAATCATTGACACAACAACTATCAAACGCCCACAAAAAAGGCCGCTTTTATATAAAAACGGCCTTTGATAAGTAGCTAAAGACCGGCGAAAAACACTTAAGTTCCGCCCAAAAAACAGCAACTTATAGAAATGTGCTCAAGTCGTGTTACTCGTCGGATTTCTATTGTCACAATCACGACGCAGCCTCAGGATCGCGCCGTCATCCCCTTGAGGTTCCTCTATGAAGTTCTCCTCGATTCTCTTGTTGTCCCTTGGCCTGGTCAGTGGCTTCGCGTCTGCTGGCGGCACCACCGAAGCAGGTGTGGGCGGCGCATTGGGCGGGGTTCTGGGCTCGGTCGTCGGCCAATCGCTAGGCGGCAGTACAGGTTCAACCATTGGCGCGGCCCTGGGCGGCGCGGGTGGTAGCGCAGTTGGCGCAGACAGACACAGCCGTGGCCAAGCCGCCATTGGTGGTGCGTTGGGCGCAGCTGGCGGTAACGTGGTCGGCCGCAGCATGGGCGGCACCACCGGTAGCCTCATCGGCTCCGCAGCAGGCGGCGGCCTCGGTGGCGCGCTGGGTAACCATATGGGCAACAATAGCTATGACGATGATCGTCGTTCCTCTCGTCGTGGTTATGACGATGATGATCGTCGCTACTACCGTGGTCACCCGGGTCGCGGCCATGCCTACGGGCATCGCAAGCATCACCATCGCTATCACGATGACGACTGAGGCTTGAATCGCCTCGTCGACCGGTAGATCCAAAAATCGCAGCCCTCGGGCTGCGATTTTTTTTGCCCTCAGATCGCCAGTCGCTCTAACGCCCCGCGCACCTCGGCAGGAATCACCACCGGCTGATTCGACAGCCGATCCACGAATACATGCACGAAGCGCCCTGCCGCGCAGGCCTCATCTTCTCCAGCCTTGAACACCGCCAGCTCGTACTGCACCGAACTGTTGCCCAACTTGCCGACCCGCAGGCCAATCTCGATCCGATCCGGGAAAGCGATAGACGCAAAGTAATCACAGGCCGAACTCACCACAAAACCCACCACCTCACCGTCATGGATATTCAGACCGCCGACTTCAATCAGGTAGGTGTTCACCGCCGTGTCGAAAAAACTGTAGTAGGTGACGTTGTTGACGTGACCGTAGGTGTCATTGTCATGCCAGCGGGTGGTGATGGGCTGGAAATGGGGGTAGTCGGTGCGTTGGGGCATCGGGTTGGACATCAGCGTCGGTTCCTGGAGTTGGATGGCTAGTTTAAGGTGAAACCGCGTCGTACCCCTCGCGAGCAGGCGCCAAATAAATCACATGTCGGCAAACCCTCTGCCTTGCGCCGCCAACTCCCCAATCAACCGCGCCGGCGCCCAGTGATCGCCCTGTTTGGTCTCAAGCTGCAACAACCGCAGATGAATATCGTCCAGCCCTTGCTGATCCGCCCAGGCCATCGGCCCGCCCTTGTCCGCCGGGAAACCATAACCGTTGAGGTACACCAGATCGATGTCGTGCGCCGACGCCGCAATGCCTTCCTGAAGGATCTTCGCCCCTTCATTGACCAGTGCCAGCAAGCTGCGCTCAAGAATCTCCTCCGGCCCTATCTTACGCCGCTGAAACCCCAGCCCTTCGCTGACTTCCAGTACCAGCGCATCGACTTCCACATCGTGTTCAGCCTGACGACTGCCCGGTTCGTAATGGTAATACCCATCACCGCTCTTTTGACCGAAACGCCCCAACTCGCACAAGCGGTTGTCCACCTGAACCTCCGGCGCATCCTGGCCCTTGCCAGCCAGCTCCCGCGCGCGCCACTCCAGGTCAATGCCGACCACGTCATACATGCGAAACGGCCCCATGGCGAAACCAAAACCTTGCAGCGCCGCATCCACCTGATAAGGCAACGCCCCCTCCAGCAGCATCTTGCGCGCTTCGAGCACGTACGGATGCAGCATGCGGTTGCCGATGAAACCGTGGCAGTTGCCCGAGACCACGCTGATCTTGCCCATGCGCCGGCCCAGCGTCAGGGCTGCATCAAGCACCGCCGGCGCGGTCTGGGCGCCGCGTACGATCTCCAGCAACTTCATGATGTGCGCCGGACTGAAGAAGTGCAGGCCCAGGACCTGCTGCGGGCGGCGAGTGGCAGCGGCGATGGCGTCGATATCCAGCGCCGAGGTATTACTGGCCAGAATCGCTTCAGGTTTGAGCAAACCGTCGAGTTCGCGGAAGATTTTCTGCTTCAGCTCGAGGTTTTCGTAGACCGCTTCGATAACCAGATCAACATCGCGGATCGCCGCGTAATCGGCAGCCGCCGTTACCCGTGCAATGCGCGCATCCGCCTCGGTCTGATCGATCCGCCCCTGACGCACGTTGTGGGCGTAAGTGTCAGCCACGCTGGTCAGCGCCTGCTCAAGCATCTGCGGATTGTTATCGACCCACTGCACCGGCACCCCGGTGTTGGCCAGGCACATGACGATGCCACGGCCCATGGTGCCCGCGCCAATCACGGCGGCGCGCTGAATATCGAACGATGTCTGGCTCATGGTTGTTGTTCTCTTATTGGCGATCCAAAGACAGTCCTCACCATAGTCAGCCGATGCGTGTTTTTGAAGTTTATTCCTGTGATGGGCGACATTCAGCGGATGGATGCGTCCCGATCCCGCAGGTTAGAGGTTCGCCTCAGCCCACGTCCGGACCTCGGCATACGGATAATCTTCCAGCAGCGCAAACCCAGGAATCGACCGTGCCTTGAGCTTGGTAAACAATGGAACGCTGATCCCGCACAAAAACCGCGTCACGCGCTCCGCCGATGGAGCACTTCCCGTGTGCTGCTGGTGCCTATGGATAAAATCACCGCACAGCGCCTCGAAATTTTTATCCACAAGCGCCGGCAATACCGGTGGTTCGGGTAACCGCGCTACGTGGCCGTGACACACCGAACAATGCCCGCATCGCCGTGGCGCGTTTTCGTCGCCGAAGTACTCGGCCAGGCGATAGCCCAGGCAGTGGTCGGTGGCGAACAGATCCAGCATGGCGTGAATCCGCGAAATCTCGGTGCGTTCGTGCTGGGTGAAGTAGGTGTGCAATTCGGCGCTCAAGGCCTGGGAATCGAAGTCGGCTTGCAGCAGGCTATAGACCTCCGTCATCTGCTTGCTTTCAAGCTCCACCCAGCCCTTTTCCTGGAAGTAATCCAGCGCCTTGACCACTCGACTGCGCTCGGCGGAATGCTGCTGATACAGTGCGTCGAAATTCACCGTGGCCCAGGTCCGTGCGCGACTGGAAGTCTGGATGATCGCCGAGACGAAGTCCCTGCGCTCACCCTCGAAACGGGCCAGCAACGCTTCCGGCTCCTGCAAATACTTGAAGCGGTATTCCGCGTAATAGGCATAGCGCGGAGCGATCAGCCCACGCAACTCCAGCTGTACCAGCAAGGTCTTGAGCGGTAACTGACGGATGTTGCTCTGATCGGCCAAAGGCCCCAGCAGAAACTCCCACTGCCCCTCGGGCGCTGCGGCTTGCAACTCGTCGAGCACACAACGAATGCCGTCCCGCTCCGGTGTGTCGCCGTAGACGAAATTCTCCAGCACGTTGAGGCTGTCGCGGTTGGCCAGCACCAGGCAATCGGACGGCTGCCCGTCACGCCCGGCACGGCCGATTTCCTGGCTGTAGTTTTCGATGGATTTGGGCAGGTCGAAATGCACCACGTTGCGGATATCGCTTTTGTCGATGCCCATGCCGAAGGCAATGGTGGCGACGATGCAATTGGACTGCCCACCCATGAACCGGCGCTGAATCGTTTCCCGTTGCTCGTGGGGTAAACCGGCGTGATAGGCCTCGGCCTGTATGCCGTTGCGCGCCAGATGTTCGGCGATGTGCTCAGCGGTTTTTTGCAGGGTGACGTAGACGATGCTTGGCTGGCCGGGACGCTGGCTCATCCACTCGACCAGGCGGCGGCGCTTGTCCTGCCCACGCACCGGTTCCACCAATAGATTGAGGTTGGGCCGGTAGAAACCGGTGGTCACCACATCCTCAGGCGCAATGGCGAACCGGGCCTGCATGTCGGCGATCACCTTGGGTGTCGCGGTGGCCGTCAGCAGCAGCGCCTGAGGGATGTTGAACTGGCGTTGATAGTCCGGCAGCTTGAGGTAGTCGGGGCGGAAGTTGTGACCCCACTCGGAGATGCAGTGGGCCTCGTCCACCACCAACAGCGAGATCGGCACCTGCTGCAGAAAATGGCGGAAACGCTCGTTCTTCAGGCGCTCCACGGAAATCATCAGAATCTTCAATTCGCCGGACTTTGCCCGGGCCATCACATCGCTGGCGTCATCGCGACTCTGGGCCGAATCGATACTGCCCGCCGCAATGCCGTGGCGCTGCAAGAACGCCAACTGATCCTGCATCAACGCCAGCAGAGGCGAGACCACCAGCGTCAGGTGCGGCAGCAGGATGGCCGGTAACTGATAGCACAGGGATTTGCCCGATCCGGTAGGGAAAATCGCCGCCGCCGAGCGCCCGGCCAACACCGCGCTGACCGCCGCCTCCTGGCCGGGCCGAAACTGTGGATAACCGAAAACCTGTTCCAGGGTGTTGTGCATAAGCTGTCACTCCGTTGACCGCTGCGAAGCCCAAAGCCTAGCCGGCGAACGCAGCGAGTCGAGAAAAGGTCGGGGGCAAAAACGATACGGGATGATACAGCGTCAACCCATCGATTCCTTCGCCACAGATTGAAACAAACGAGGCACTTTGCCCCCTGACATCAGCCCCCTGTCAGCCGGTAAGGTTCGCCCCGAGAAAAACCATTATCCGCGAAGTTTTCATCAAGGCAGGACGCCTGCACGCGGATCCTCACAAAGGAACAATCATGTCTAACACTCTGCTTTTTCCAATCGCCCTTGTCTTTGCATCCCTGCTGCTGAGCGGATGCATGAAACTCCCTGACGACCCCCTCTACGCTGCGCCCACAACTCTGGACAGCGCCTCACAAACTTAGTCATCGATCGACTGACGTCGGGTGGCTATGGCACCAACACCGCCACCCGCAACTGCTCATCCAGCGCCTGCTCATGAAACACCCGGCTCTTGTTCGCCCACGCCGCATAAGCCGGGCTTATTTCGCCCGTAAACGCCGCCGCCAGCTGACGCAAATCGGCGACCCTGTGCACACGAGGACAGAAGAGTTGGTCCTCGCAGTTCTGACTGGCACTGCGATAGGTGATCAGCAACCGATCCCACAACCCGTCACGCACTTGCCTGATCGACTTGAGCTTCACAGCCCGCACGCCCAGTCGCTGTTTCAGCCCCCGCTCATCCAGCGCTTCGCTGGCCAACAACACCTTGCCCACCATCAACACCTCGGCGCGAGATGCGGTGTCGATGTCCGCTTGGGTGGCCAGCGCATCCGGCCAACCAGTTCGCTCCATGTTGGCGAGGACCAGTGAATGACCGACGTCAGCAGCGCCCGCCATCCGACAAACACCGGCCCACAACAATAAAATCGAGGCCACACGTAGCCACTGCATACCTAATTCCCTTTAAGAGTCGACTCAGACGCTTCGAAACGTCCTACACATTCTGGCGCGCACCCTCCAGAGGCTGGATGCGTTAAGCCTGACAATCCCGTAGGAATATCGACCTCCAAGGGAAAAGCTTAAAAAATAGTCGAGGGATGCGTAGGCAAAGGGCGATAACACCGGTAAACCCCCTACAAAACCTGTCCACTTGCACCACCTTGCGACGCTTCGCTGCGGCCATCTATAGTTTTCGACGCGGCTGAAAACACTGTGTCGGCCCGCCGGAGCGACTTCGTACAGGACACGCCTCAACCATGAACACGTTCAACCCGTTGACCAACCGCTATCGCCCACTCAAGACCAGCTACAGCGACACCCCGGTGTTGGTCATCGACACCGATGCCAGTCATGGCGACCTGCTCGATGCTGCCCAACAACGCCTGCGTGCGGCCAGCGATCTGCTCGAAACACTTTACTGTTTATGTTTCAAACAGGCAGACGTGAAAGACATCCCGAACATCGTCAATGCACTTTACTTATTGACGCAAGACGGCTGCGAATTACTAGAAGTTGCAAAACAACAACTAAAAAACCCATCATAAACTTTTAAAGCTACAAACCTAGAAACAACCAATCACTTTATTATTAAAACAATCAACACTAGCCTGCTTGCTCTTACACAAACCAAGGGCAACACCATGACAGTACTAACTATTTTCTTCTGCGGCACCGGTTCCACCAAATTCGACGACACCCATGAAAACTTCTGGGACGGTGAACTGGTCTCCACACTTTCCTCTAACCATACCGGCCGCGAGTTTGCCGAATGGATCGTGGTCGACGGCCCCGGCAGCGGTAACCTGCAAGCCGACGATCTGTTTACCAAGTCCGCGGACTATGGCCTCAGCGGTACGCTGTTCGGCAAAGGCTGGGAGCAAAACGTCCAGCATGCGATCAACATCATCAAAGGCCAGTGCGACTGGCAGCGCGAGCAACTGACCGAAGCGGAATACAACCGCCTCAAAGCTGCCGGCATTCCCATCGAAGATGTGAAAGTCGAAGGCTCGTGGTTCTGGCGTAAATACAACTACGGCGATCGCAGCGTGACGCAACAAAAGTTACAGGAGCAAATTATCAAGACCTTCCGCAAGGATGGTGTTATTCCAACCAAAGTAAACCTGGTGGGCTGGAGCCGTGGCGGCATTAGTTGCCACATGCTGGCCAACGCCATGTTCAAGGACAGCGAACTTAAAAACATCCCGGTTAATATCTTTGCGATTGATCCGGTGCCCGGCATTGGCAATTTCCAGGATGACAAAGTCAAACTTGGCGCCAACGTCAAAGAGTATGTAGGTTTCTTCGCCCGTGATGAACGCTCGAAAGGCTTCAGCTGCGTCATCCCGCAAACCGCCACCGGCACCCAAACCCACATCTACCCCATGGCCGGCCGCCACGCCACCATGGCCGGTAACGCCACCTCCGCCGGCGGCGTCCCCAGCGGTGCCAGCGACCTGAAAATCCTGGTCGAACCCGGCCGCATCGTCCGCCACCTCGCCGAAACCTGCCTCAAGCGTTGGGGCGTACAGCTGAACAAGCCGCTGAACCTGACCCAGGCCGACTTGGAGAACCTCAGCAACGCCATGGTCAGCGACGAAGCGAAGTACCGGCTGATGCACAACTACTCCTACACCTACTTCACCGAGCTGGACCAAGGCGAACGCTACGTTTCCCTGGGCAGCAAAGGGGTCAGCTTCTCCGCGGTGAAAGGCACGATCTACGCGCCGGCGACCGGGTTGAGCACCAGTCTGCTGGATGTTGCGGCGTATCGGTCTATTTGTTGAAAACGATGGCGGATCGGTAGGAACGGCCTATGAAATCTTCATACCGTTCCTACAACAAAAGGAACCTTGTCGGCTATCGCCATCCTGTAGCTCAAATCTATAGTCGTGACTGCCGCTGCCAAATCAGCGGCTCGGGCTTGGTCACCCGAATTAGATCTACGCACGCACCCGTTGTATGCTGCCGGCGCTTTTTTGTGTCAGTACAGTTTATGGCGGCTGTGTTTGGGACGTCTTCGGGCGTGCCGGGTAAGCGTGCGATCTCACCGGTTGACCAACCCGAATACAGTCCGCCTCCCATCGCTTGGTCACGATGGCAGCGGTTCTTTCTGATGCATTCGAGATTACACATTATGAATAATCCGTTCACACCTGATCGCTACCGCCCACTCCAATCCAACCTTACCGACACCCCACCCCTGATCATCGACACAGAGGCCAACCCGCAAGACATCCTCGAAGCCGCCCTCCAGCGCATCCGAGCCTCCAGCGACCTCCTCAAAACCTTGCACTGCATTTGCTTCAAACACGGCGACGTCGAAGACATCCCCCACATCACCCACGCGCTCTACTTGCTGACCCAGGACGGCTGCGACCTGCTGAAAGTCGCCCAGCAACGCATGATGGGCTGGAAAGCGCCGGCCTGACGCCGAGTGAAGATCGTTCCCACGCGCAGCAAAGGAATGCCTCTACGGACGCTCCGCGTTCGGCCCTTGGGACGCAGAGCGTCCCGGGCTGCATTCCCACGCGGAGCGCAGGAACGATCAAAAAAACTTGCGTACTACGAAAAAGTGCGCCGCTCAAACTACCTGGCTAGCCTGCGTCTGGCAGGATTCGACACATCACCGGCAGACCTCGACAAATCACTCCCTACACGAAAAGAAGTGCTGGCCAAGTACCGACAAGACAAACCGCTGCCATCTGCTTCCGCTCTTCCCCACGAACCCGACGCCCAATAAGATCCTCCTGAGCCCAACCGGACGCCCCACAATGAACCTCGCCCCCAACTTCCCCGACGATCACGCCATGCACCTGCTCATGCAGCTGCTGCACGAAGAACTCGGCCTACCCGAACGCAAAACCATCAGCCTCACCACCGCGATCAACTTTGACCTGGGCTGCGACGGCGCGGATGCGCGGCAGCTGATGGAAGCGCTGGAGGAACAGTTCGCCATCGACTTCATCGACTACGACGCGTATCGGTATTTTCAGCCCGAAGGCTTTGACCCGTTCCTCAAGCGCCGGGCCAAGGGTCGTGGCGACAAAATCCCGCTGACCATTGGCATGCTCTACAAAGCAATCAAGAAGCAACGCTGGAACACGCAGGAAGTGGAAGCTGTATAGCGGATCAGGAGATAGTAAGTGGCATTATTCTGGCTGTTTAGCGTGTTTACTGCGGGAGTATTGCCAGTTCCGCCTCAAGGGAGCTAAATCGCGCTCACAAAAAAGCCGCCCTCAAAGGGCGGCTTTCTCTTACCTCAAACCACTACCGATACTTACAACTTCGGCCCAGCAGCCTTGATCGCGTCGCTCACGTCGAACTTCTTGAAGTTCTCAACGAACAACCCAGCCAGCGCCTTAGCGGCTTCATCGTAAGCAGCCTTATCAGCCCAGGTGTTACGTGGGTTCAACAGGCCAGTCTCAACGCCCGGTACAGCCAATGGCACGTCAAGGTTGATAGTGTCCAGGTGCTCAGTCTCGGCACCGATCAACGCGCCGCTCTGGATCGCTGCGATCACGCCGCGAGTGGTCGGGATGTTGAAGCGTTTGCCGACGCCGTAGCCGCCGCCGGTCCAGCCGGTGTTGACCAGGTAGACCTTGGAGCCGAAGCCGCGGATGCGCTTGATCAGCAGTTCTGCGTATTCGCCAGCCGGACGCGGGAAGAACGGTGCGCCGAAGCAGGTGGAGAAGGTCGACTTGATGCCGCTGCCGGAACCCATTTCGGTCGAGCCCACCAGTGCGGTGTAGCCGGACAGGAAGTGGTAGGCCGCTTGTTCTTCATTGAGGATCGACACTGGCGGCAGCACGCCGGTCAGGTC
Source organism: Pseudomonas sp. Pseusp11 (assembly GCF_047304405.1). Classification (NCBI taxonomy): domain Bacteria; kingdom Pseudomonadati; phylum Pseudomonadota; class Gammaproteobacteria; order Pseudomonadales; family Pseudomonadaceae; genus Pseudomonas; species Pseudomonas sp. Pseusp11. Next base: position 26,861 of record NZ_JBGLZF010000014.1, read on the forward strand.
GCAGGTCAGGAAGATCACTGCGTTTGGCTCGCCGCCCAGGTTCTTCTCGGAACGCTTGGCTACGTGCTCCAGCGGGTAGGCGGCGCGGCTGTTCTGGGTCAGGCTGACATCGGTGTAGTCGGCGTGCTTGGCGTCGTCGATAACAACGTTTTCCAGGACTGCGCCGTGTTTGATGGCTTTCCAGATGACCGGCTCGTTCTTCTCGGACAGGTCGATGCACTTGGCATAGCAACCGCCTTCGATGTTGAACACCACGCCCTCGCCCCAGCCGTGTTCGTCGTCACCGATCAGGTAACGGCTTTCGTCGGCGGACAGGGTGGTCTTGCCGGTGCCGGACAGGCCGAAGAACAGGGTCACGTCGCCCGCTTCGCCGATGTTGGCGGCGCAGTGCATTGGCAGCACGTCGGCGGCCGGCAGCAGGAAGTTCTGCACCGAGAACATGGCTTTCTTCATTTCACCGGCGTAGCGCATGCCGGCGAGCAGCACTTTTTTCTGCGCGAAGTTGATGATCACGCAACCGTCGGAGTTGGTGCCGTCACGCTCTGGCACGCACTCGAAGTTGGCGACGTTCAGAACTTGCCACTCTTCACGACCGGCCGGGTTGTACTGGGCCGGGTTGATGAACAGGCAACGACCGAACAGGTTCTGCCAGGCAGTCTGGGTAGTCATTTTCACGGCCAGGTAGTGCTCTTCAGCCGAACCTACGTGCACGTGGGAAACGAAATGCTCTTGCGCGTTGTTGAACGCCTCGACGCGAGCCCACAGGGCATCGAACTTGTCGGCCGGGAACTTGCGGTTGATCGGGCCCCAGGCAATGGCGGCCTGGGTGGTCGGCTCTTCAACGATGAAACGATCGACTGGCGAACGGCCGGTACGGTGACCGGTGCGAACAACCAGCGCGCCGGTATCGGCAAGCTCGCCTTCACCGCGATTCAGGGCTTGTTTAACCAGATCATCAACACTCAGATCGGTGTACACGGCGTTATTGGCTTGCGTCATGAGGTTCCCCGTCGGCCAGTGGCCGAGTGCTCCAAACGTTTTGTAGTAGAAAGTCGTGCACTACTACCGCGAAAAAAGTGGGCCGGATTATGCCAGAAAAGCCCAAAAAGTGTAGGGCCCTCCCGTCAGAACGGCGTTATTCCGGCGTTAAGCAGTGAATTTACCTGCGCTGAAGCGTTTTAGTGACGGGTATCTGACGGCGTATCAACCCCTGCTCCGGCGAATAACTGAGTGATATCGGCCGCGTCGAACAGGTAGCGCTCGTTGCAAAACTGACAATCGACCTCGATGCTGCCGCCATGTTCGACAACCAGCTGCTGCGCATCTTCCAGACCCAGACTGACCAGCGCATTGCCCGAGCGTTCCCGGGAGCAACTGCAATGGAAGCGCAGTTTCTGCACATCGAACAAACGAACTTGTTCTTCGTGGTACAGGCGATGGAGCACGGTTTCGTTGTCCAGGCTCAGCAATTCGTCGGCGGTCAGGGTGCTGGCCAGGGCGGTGATGTGCTGCCAACTGGCGGCGCGATCTTCTTCATCTTTCAGACGGTCGGCAGGCAATTGCTGCAACAGCAGGCCACGGGCACGACGGCCGTCGGCGTACAGCTTGAAGCGGGTGCCAACCTGCTGCGACATGACGAAATAGTTGGTGAAGCAATCGGACAGGGTTTCACCGTCGAGATCGACAATGCCCTGATAACGCTGGCCTTGAGTCGGGTCGACAGTCAGCGCCAACACGCCATTGGGCATCAGGTCGGCGAGCGTCGCATCGGGCGCGATCTGCTCGGCGTGATAGCGGGCCAGGCCGCGAATTTCGCGCTCGCTGGAGCACTCGATCATCAGCATCGGCACCGGGCCTTCGGAACGGGCCTGAAGAATCAGCAAGCCATCGAACTTCAAGGTGCCTACCAGCAACGCTGCAGCCGCCATCAGCTCGCCCAGCAGTTGCGCGACCGGCTCCGGATAGGTGTGTTTGGCGAGGACTTCGGCATAGCTACGCTCCAATGCCACCAGTTCGCCGCGGGTGTCGCTGTCATCGAAGATGAAGCGTTGGGTGTAGTCGGTATCCGGTAGATCGGTCATAGGTCTGGGTATCTGAATTGGTGACAAAAAAGGTTACAAAAAATGAAACACGCCGTAGCAGCACTTTTGGGGGTGAGCTTAGCCATAGCGGCATTTTATGAACAATTCGGGGTTGTTCCAAGCAAGGTCAAACCTCGGTTTTCGACGAGCGGTGCTTTCACCTGCGAAATGCGCCGTTGGCGAATATCCCCCATATGGCTGCACAGGCAGGCGATTACAAGTCTGCGCCCGACGGCCGTCACTACTCGTCGTTGCTGCTGCCGCGAAACTTGAACAAATCCCGGCGCTGTTTCTTGCTCGGTTTGCCGTCGGTGCTCACGCCCAACGCCCCGGCCTTGCGCATGGCCGCCGCCGCTTCACGCTTGGCAATGCTGGCTTCGGTTTCGGCATACAGGGCCTGGGCTTCCGGCGCGCCACGACGCACGATCGACAACGCCTGGACCACCACCGTGCGCTCCTCGAAGCCGGTGCGAATCTGAAACTCGTCGCCGATCCTCGGCTCCTTGCCTGGCTTGCAGCGCTCACCCCGGCAATGCACCTTGCCGCTTTCAATCGCGGCCTTGGCCAAGGCACGTGTTTTATAAAAACGCGCAGCCCACAACCATTTATCGAGACGGACCTTGTCGTCCTCTTCGCTTTTTTGTGCCATTGGATGACCTCATTCTGAAATATCGATGAACTGTACTACCGTTTCTGTCGTGCCATGAATCACAACGCCGTGGATTAGAATGCAGGCATTCCCCCCTGTTTGAGGGATGAAAATCCGGGCCGTAGATATCTGTCGCCTTTTACCCATTATTCTGCGTGAATACCGCGAATTCGGCCGCACACGGCCTGAGCGGTTTTTACCGGTTGAGCACTTTTGAAGACATTTGACCATTTGACCGTTGTCGGTCTGCGCGAGTGGGTGGCGCTCCCGGATTTGGGAGTCGCGGGCCTTCGGGCAAAAATCGACACCGGCGCCAGTACCTCCAGCCTGCATGCCACCGACATCGAGCCGTTCGAGCGCGACGGCGAACAGTGGGTGCGCTTCACCGCGCACCTGGGCACGGTGGTGCAATTGCGGCACCGGCGCTGCGAAGCCCCGCTGGTGACGATGAAAACCATTAAAAGCTCCAACGGCCACGCGCAGATGCGCTATGTGGTCAGCACCACCCTGGCCCTCGGTGATCGGGTCTGGCGGGTCGAGTTCACCCTCGCCTGCCGCAAGTCCATGCGTTATCGCCTGTTACTCGGTTCCAAAGCCCTGATCGACGGCCAGTTGGTGGTCAATCCGGGCATCAAATATGTACAAGACAAGCCGGTGTTCCCGGTATCTACCCTCTCCACAGGTGTTGCATGAAGATCGCTGTGCTGTCGCGCAATCCGCGTCTGTATTCCACCCGTCGCCTGGTCGAAGCCGGTATAGAGCGTGGCCATGAAATGGTGGTGATCGACACCCTGCGCGCCTACATGAACATTGCCAGCCACAAGCCGCAAATCCACTACCGCGGCAAGCCGCTGGAGGGTTTCGATGCGGTGATCCCGCGGATCGGCGCATCGGTCACGTTTTATGGCTGCGCGGTGCTGCGCCAGTTCGAAATGATGGGGGTGTTTCCGCTCAACGAATCGGTGGCCATTGCCCGTTCGCGAGACAAACTGCGTTCCCTGCAATTGCTGTCGCGCCGAGGGATCGGTTTGCCGGTCACCGGTTTTGCGCACTCCCCGGATGACATTCCCGACTTGATCGAGATGGTCAACGGCGCGCCGCTGGTGATCAAGGTGCTGGAAGGCACCCAGGGCATCGGCGTGGTGCTGTGTGAAACGGCGACGGCGGCGGAGTCGGTGATCGAGGCCTTCATGGGCCTGAAGCAGAACATCATGGTTCAGGAGTACATCAAGGAAGCCGGCGGCGCGGACATTCGCTGTTTCGTGGTCGGTGACAAGGTGATCGCGGCGATGAAGCGCCAGGCCAAGCCGGGGGAGTTTCGCTCCAACCTGCATCGCGGTGGCAGTGCGAGCCTGATCAAGATCACCCCGGAAGAACGCATGACCGCATTGCGTGCAGCGAAGGTCATGGGTTTGGCGGTGGCGGGTGTGGATATCCTGCGTTCCAATCATGGGCCGCTGGTGATGGAAGTGAACTCGTCGCCGGGACTGGAAGGGATTGAAACCACCACCGGGAAGAACGTGGCGGGGATCATCATTGAGCATCTGGAGAAGAATGGCGGACCGAATATGACGCGGACCAAAGGTAAAGGGTAAAGCTTACTCAGTCCCTGTGAGGGAGCTTGCTCCCGCTGGACCGGGCTGGCGCTCCAGGCCGAAGGACTCCCAAATCCGGCAACCGTGTTTTTTCATTGAAATACGGTTGCCTGACTTCACGGTCGCTGCGCAACAGAGCGGGAGCAAGCTCCCTCGCCACAGAGGTTGTGTACGACGCTTAAACCGCATCCCGCGGCAACATCAACCCAAGCGGCAACCGCACCCGTGCTTCCAGCCCACCACCGGAGCGGTTGCGCAGCTCGACATTGCCGCCATGCATCGAGGCGATCCGTTTCACGATCGCCACGGGTGAACGGGTTGAAAATCGCTTCCAGCTCCGACGGATCAATCCCCGCACCACGGTCCATGACACTCAGCACCACATACGGCGCGCTGGTATCCCCGGACACATAAGCCGCCACTTCCACTCCACTGCCAGCGTGATGCAGCGCATTGCCGATCAGGTTGTTCAGCAGCCGCTTCATCGACACCCGACGCAACGGGAACGGCTGGATCGGTTCCAGGCGCAAGTGCACTTTTTCTTCGTTCTGGTTGTACGGTGCGGCGACTTCGCGAACCAGATCGCTCAGGTCCACTTCTTCCACCAACTCGTCACGACCATCGCGAATGAAGGCCAGGAACTGGTCAAGAATCGCGTCCATGTCTTCGATGTCGCGGATCATGTCGTCCGTCAGGTCGCTGTGATCGCCCATCAGTTCCAGGGACAGCCGCAAACGTGTCAGCGGCGTGCGCAGGTCGTGGGACACCCCGGCCAGCATCAGCTCACGCTCGCGCCCTGCCTGTTCGACGTCTTCGGCCATCTGGTTGAAGGCGCGATAGACCTCGGTCATCTCGCTTGGCGTGTCGCTGATCGGCAGACGCACACTGCGGCCCTGACCGAGTTGCCGCGCGGCATAGACCAGACGTTTCAACGGTTGATTGAGCTGGCTGACGAAAATCCACGCCGAGGCGGTGGATAGCAGACCGATGGCGAGGAACCAGCCGAGCACGTTCCAGATTTTCTGGCCGCGCAACGGATGCGGATACAGCGGCACTTTCAGCCAGCCATCGCCCAGGCTGGGTGCCCGAACCCACAGCGCCGGTGGCGAGTGCATGCGTAATCGTACTTCGGTGTCGGCACCCAGTTCGGCCTGCATCTGTCGCTGGTAGATCTCGCTGTACGGCCAGTGCTGCTCGCCTTCCGGCACACCGGCGCCCACCACCCGGATCAGGGTCGCGGCATCGGCAATCTTCGCTCGGTTCTCTTCATCGGCGGCCCAATAGGCGCGCAGCGTCAGGGCGACGCCGTGGCTGTATTGGCGATCCACCAGCACGTCTTCGTTCATCAACAGATAAACCAGGGTCAGCGCCTTGGAGAACAGGACGACGATCAGCACCAGCCACAGGGTGCGGGAGAAGAAGCTCTGGGGGAACCAAACAGGGGTTTTCATGGGTAACCGCTACACACTTGCAGGAGCGAGCGATGCTCGCATATTGCGGATCGCGAGTCTGCGGGAAAGGTCATCCGACCCGTTACCCGCAGGACCCGCTCCTACAAATCACCGATCACTTCGTGGCGGCGCCATCCGGAACGAACACGTAGCCCACGCCCCAGACGGTCTGGATGTAGCGCGGTTTGGACGGATCGGGCTCGATCATCCGACGCAGACGGGAGATCTGCACGTCGATGGAACGCTCCAGGGCATCCCACTCGCGGCCACGGGCCAGGTTCATCAGCTTGTCGCGGGTCAGCGGTTGACGGGCGTTCATGACCAGGGCCTTGAGCACCGCGAACTCACCGGTGGTGAGCATGTGCACTTTGTCGCCACGCTTGAGTTCGCGGGTGGCCAGGGACAGCTCGTAGTCACCGAAGGTCACGCTTTCGTCTTCGCTGCCCGGCGCACCCGGCACCGGTGCTGCCTGGCGCCGCAGCACCGCTTTGACCCGGGCCATCAGCTCGTCCGGGTTGAACGGCTTGGCCAGGTAATCGTCGGCGCCCAGTTCCAGGCCCTTGATACGGCTCAGCTCGTCGCCCTTGGCGGTGAGCATGATGATTGGAATCTGATTGTTCGCCGTGCGCAGGCGGCGGCAGGCGGTCAAGCCGTCTTCGCCGGGCAGCATCAGGTCGAGGACGACCAGGTTGAACACTTCACGCGCCAGCAGGCGGTCCATTTGTTCGGTGTTCGGGACGGCGCGGGCACGGTAGCCCTTGCTGACGAAAAAACGTTCCAGCAGGCTGCTCAGCCCTGGATCGTCGTCAACAATAAGAATTTTTTCGCCTTCAGCAGTTTGTGCAGTGCTGCTCATTGGATGCTCCTTTGATCTCGGCGCGCATTATGGCGTAGCTGCCGTTATACGCACCGTGTGCATTGTTAGCAGATTTTTCCTTCACCGCCAGGAAACCAGTCTTTTCGCCTACAGCCTGCAATGCCCCCGAATGACAGAACGCTGGTTATAATGCGCGGCCTTTTGTGTCAGGCAACGTCTGATCGTTATTGCCGGTAACCACTTTTTATTTTCATGGCGCTGGCAGTAATTGTTCGATTTCACGGGTCAACGGCAAGCCTGTTGATCCAGGTAGCGGCGCTCGCCAGGCCGCTCAACCAGACTCGCGAAGGCCCTATTTCCGCGCCTGCGAGCCTGCTTTCACAATTTGTCAGGTGGTTTTATGGACAGCATCAACAGCCGCATCGCCGAGGAACTCGGCGTCCGCCCACAACAGGTCGAAGCGGCCGTCGCGCTACTCGATGAAGGCTCCACGGTGCCCTTCATCGCCCGCTACCGGAAAGAAGTGACCGGCAGCCTCGATGACACGCAACTGCGTCATCTGGAAGAGCGTCTGCGCTACCTGCGAGAACTCGACGAACGGCGTATCAGCATCCTCGCCAGCATTGAGGAGCAAGGCAAGCTGACCCCTGCACTTGAGCGCGACATCAAGCTCGCCGACACCAAGACCCGCCTCGAAGACTTGTACCTGCCGTACAAGCAGAAGCGCCGCACCAAGGGCCAGATCGCCCTGGAAGCCGGCCTCGGCGAACTGGCCGACGGCCTGTTCAACGATCCAACCCTGAACCCGGAAACCGAAGCGGCGCGCTTCATCGACGCCGAAAAAGGCGTGGCCGATGCGAAGGCCGCCCTCGAAGGCGCCAAGTACATCCTCATGGAGCGCTTCGCCGAAGACGCCGGTCTGCTGGACAAGCTGCGCAATTACCTCAAGCAGGAAGCCACCCTCAGTGCCCGCGTGATCGCCGGCAAGGAAGAGGAAGGTGCCAAGTTCCGCGACTACTTCGAACACGACGAACCACTGAAAAGCATGCCGTCGCACCGCGCACTGGCGATTTTCCGTGGCCGCAACGAAGGCATTCTCAGCTCCGCGCTGAAAGTCGGTGACGAGCTGCCGGGCACCATGCACCCGTGCGAAGGCATGATCGGCCAGCAATTCGGCATCCAGAATCAGAACCGCGCCGCCGACAAATGGCTGGGCGAAGTGGTGCGCTGGACTTGGAAGGTCAAGCTCTACACCCACCTGGAAACCGACCTGTTGGGCGAGCTGCGCGATGGCGCGGAAACCGAAGCGATCAACGTGTTCGCCCACAACCTGCACGACCTGCTGCTGGCCGCGCCAGCCGGCCCGCGTGCCACCCTGGGCCTCGACCCGGGCCTGCGCACCGGCTGCAAGGTGGCCGTGGTCGACGCCACCGGCAAGCTGCTGGACCACGCCACGGTTTACCCGCACGTACCGCACAACAAGTGGGACCAGACCCTCGCCGTACTCGCCGCCCTGTGCGCCAAGCATTCGGTGGACCTGATCGCTATCGGCAACGGCACCGCCAGCCGCGAAACCGACAAACTGGCCGCTGAACTGATCAAAAAATACCCAGCCATGAAGATGACCAAAGTCATGGTCTCCGAGGCTGGTGCATCGGTTTACTCGGCCTCGGAACTGGCTTCCAAGGAATTCCCGGACCTGGACGTGTCGATCCGTGGCGCGGTGTCCATCGCTCGTCGCTTGCAAGACCCGCTGGCGGAGCTGGTGAAGATCGATCCGAAATCGATCGGCGTTGGCCAATACCAGCACGACGTGTCGCAGCTGAAACTGGCGCGCGGCCTGGACGCGGTGGTCGAAGACTGCGTAAACGCCGTGGGCGTGGACGTCAACACCGCGTCCGTGGCGCTGCTGGCGCGCATCTCCGGCCTCAACGCGACCCTGGCGCAGAACATCGTTGCTCACCGCGACGAGCACGGTGCGTTCAAAACCCGTGCGGCGCTGAAGAAAGTCGCCCGCCTGGGTGAAAAAACCTTCGAACAGGCCGCCGGCTTCCTGCGCGTGATGAACGGCGACAACCCTCTGGATTCGTCTGCGGTTCACCCGGAAGCCTATCCGCTGGTGCAGCGCATTGCCGCTGAAACCGACCGCGACATTCGCTCGCTGATCGGCGACGCCGCGTTCCTCAAGCGTCTGGATCCGAAGAAGTACACCGACGAAACGTTCGGCCTGCCGACGGTCACCGACATTCTGCAAGAGCTGGAAAAACCTGGCCGCGACCCGCGTCCCGAGTTCAAGACCGCCGAGTTCCAGGACGGCGTCGAAGACCTCAAGGACCTGCAACTGGGCATGATCCTCGAAGGCGTGGTCACCAACGTGACCAACTTCGGTGCCTTCGTCGACATCGGCGTGCATCAGGACGGTCTGGTGCACATTTCCGCGCTGTCGGAGAAGTTCATCAAGGATCCACGCGAAGCGGTGAAGGCCGGTGATGTGGTCAAGGTGAAGGTCATGGAAGTCGATATCCCGCGCAAACGCGTCGGCCTGTCGATGCGCATGAGCGACACCCCGGGCGAGAAGATCGACGGTGCCCGTGGTGCACGTCCGGGGTCGGCTCCGCGCCAGTCCCAGAACACCGCGCCGCGCAAGGAAACCCCGGCAGCGGCCCCGACCAACAACGCCATGGCGTCGCTGTTCGCCAACGCCAAGCAGTTGAAGAAACGTTGATGGAGATCCCGGCCGGCTTGACCGAAAGCGCGTTTTTCAAGCTGCTGGGGTGTCGCTTGCACAGCCTGGACACCGGGGTGGCGCAAGTCGCCCTGGCGCTGGAGCCACAGTTGCGCAATCGCGGCGGCAAGCTGCACGGCGGGGCCTTGTTCAGTCTGGTGGACATTGCCATGGGGCTGGCCTGCTCCAGCACCCACGGCTTTGACCAGCAAAGCGCGACTATCGAGTGCAAGATCAACTACATCCGCGCAGTCGCCGACGGTGAAGTGATGTGCACGGCCAGGGTGATCCACCCGGGCCGTCGCACGCTTGTCGTCGAGGCCGATGTGATGCAAGGCGACAAACTGGTCGCAAAAGCACAAGGCACGTTCGCTGTCCTGTAGCCCCCAATCATCAATTTGAGTTAATTTCGGCGCTGTGACTACAGCGTCGGAGTTTCTCTGGGAGCGCCTGTGGCGAGGGGGCTTGCCCCCGTTTGAGTGCGTAGCACTCACAAGATCTTGAAACATCAGAGGTTTTGGGGCTGCTTCGCAGCCCAACGGGGGCAAGCCCCCTCGCCACGGGCCCGTTCCCAGCGGGGATTGCGGCGCTGGCTGATAGCAGGCCAGTGCGGCCCGAAAACCAGGCGAAAACGCCAGTTTCAACTTCACCCTTGTAGACCGTCTTGCCCACCCCCATATTGGGGCGACTGACGCGTGAAGGAATCCAACTTGAGCGAACTTCTCAACCGCCGCCTGGCTCTGCTCGGCGAGCGCGCTAACCTCTCTCTGCTCGAACAGTGCCTTCACGGCATCGAACGTGAATGCCTGCGCGTGACCGGCGAAGGTCGCCTGGCGCAAACACCGCACCCCGAAGCACTGGGTTCCGCGCTGACCAACGAACAAATCACCACCGACTATTCCGAGTCGCTGCTGGAGTTCATCACGCCAGCCCTGCCAGACCCGGCGCAGATGCTGGCGAGCCTGGACAGTATTCACCGTTTTGCCTACAGCAAGCTCGGCAACGAGTACCTGTGGAGTCCATCGATGCCGTGCCCGTTGCCGGCCGAGGAAGACATCCCGATCGCCTATTACGGCACCTCCAACATCGGTCAGCTCAAGTACGTCTATCGCAAGGGCCTGGCCCTGCGGTATGGCAAGACCATGCAGTGCATCGCCGGGATCCACTACAACTTTTCCCTGCCGGAAAAGCTCTGGCCGCTGCTCAAAGAGGCTGAAGGCTTTGACGGCACCGACCGCGATTTCCAGTCGTCGGCCTACATTGCGCTGATTCGCAACTTCCGTCGCTACAGCTGGCTGTTGATGTACCTGTTCGGCGCCTCGCCTGCACTGGACGCCGGTTTCCTGCGCGGTCGCTCGCATCAACTGGAACAACTGGATCCGGACACTTTGTACCTGCCGTACGCCACCAGCCTGCGCATGAGCGATCTGGGTTACCAGAGCAACGCCCAGGCCGGTCTGACGCCGTGCTACAACGATCTGACCAGCTACACCGACAGCCTGCGCAAAGCGGTGGCTACGCCGTATCCACCGTACGTCGAGGTGGGTACGCACAAGGACGGTGAGTGGGTTCAGCTCAACACCAACATCCTGCAGATCGAAAACGAGTACTACTCCAACATCCGCCCCAAGCGCGTGACCTACACCGGCGAACGGCCGATTCAGGCGCTGGTGGCCCGTGGCATCCAGTACGTCGAAGTGCGCTGCCTGGACATCAACCCGTTCCTGCCAATGGGCATTGACCTCACCGAGTCACGGTTCCTCGACGCTTTCCTGCTGTACTGCGCACTGAACGACAGCCCGCTGCTGACCAGTACCAGCTGCGGTAACGCAACCTCGAACTTCCTCAGCGTGGTCAAGGAAGGTCGTCGTCCGGGCCTGCAATTGCAACGCGACGGGCAAGCGGTGGACATGAAGGAATGGGCCGGCGAATTGCTGGAGAAGATTGCACCATTGGCGGCGCTGCTGGATCAGAGCCATGGCGGCGATGCCCACAGCAAGGCGCTGGACGCCCAAATGGCCAAGGTCCAGGACTCGTCCCTGACGCCATCGGCCCAGGTGTTGGCGGTAATGGCCGAACACAAGGAAAGCTTCGCCCAGTTCTCCCTGCGCCAAAGCCAGGTGCATGCAGAGTTTTTCCGCAGCGAGCCGCTTTCAGGCGAAGAACAGGCCAGGTTTGAAGAGTTGGCGCGTTCGTCGTTGGCTCAACAGGCTGAGCTTGAACAGAACGAAGTCGGCGATTTCGATGTGTTTGTCGGGTCGTATCAGGCGAGCATTCTGGCGATCAGCAATTAGACGCAAACCTCTGTGGCGAGGGAGCTTGCTCCCGCTCGGCTGCGCAGCAGCCGTAAAATCTGCGACGGTGTTTAATCTGACACAACACCTTCGCTGTTTTTGGGAGTCCTTCGGCCTGGAGCTCCAGCCCGGTCCAGCGGGAGCAAGCTCCCTCGCCACAAGAGCAATACACGACTATTCTCCCTTAGAATTTTCCGCTCATAAGCTCATTCTAAAAAGTTATTTATTTTAGGTTTCTTATATCATTTAGTCTCCTTTGACGCCGACTTCTCGGTCGCCTGACAAGGAGCTTCCTGATGAAACTGACTTCCCCTCTTCGCCTCCTGGTGGCCGCGTCGCTGGCTGCGGCAAGTTTCCTGGCTCAAGCGGCAGATGTGACCGTCGCCTACCAGACCACTGTAGACCCGGCCAAAGTCGCCCAGGCCGACGGCGCCTACGAAAAAGCCACCAAAGCCGCTATCAACTGGCGCAAGTTTGATAACGGTGCCGACATCATCGCCGCCATCGCTTCCGGCGATGTACAGATCGGCTACCTCGGTTCCAGCCCCCTGACGGCGGCAATCACCCGCAAAGTCCCAGTGGAAACCTTCCTCATCGCCACCCAGATCGGCGCTGCCGAGGCCTTGGTCGCGCGCGACGGTTCCGGGATCAAGACCCCGCAAGACCTGATCGGCAAGAAAGTCGCCGTACCGTTCGTCTCCACCGGCCACTACAGCCTGCTGGCCGCTCTGAAGCACTGGAACATCGACCCGTCGAAAGTCACCGTGCTCAACCTCGCGCCGCCAGCCATCATCGCGGCATGGAAACGCGGTGACATCGACGCCACCTACGTGTGGGATCCGGCGCTCGGTGTGGCCAAGGAAAACGGCAAAGTGCTGATCACTTCCGGCGAGTTGGCCAAGTTCGGCGCGCCGACCTTCGATGCCTGGATCGTGCGCAAGGACTTCGCCGAGAAGCATCCGGAGATCGTCACCGCATTCGCCAAAGTGACCCTCGATGCCTACGCCGACTACCGCAAGGATCCGCAAGCCTGGCTGGCCAATCAAAGCAACGTCGACAAACTGGTGAAACTCTCCGGCGCCAAGGCCAGCGATATTCCGCTGCTGCTGCAAGGCAACGTGTATCCGCTGGCGGCTGATCAGGTGATCACCCTCGGCGCGCCGACCACCAAAGCCATTACCGACACCGCGGCGTTCCTCAAGGAGCAGGGCAAGGTCGAGGCCGTGCTGCCGGACTACGCGCCGTACGTCAGCGCCAAGTACATCACCAACTGATCGGGAGTTAACCGCGATGGCTTTGCTACAGCTGGAGCGCATCAGCGCACAGTACCCAGGCAGCACGGAACCTGTGCTGGCGGATATTTCCCTGAGCCTTGGGCCCCAGCAGTTGCTGGTCGCCCTCGGCCCTTCCGGCAGTGGCAAGACTTCGCTGTTGAACCTGATTGCCGGTTTCGTCGAGCCCAGCGCCGGGCGCATCACCCTTGACGGCGTGCCGGTCAAAGGCCCGAGCGCCGAGCGCGGCGTGGTGTTTCAGGACGACGCCCTGCTGCCTTGGCAGGACGTGCTGGCCAACGTCGGTTTCGGTCTGGAACTGGCCGGCATTCCCCGGGACAAACGTGAAATCCGCGCCCGGGAAATGCTCGCGCTGGTGGACCTTTCCGGCTTCGAAAACCGCCGCATCTGGCAACTCTCGGGCGGGCAGAAACAACGTGTCGGCCTCGCCCGCGCCCTCGCCGCCGACCCTCGGGTGTTGCTGATGGACGAACCCTTCGGCGCCCTGGATGCCTTCACCCGCGAACAGATGCAGGAGCTGCTGTTGCAAGTCTGGCAACGCACCGCCAAACCGGTGTTCCTGATTACCCACGATATTGAAGAAGCGGTGTTCCTCGCCACGGATCTGATTCTGCTGGCGCCGAATCCCGGGCAAATCGTCGAGCGCCTGAGCCTGGATTTCGGTCAACGTTACGCCGCCGGCGAGTCGGCGCGCTCGATTAAATCCGACCCGCGCTTTATCGAAACCCGCGAACACGTGCTCGCCAAAGTGTTCTCCCAACGCAGTGCCGTCCAGCGGCAGGAGCGCGCATGAGCAGTTATGGAATTCCCGCCGCAACGGTGAAACCCGGTTCAAAGGTGAAGGGCTCGGCGGTGATCGCGCTACGCCGCCGTATCAGCACCCGCTGGATCAGCGTGCTGACACTGATCGCGCTGTTGGCGATCTGGTGGGCCGTCACCGCCACCGGTTTGATCGAACCGCTGTTCCTGCCGCCCCCCTCCGCCGTGCTGCAAAAAGGCTGGTTGCTGGTGACCAGCGGCTACATGGATTCGACCTTGTGGCAGCACTTGGGCGCGAGCCTCAGCCGCATCGGTTTGGGCCTGGGCTTCGCGGTGCTGACCGCCGTGCCGGTCGGCATTGCCATCGGCCACAACCGAATTGCTCGCGGCATTCTCGATCCGCTGATCGAGTTTTACCGCCCGATTCCGCCCCTGGCCTATTTGCCGCTGATTGTGATCTGGTGCGGCATCGGTGAGCTGTCGAAAGTGTTGCTGATCTACCTGGCGATCTTCGCCCCGATAGCCATCGCCACCGCCACCGGCGTGCGCACCGTCGACCCGGCGAAATTGCGCGCCGCGCAGTCGTTGGGCGCGAGTCGGGCGCAGTTGATTCGCCATGTGATTCTGCCTAGCGCCCTGCCGGATATTTTGACCGGCGTGCGCATTGGCTTGGGGGTAGGCTGGTCGACACTGGTCGCCGCCGAGTTGATCGCCGCCACCAGCGGCTTGGGCTTCATGGTGCAGTCGGCGGCGCAGTTCCTGGTCACCGATGTGGTGGTGCTGGGGATTCTGGTGATCGCGCTGATCGCCTTCGCTATGGAAATGGGCCTGCGCGCCCTGCAACGCAAACTGGTGCCGTGGCATGGCCAGGCTCACTGAATATTCAACCAGTGGGGGCCTGTGTGGCGAGGGGGCTTGCCCCCGTTTGAGTGCGTAGCACTCACAAGATCTTTGGTACATCAGAATTTTAAGGGCTGCTTCGCAACCCAACGGGGGCAAGCCCCCTCGCCACAGGTCGCTCCCACAGTCAGCGCCCTGGATTGAAGAGAACCGCCATGAGTAACTTGACCATCGTCCCCCTCAGCTGCGCCCTCGGCGCGCAAATCAGCGGCGTCGACATCAGCCAGCCGCTGAACGTGGAACAACGCGACGCCATCGAGCAGGCGCTGCTCAAGTATCAGGTGCTGTTCTTCCGTAACCAGCCGATCGAGCCACAGCAACAGGCGCGATTCGCCGCCTATTTCGGCGACCTGCATATTCATCCGATCTACCCGAACGTGCCGGAACAACCGGAAGTGCTGATCCTCGACACCGCCGTCACCGACGTGCGGGACAACGCGATCTGGCACACCGACGTGACGTTCCTGCCGACCCCGGCGATGGGCGCGGTGCTCAGCGCCAAGTTGCTGCCGGAGTTTGGTGGCGACACTCTGTGGGCCAGCGGCATTGCGGCGTATGACGCGTTGTCGGCGCCGATGAAAACCTTGCTCGAAGGACTCACTGCCACTCACGATTTCACCCGCTCGTTTCCACTGGAGCGCTATGGCAACACGCCGGAAGCCTTGGCCCAGTGGGAAGAAGCCCGGCGCAAAAATCCACCGCTGTCACACCCGGTGATTCGCACGCACCCGGTGAGCGGGCGTCGTTCGTTATTCGTCAATGAAGGGTTCACGTCGAAGATCAACGAGTTGTCGGAAACCGAGAGCGAAGTAGTTCTGAAGTTCTTGTTCGCCCACACCACACGGCCGGACTTCACCATTCGCTGGCGCTGGCAGAAAGACGACATCGCGTTCTGGGACAACCGCGTGACCCAGCATTACGCAGTGGATGATTACCGCCCGGCACGGCGGGTGATGCAGCGGGCGACGGTGTTGGGGGATGTGCCGTTTTAAGAGCAAAAGATCGCAGCCTTCGGCAGCTCCTACATTGACCGCGTTCGCCGCAAATATTGCGGTCAACCATCGATTCTGTAGGAGCTGCCGAAGGCTGCGATCTTTTGCTTTTTCAGGTTACTCAGCCGTCGAAGGCTTCTCCCACAAATTGATCCCGCCCTCCTGGGCAAATCGATCAATCTCTGCCAGTTCTTCCGCGCTAAAGCTCAGGTTCTTCAACGCCCCGACGTTCTCGATGATCTGCTCCGGCCGGCTCGCACCGATCAGCGCCGAGGTCACCCGTGGATCGCGCAAGGTCCAGGCCAACGCCAACTGCGCGAGGCTCTGACCGCGGCGTTTGGCGATTTCATTGAGCGCCCGCACTTGGGCGATGTTGGCTTCGGACAGGTGAGACGACTGCAATGAATCACCGCCCGGGCGGTTGACCCGCGCATCCTTCGGAATGCCGTTGAGGTATTTGTCGGTCAACAGGCCCTGCGCCAGCGGCGTGAAGGCAATCACACCAGTACCGAGTTCGTCGGTGACATCCAGCAGGTCTTTTTCCACCCAGCGATTGAGCAGGTTGTAGGCCGGCTGGTGGATCAGTAGCGGGACTTTCCACTCCTTGAGCAACGCGGCCATTTCCCGGGTTTTCACCCCGGAGTAAGACGAGATGCCAATGTACAACGCCTTGCCCTGTTGCACGGCGGTGGCCAGTGCGCTGGCAGTTTCTTCCAGCGGGGTGTCCGGGTCAAAACGGTGGGAATAGAAGATGTCCACGTAATCGAGGCCCAGGCGTTGCAGGCTCTGGTCGAGGCTGGCCAGCACATATTTGCGCGACCCGCCGCCCTGGCCGTAAGGGCCGGGCCACATGTCCCAACCGGCCTTGCTGGAGATGATCAGCTCATCGCGGTACTGCTTGAAGTCTTCGCGCAGCAAACGACCAAAGTTGATCTCGGCGCTGCCGTACGGCGGGCCATAGTTGTTGGCCAGGTCGAAGTGGTTGATGCCCAGATCGAACGCCGTGCGCAGCAACGAGCGCTGTATGTCGATCGGCGTGCTGTCGCCGAAGTTGTGCCACAGGCCCAGCGACAGTGCCGGCAGTACCAGTCCACTGCGACCTACGCGGCGGTAAGGGATAGAGTCGTAGCGGTTTTCGGCAGCGGTGTAGGTCATCGAATCCTCTCTTGTGGGTCTTGAATGGGGTATCGACTGCTTTGCAAGCTGCCCAGCATACGCCCAGACAAACGCCAGGAAACCCCGGATTCGACTAATTGCTGAAACGTTTCATAGATTATTAAAAACTGAGTTCCCCCATAGAGTCGATATCCACGCCCAACACTTACGCCGACAACTCACGTAGCGCGGCAGCCGCCAAAAAGCCAGACCTTGAGCTATATCGCTGATCTCGTCTGACCGTCTGGTCGATACGCTCAAGCAACTGCTCAGGAAGCGTGGCATTGAAGCGCACCGACTTGCCGAAATAAGGCGTGATATCGAATTCGACCACACCCCACACGCCGCCAGCGTAATCAGGGTTATCAAGATGAGCGTCAATCTCACGCACCTGCGGAAGTGGATCACCATCGGCGACCAGACCTTCGTAGTGCAAAGCCAACGCTTCTTTCACGTTTTCAAATGCCTGCGCCACAGTAGCGCCTGCGGAGAAGCATCCCGGCACGTCCGGGATAATCACTCCGTATTCTGAGTCGGCATCCTTGTGCAGAACGACCGGGAATTTCATTTCGATGACTTCTCTGTTGACAGAGATTGGACTGTAAAACAGAAACCAACACGCATACACACCATACACATCTTGCAAAGATCGCCATCAAACGGCACCCGCAAACACCTCCCCCAACCAATCCACAAACACCCGAACCCGTGGCGACATGTGTCGGTTATGCGGATACAACACCGAAACCGGCATTGATGGCGGCGGTGTGTCGGTGAGGATTTCCTGCACCAACCCTTGGCCAATCTGCGTTTCCATTCGGTAATGCGGGCACTGAATCAGCCCCAATCCGGCAATTGCCGAGGCCGCATAAATCTCCGCGCCGAACACCGACAACGCTCCCTCGATGGCCACTTCTTTCAGCTCGCCATCCACCATGAACTCGAATGGAAACAGCTTGGCCGTGGTGCGCGAAACGTAGTTCACCGCGCGGTGGTTTTTCAGGTCTTCGAGGTTTTTCGGTTCGCCGTATTTGCGCAGGTAAGCCGGGCTGGCGCAGGTGATCTGGCGCAGGTTGGCGACACGTTTACCGATTAGCGCCGAATCGCCCAAGGTGCCGGCGCGCAACACGCAATCAACGCCTTCGGCGATCAGGTCGACGAAGCGGTCGGCTTCGCTGATGGACAACTCGATGTCCGGGTAGCGCGCCATGAATTGCGGCAACGCCGGGATTACAAAATGCTTGGCCAACGTGCCATGCAGATCCACCCGTAATCGGCCTTTCGGCGCAACGCCGCGAAATGCCAGTTCGGCTTCTTCCAGTTCTGCCAACAACTGCACGCAACGCAAGTAGTACGCCTCGCCATCCAGCGTAGGACGGACCTTGCGCGTGCTGCGCTCCAGTAAACGGGTACCGAGCCAGGCTTCGAACTGATTCAGCGTATGGGTCAGGGTGGCACGCGGCAGGTTCAGGTCATCGGCCGCCAGCGTGAAGCTACTGCGCTCGTAGATCCGAACGAAAACCTTCATCGCCTTGACTTGATCCATACGGCGCTCCTGACGATCGATTGTTGGCGATTATTGAACAGTAAAGGCAACTCTCGTGCATCTATCACCCTGAGTAAACATGTGAATCTGGCTCCACACCCCAGCCACTCCAAGGAATCAACGCCATGACTACTCAAACTTCGAAAGTTGCCATCGTGACCGGCGCCTCCCGCGGCATCGGTGCCGTGATCGCCCAGCAACTGGCCAGCCAGGGTTTCGCCGTCGCCATCAACTACGCCACCAGTGCCACCGAGGCGTCGGCACTGGTGGTAAAACTGCGTCAGGCAGGTCACCGGGCCATAGCGATCAAGGCTGATGTGGCCAACGCCGACGATGTACGCCGGCTGTTCGACGAAACCGAAACCCAACTGGGCAAGGTCGACGTGCTGGTCAATAACGCCGGCATCCTCAAAGTGCTGCCGCTGGCGCAACACAGCGACGAACTGTTCGACCAGAACTTCAACATCCACGCTCGCGGCACTTTCAACACTCTGCGTGAAGCGGCAACGCGCCTGAACAGTGGTGGCCGAATCATCAACTTCTCCAGCAGCACCGTCGGCATGAACCTGCCGGGCTATGCGGTGTACATCGCCAGCAAGGCGGCAGTGGAATCCCTGACCCAAGTGTTCGCCAAGGAAATGCGCGGTCGCAACATCACCGTCAACGCCGTGGCCCCGGGCCCGGTCGCCACCGACCTGTTCCTGCACGGCAAGAGCGAAGAACAGATCCAGACCTTCGCCAAGATGCCACCGCTGGAACGCCCGGCTCAGCCAGAAGACATCTCCCGCGTCGTGTCCTTCCTGGTCGGCCCGGATTCGGCCTGGGTCAACGGGCAAATCCTGCGCGTTAACGGCGGGTTGGTTTAACTATGCTCGATGTATTGGGCTGAATCCGTAAGGCAGCACACATCTGAAGGGCGGAACGCATCATGCACACCACGATCATCATCTTCTTCGGCCTGATCCTGCTGGCACTGATGCTGTTCATCGGCGAGAAAATCGGTTTCTCCCGTCAGACCCTGGCCTACAGCTTTGTCGTGCTGTGGCTGGCGTTGACCTTGATCAACGGCGCAGTCGGAATGGTCAACGCTGGCCAACCGTTGAGCGCGGAACTGGTGGTGGGCAGCGCGGTGTTCGGCGTACCGGTGGCGGCACTGGTGCTGTTCATGGTGTTGAGCAGCGAGACCTGAGCGCCACCGGTCGATCAACGCACCAAATGCAAAAACTGCATGTGCCGTTCGTACTGGTCGAGGATGTCGTTGATCACCTGATCCTTGGTGTAACCCACCAGATCGTAGTCCTGACTGCCCTCGCGCAAATGCACTTCGGCACGGTGGTAACGACGGTTGTTGAGTTGCTTGGAACCCATGCCGCCACGGGCGAAGGACGGGGTGAAGTAGCCACGCATTTGCACCTGATAGATGAACGGATGCAGTTCGCCGTGACCGATTTCCAGGCTAACGTTGTCGTTGGCCGGATCGGGCTGAGTGACCACATGCAATCCCTTCTCGACAAACACGGCCGTCACTTCCTCAATGGCCGGGCGCACCGTTGTATCAAGGAAGCGATAAACCTCATCCCGAGACGGGAAATGCACTGCCTGACTCAAGCGCTGACGCCAACCGCCGCGCCGTGATCCAGATGCCGGTGCGAGGGAATGCAATTGCGCGATCTGCTTCTGCGACTCTAGATAAAACGCCTTGTGCAGGCCCCACATCATCAGCAGCAAAATCATCGAGAACGGTAACGACGTCAGCACCACCGCCGACTTCAATGCGTCGATGCTGCCGGAGAACAACAGCGCACTGGTCACCAGTGCCGTCATCGCGCCCCAGAACACTCGCAACCATTTCGGCCCGTCTTCATCGGGATTGCCACCCTTGGCGGACAAGGTCGACAACACCACGGTGCCGGAGTCGGCGGAGGTGACGAAGAACACGAAGCTGATGAACACCGTGACCGCGATCACGGTTTTGCTCCACGGGTAGGTCTCCAGCAGCAGGTAAAGCGTCATCGACGGGTTGTCGATGGCCGACATGCCGAGCGCGCTCATGCCGTGGTTGAGCACCTGATCGATGGCGCTGTTGCCGAAGATCGACATCCACGCCAGGGTGAAACCGAGCGGGATCAACAGCACGCCGAAGACGAATTCGCGGATGGTCCGGCCACGGGAAATCCGCGCAATGAACAGGCCCACGAACGGCGACCATGCAATCCACCAGGCCCAGTAGAACACCGTCCAGCCGCCCAGCCAGTCGCTGGGTTTGTCATAGGCGTAGAGGTCGAAACTCTTCATCGGCAAGGCACCGAGGTAATCGCCGAGGTTCTGGATAAGGGTATTGAGCAAGTGCTGGGTGGGGCCGGCGAACAACACGAACAGCAGCAGCGCACAGGCCAGCAGCATGTTGATGTCGGACATCACCCGCACGCCTTTGTCGACGCCGGACACGGCGACGATGATCGCCGCGCCCATCATCAGCGTGATAAGGCCGACCTGAATCCACTGGGTGTGGGCGATGCCAAACAGATAGTCCAGGCCCGAGTTGAGGTGCAATACGCCAAAGCCCATGTCGGCACCGAGGCCGAACACCGTGGCGATGATGCCGAAGCCGTCCACCGCGTAACCGATGGGCCCGTTGATACGCTTGCCGATCAGCGGGTACAGCGCCGAACGCAGGGCCAGCGGCAGGTTATGTCGATAGGCGAAATAGGCCAGCGCCATGCCGACGAAGGCGAACACGCCCCAGCCGTGCAGGCCCCAGTGCAGAAACAGAATCTGCATCGCCTGACGCGCCGCCTCCGCCGTACCGGCCTCGCCTTGCGGTGGTTGCACCAAATGCGTAAGTGGTTCGGACACGCAAAAGAAAAACAGCGTGATGCTGATCCCGGCGGCGAACAGCATGCCGGCCCAGGACAAGTAACTGAATTCGGGCTCGTCGTGGTCGGCACCGAGCTTGATCTTGCCGTAGCCGGACAAGGCGGTGACCACCACGAAGACCAGATACAGCGTCATCGCGAGCATGTAGTACCAGCCGACCGTATTGGCCGCCCAGTTTTGCGCTTGCAACAGCCAGGCACCGGCCTGTTCGGGGATCGCCATGACCACGACGGCGAACAACAAAATGAAGGTCGCCGCGAAATAAAACACCGGCGGATTCATGCGGACCTGGCCGCTTGCGGGGATGGACGATGCACTCACGAAAGGTGCACCTCGAGGGGGGAAAACGTGGCTGTAAAAATCGGACTCAGCAAAGGCAAGCCTCCTGTTGTGAGCGGGCGGCGAACCACCGGTTTAACTTGAATGAACGTTCAAGTTAAACATGAATAGGGTGCTAAGGACTAATCGCTGGGCTCGGCGGTAGCTCGTCTCACCCTGGCTGAAGGAAGGATTGTGGCGAGGGGGCTTGCCCCCGTTGGGCCGCGAAGCGGCCCCAAAAATCGCGACCGCCTCTATGTGGATTTAACTGGTTATCTATATTGCGGTTGCTGCGCAACCGAGCGGGAGCAAGCTCCCTCGCCACAAAAAGCGCAAAGTGTCACCTGGCTTACTTCTGCGTCCCGTCATCATGCTGCAGATTCGCCTGGGTCAGGTTGCACCCCGCTGGCACGCTGCGGGTCAGCCAGACGTTGCCACCAATCGTCGAGCCCTTGCCGATGGTGATCCGTCCCAGAATCGTCGCGCCGGCATAGATCACCACGTCGTCCTCGACGATCGGATGCCGCGGATGGCCCTTCTGCAACTGGCCGTCTTCGTCCGCCGGGAAGCGCTTGGCGCCCAACGTCACGGCCTGATATATCCGCACCCGCTCACCAATGATCGCGGTCTCGCCGATCACCACACCCGTGCCGTGGTCGATGAAGAAACTGCGACCGATCTGCGCGCCAGGGTGGATGTCGATACCGGTGGCCGAGTGGGCGATTTCCGCGCTGATCCGCGCCAGCAACGGCAACCCGGCGCGGTACAAATGGTGGGCCAGGCGATGGTGAATCACCGCCAGGATTCCCGGGTAGCACAGCAACACTTCATCGACACTGCGAGCCGCCGGATCGCCGTGATAGGCCGCCAGCACGTCGGTGTCCAACAGGCTGCGCAATTCCGGCAGAGCGAGGGCGAAGTCCTGAATGATCCGGATGGCCTTGGCTTCGACTTCAGAGTCGCCCCCGGCACTGTGACGAGCGACGTAGCGCAATTCGAGCCGCGCCTGAGCCAGCAATGCATTCAACGCCACGTCGAGTGTGTGGCCGACGTAGAAGTCCTCACTCTCCTCACGCAAATCCACCGGCCCCAGACGCATCGGAAACAACGCACCGCACAAGGCTTCGAGAATGTCCGCCATGGCCGCTCGGGACGGCAACTCGCGACCGCCCTGCTCGGTGCTGGCGCGGCCGTTTTGTGCGCGCCACTGGTCGCGCGCCGTACGCAGTTGGCTGACGATGGTCTGCAATTGCCAATGGCTGGAACGCTCGCTCACGGTAAAAACTCCTCACGGGCGGCCGGACTGTCTGGCCGCGCTGACGGCGATTACTTTACGGCAACGACTTGCAGCCGAATTAAGAACCAATAGTGCTGGGAACAATACTTTTGGCTATAAGCGATTGGCAGTTGCCCCGCTAAATACCCGTGCCTATAGTCCAGACATCTTTCTCCGCCAGTACGGACCCATGATCAAACAACAGCTTGCCCGTTTTAACCGCCTCGACCTGCTCGGTCACCCTACCCCATTGGAAAAACTCGAACGCCTGTCGACCTGGCTGGGCCGCGATGTGTACGTCAAACGCGATGACCTGACGCCATTGGCACTGGGCGGCAACAAGCTGCGCAAACTCGAATACCTCGCCGCCGATGCCCTGGCCCAGGGCGCCGATACACTGATCACCGCTGGCGCGATCCAGTCCAACCACGTGCGCCAAACCGCCGCCATTGCGGCCAAGCTTGGCCTGGGCTGCGTGGCGCTGCTGGAGAACCCGCTCGGCACTGACGATAGCAACTACCTCGGCAATGGCAATCGGCTGTTGCTGGACCTGTTCGATGCCAAAGTCGAGTTGGTGGAAAACCTCGACAACGCTGACGAGCAATTGCAAGCGCTGGCCGCACGTCTGCGCAGCAACGGCAAGAAACCCTATCTGGTGCCGATTGGTGGCTCCAATGCGGTGGGCGCTTTGGGTTATGTCCGTGCGGGTCTGGAACTGGCCGAGCAGATCAAGGACACCGGGCTGCAATTCGCCGCCGTAGTCCTGGCTTCCGGCAGTGCCGGCACCCATAGCGGCCTGGCGCTGGCATTGAGCGAAGTACTGCCGGATTTGCCAGTGATCGGCGTGACCGTTTCCCGTAGCGATGAAGCTCAACGACCGAAAGTCCAGGGCCTCGCCGAACGCACTGCCGAGCTGTTGGGCGTGGACCTGCCGGCGAGTTTCAAAGTCGAACTGTGGGACGAATATTTCGGCCCGCGTTATGGCGAGCCGAATGCCGGGACGCTGGCGGCGGTGAAGCTGTTGGCGAGCCAGGAAGGGTTGTTGCTGGACCCGGTGTATACCGGCAAGGCCATGGCCGGTTTGCTCGACGGCATCGGGCGCCAGCGCTTCGATGACGGCCCGATCATCTTCCTGCACACCGGCGGGGCGCCGGCGTTGTTTGCCTACAAAGATTTTCTGTAACCGATAGTCCTGTGGCGAGGGGGCTTGCCCCCGTTGGGTCGCGCAGCGGCCCCTTGTGTCCGGCAGTCATATCGAGTCAGCAGACATTACGACTGCTTCGCAGCCGAACGGGGGCAAGCCCCCTCGCCACAGGAATGCACCCCTCAAATATTCATTTAAAGAATAACAAACTTAATATTTATTATTTTCCAATCTAAAAATCCCATCATATAGTCGCGCCGCAGGCGAATTTGCAGCGAGACGCATAAGCTGCTTTAGGGCAGGATATCGCAGTCGTTCAAATCCCGAATTTGCCAACTTTCCTTAAGCGTCTTCCATAAGAAAACACAGGGGCTTGTCATGAATTTTTCCGCACTACGTAGAAATCTGCTGGTGGGCTCGTTGGGCCTGGCGCTGAGCGCCGGCCTGCTCGGGCAAGCGGTTGCCGGAGAGCAACTGCAAAAGATCAAGGACGCGGGCGTGATCAACGTCGGCCTGGAAGGCACTTATCCACCGTTCAGCTTCGTCGACGAGGCCGGCAAACTGAGCGGCTTCGAAGTCGAGTTCTCCGAAGCCTTGGCCAAAGAGCTGGGCGTGAAGGTCAAACTGCAGCCGACCAAATGGGAAGGCATCCTCGCGGCCCTGGAATCCAAGCGTCTGGACGCGGTGATCAACCAGGTGACCATCACCGAAGAGCGCAAGAAGAAGTACGACTTCTCCGAGCCGTACACCGTTTCCGGGATTCAGGCGCTGACCCTGACCAAAAACAAAGACACCATCAAGACCGCCGCCGATCTGGCCGGCAAGAAAGTCGGCGTAGGCCTGGGCACCAACTACGAGCAGTGGGTGAAAGAGAATGTGCCGAAGGCTGACGTCCGCACCTACGAAGATGACCCGAGCAAGTTCCAGGATCTGCGCGTCGGCCGCATCGACGCCATTCTGATCGACCGCCTGGCCGCGCTGGAATACGCCAGGAAGGCCAAGGACACTGCCGCCGCCGGCGAAGCGTTCTCCCGCCAAGAGGCCGGTATTGCCCTGCGCAAAGGCGAGCCTGAACTGCTGGCCGCGGTGAACAAAGCCATCGACAAGCTGCGTGCCGACGGTACGCTGAAAAAGCTTTCGGAAAAATACTTCAGCGCTGACGTCACTCAATAATGGGAGAAGCTTTCCAACTCGCGCTGGACTCCGCGCCCTTCCTGCTCAAGGGCGCGTATTACACGGTCATCCTGAGCCTGGGCGGAATGTTCTTCGGCCTGCTGATGGGCTTCGGCCTGGCGTTGATGCGCCTGTCGCGCTTCAAACTGGTGAGCTGGATTTCCCGCATCTACGTGTCGTTCTTTCGCGGCACGCCGTTGCTGGTGCAACTGTTCGTGATCTATTACGGCTTGCCGCAATTGGGCATCGAACTTGATCCGCTGCCGGCGGCCCTGATCGGTTTCTCGCTGAACATGGCGGCCTACGCCTGCGAAATCCTGCGTGCCGCGATCAGCTCCATCGAGCGCGGCCAATGGGAAGCTGCGGCCAGTATCGGCATGACCCGCGCGCAAACCCTGCGCCGGGCCATTCTGCCGCAAGCGATGCGCACGGCCCTGCCACCGTTGGGCAACAGCTTCATCTCGCTGGTCAAGGATACCGCGCTGGCGGCCACCATTCAGGTGCCGGAGCTGTTCCGCCAGGCACAGCTGATCACCGCCCGTACCTTCGAAATTTTCACCATGTATCTTGCCGCCGCGCTGATCTACTGGGTTCTGGCCACGGTGCTTTCGCACCTGCAGAACAAGTTGGAAGAGCGGGTCAATCGGCACGACCAGGAGTCCTGACCCAATGATTGTCGTGGAAAAACTGACAAAGCAGTTCAAGGGTCAGGTGGTGCTCAACGGCATCGATCTGCAGGTGAAGGAAGGCGAGGTAGTGGCAATCATCGGCCCCAGCGGCTCGGGCAAGACCACGTTCCTGCGTTGCCTGAATTTTCTGGAAGAACCCACCAGCGGCCGGATCAAGGTCGGCGACATCGAGATCGATGGCAGCCGCCCCCTGAACCAGCAGCAGAGCCTGGTACGACGCCTTCGCCAGCACGTGGGTTTTGTGTTCCAGAACTTCAATCTGTTCCCCCATCGCACAGCCTTGGAAAACGTCATCGAAGGGCCGATCGTGGTGAAAAAGATTCCACGAGCCGACGCCGTTGCCTTGGGTAAAAAGCTGTTGGCCAAGGTCGGCCTGGCGGGCAAGGAAGACGCTTACCCGCGACGCCTCTCCGGCGGTCAGCAACAGCGTGTGGCGATTGCCCGGGCGCTGGCGATGGAACCGGAAGTGATCCTGTTCGATGAACCGACCTCGGCGCTGGACCCGGAATTGGTGGGCGAAGTATTGGCGACCATCCGTGGCCTGGCTGAAGAGAAACGCACCATGGTGATCGTCACCCACGAGATGGGGTTTGCTCGGGACGTGGCCAACCGTGTGGTGTTTTTCGACAAGGGTGTGATTGTCGAACAGGGCGAAGCCAAGGCGCTCTTTGCCAACCCGAAAGAAGAACGGACGAAGCAGTTTCTAAGCAAGTTCCTGAACAACGCCTAGTTCAATTCCCACTAAAAACCGTCAACTTCCATGGATGGAAGTGGCACTTTCTCCGACTTATAAAATCCTGCATTCGCCTTCTACAACCGCCTTGATCAACTCCAATCGTAGATAACTTCCCACCCTCCCATGCGGTACATATATATGTCCTGCAATAGATTCACCTCGCTTAAAATCCATAAAAATCCTCGCCACCTACAGTCAATGGGTTGCTGCCTCCAAGGCATACACACCCCCAAATACCGGACTGAATTCGACAGGACAATGGGGTTTATTAACTACACCGTGTAGGAGATTTCTGAATAACCCAAGAACCAACCTTTAATCGACAAACACTATTGACACCTATTCGAACCCACTCTTATCTAGTCTCCAACAAGCGACTTTCATCAAACTCGATCACTCTTCAAATACACAAAAAGTGAATCGTTTTGTTGCCTGGTAATTCACGCCTTTCGATCTTTCAGAAACGGACTTCGCGGTAAGGCTTCAAGGAGAGAACCCCATGACAAGCACTTCGAACAAACCCGAACTTGCAGCCCCGACCCTGGCGCAAACTCACAAGGCCGGCATCAGCATCACCTCGGCCGCTCATCTTATGATCGACGTGCCGACTTATCCCGGCATGGACGAAGGCGACCTGATCGAGCTGTTCTGGAACAACTGCTACGTGGCCTCCAGCGTGTTGGGGACTGACCATGGCGGCAAAGCGGTGAGCCTGCGGGTGCCGGAAAGCTTCATTGCCAACGGTTCTGCTCGCGTCCATTACAAGGTCATGCAGATCGGGCAAGGGCCAGCGATATCACCGGCGGCGCACGTCCAGATCAAACTCGATTGCCCGGGCGGCCTGCCCTCGCCCCTTTGCGATGAGGAAAACCAGAGCCTGGCGCCGGTGTTCATCCCCGAGACCATTCGCCGTCAGGGGGTCAATCCGAACCAGGTCAAGCGCGGTGTGCCATTGACCATCGAACCGTATCTGAATATGGCCACCGACGACGAAATCACCCTGCGCTGGGGCGATGTGCGCATGGACCTGCCCAAACTCAAGGCCGACGATGTGGGTCAGCCGATTCACGTCTGGGTGCCGCCGGCAATCATTCTCGAAGCCGGCGAAGACCTTCGACTGGAAGTGACCTACTGCATCCTCGACCGGGTGGGTAACAACTCGCGCTGGGCACCGGCCCGCACGCTGAAGATCGGCTGTGCCAATCCTTACCTGAAAGTGCCGCCCAAAGAAGTGCTCAAAGCTGCTGAGCCTCGAAAGAAGTGAAGCGCCTGTAGTGCACGATATGAGGGCTTTTTGTGGCGAGGGAGCTTGCTCCCTCGCCACAGGGCTCGACCGTCCTGGCGATGCCACCCTTCTATGCATATTCCTAAAAGTTAGTTCATTAATTATTTATACGCGTTTAGGGTATATACACCGGACCACCGGACATTCGTGTTTTTCGTTCGCCGCAACACCTGCGGCGTTTTCATGAGATGTGAGGTAGGTATGGTCCGGAACACAATCACCCCAGTGCAAATCGCCAGGGCATTGCGTGCAGCCAAGGAGCGGCACTGATGTCCAGTCTGGCAGATGCAATCATCCAGAGTGATCTGGACATCGCCCCGTTGTTGTTGCCCGCGCAGGTCTTGCGCAACGACGCACAAGCCATCAAGGCTGCCCAAGAGCTGGCGCAAGTCGCCCGCCTGCACGCCGCCAAACGTGACCAGCAGCGCAAGTTGCCCTGGTCGGAAATCGAACAGTTCACCCGCAGCGGCCTGGGCAGCATTGCCATCCCGCGTGAGTACGGCGGCCCACAGGTTTCATTCGTCACCGTTGCCGAAGTCTTCGCGATCATTTCCGCAGCCGACCCGGCCTTGGGGCAGATCCCGCAGAACCAGTTCGGGATTCTCAACCTGATACTGGGCAGTGCCACCGAGTCGCAGAAAAAGCAGCTGTTCAAAAGCGTGCTCGAAGGCTGGCGGATCGGTAACGCAGGCCCTGAGCGCGGTACCAAAAATACCCTGGAGCTCAAGGCGCGAATCACCGCCGACGGCGATGGCTTCGTCATCAACGGGCAGAAGTTCTACTCCACCGGCGCATTGTTCGCCCATTGGGTGGCCGTCAAGGCGCTGAACGACGACGGCAAGCAAGTGCTGGCCTTCGTTCGGCGCGGCACGCCGGGCTTGCGCATCGTTGATGACTGGTCAGGTTTCGGCCAGCGCACCACCGCCAGCGGCACCATTTTGCTCAACAACGTGCGGGTCGACGCCGAGCTGGTGGTGGACAACTGGAGGATCAACGACAGCCCGAACACTCAGGGCGCCGTGTCGCAACTGATTCAAGCAGCCATCGACGCCGGCATCGCCCGGGGCGCAATCGATGACGCCATCGAATTCGTGAAAACCCGTGCCCGGCCCTGGATCGACGCCAAGGTCGAACGGGCCAGCGACGACCTCTACGTGATCGCCGATATCGGCAAGCTGAAAATCGAACTGCACGCCGCCGAAGCGCTGCTGCGCAAGGCCGGGCAAGTGCTCGATCAGGTCAACGCCGCGCCGCTCACCACCGAGTCCGCGGCCCGCGCCTCGATTGCCGTGGCCGAGGCCAAAGTGCTGACCACCGAGATCTCGCTGCCGGCCAGCGAAAAACTCTTCGAACTGGCCGGCAGCCGCGCCACCCTCGCCGAATTCAACCTCGACCGCCACTGGCGCAATGCCCGGGTGCACACGCTGCACGACCCGGTGCGCTGGAAGTATCACGCGGTTGGCGCTTATCACTTGAACGGCACGTTGCCGGCTCGCCACTCCTGGATTTAACGACCAGATCGCTGGAGAAACACATGTCTCTTTCTCGAAACGTCGCGGTCATTACCAGCGATGAGCAAGCCCTGATCGTCGCCGGTGACCTGGCCGACGACTTCAAACGCGACAGCGCCCTGCGCGACCGCGAACGTCGTTTGCCGCACCCGGAACTGGAAGTGTTTTCCCGTTCGGGCCTTTGGGGCATCAGCGTGCCAAAGGAATACGGCGGCGCCGGGGTTTCCAACGTCACCCTGGCCAAAGTGATCGCGTTGATCGCCCAGGCTGACGGCTCCCTGGGGCAGATCCCGCAGAACCATTTCTACGCCCTCGAAGTGCTCCGTGTGAACGGCAGCCATGAGCAGAAAAAGCGCCTGTACGCCGAAGTGCTGGCCGGCCAGCGTTTCGGCAATGCACTGGCGGAACTGGGCACCAAAACCGCCCATGACCGCGTCACCCGCCTGACCCGCGACGGTGACGGCTATCGCATCAACGGCCGCAAGTTCTACGCCACCGGCGCCATTTACGCCCAGCGCATCCCCACCTCAGTAGTGGATGAAAACGGCGTGCAGCAGCTGGCCTTCGTCCCGCACAACAGCAAAGGCCTGACGGTCATCGACGACTGGAGCGGCTTCGGCCAGCGCACCACCGGCAGCGGTTCGGTGGTGTTCGAAGATGTCTACGTTGCCGCCGAGGACGTGATTCCATTTCAAAGCGCGTTCGAACGCCCGACCACTGTCGGTCCATTGGCGCAGATTCTCCACGCCGCGATCGATACCGGCATTGCCCGCGCAGCCTACGAAGATGCACTGCATTTCGTGCGGACCAAAACCCGGCCATGGATCGACGCCACGCATGAAACAGCCACCGAAGACCCGCTGACCATCATGAGTTTCGGCCACTTGAGTATTCGTCTGCACGCCACCGAAGCCTTGCTGGAGCGCTCCGGCGAATTCCTCGACCGGGCCCAGGCCGACACCAATGCCGAGACTGTCGCCGCAGCGTCGATTGCGGTTGCCGAAGCCCGGGCCATCAGCACCGAAATCTCGCTCGCCGCCGGCAGCACGCTGTTCGAACTCGCCGGCAGCCAGGCAACCCTGATCGAACACGGCCTGGATCGCCACTGGCGCAACGCCCGGGTTCATACGCTGCATGACCCGGTGCGCTGGAAGTATCACGCGGTGGGCAATTACTACCTAAACGATGAAAACCCTCCGTTGCGGGGGACGATCTGATGGCCGACGCCAAAAAGAAGATCCTGCTCAACGCGTTCAACATGAACTGCATCGGGCACATCAACCATGGCCTGTGGACCCATCCACGGGACACGTCCACCCAGTACAAGACTATCGAGTACTGGACCGAACTGGCACAGCTGCTGGAGCGCGGACTGTTCGACGGTCTGTTCATCGCCGACATCGTCGGCGTGTACGACGTCTACCAGAACTCGGTCGACGTGCCGCTCAAAGAGTCGATCCAGTTGCCGGTCAACGACCCGCTGCTGCTGGTCTCGGCCATGGCCGCGGTCACCAGGAACCTCGGCTTCGGCCTGACCGCCAACCTGACCTACGAGCCGCCGTATCTGTTCGCCCGACGCCTGTCGACCCTCGATCATCTGAGTCGTGGGCGGGTCGGCTGGAACATCGTCACCGGCTATCTGGACAGTGCTGCCAAGGCCATGGGCCTCAGTGAACAGGTGGAACACGATCGACGCTACGACCAGGCCGACGAATACCTGCAAGTGCTCTACAAACTCTGGGAAGGCAGCTGGGAAAACGGCGCGGTGCTCAACGACCGCGAGCAACGGATCTACGCCCAGCCAGACAAAGTGCACAAGGTCGAGCACAAGGGCGAGTTCTATCAGGTCGAGGGATATCACCTCTGCGAGCCGTCGCCGCAACGCACGCCAGTGCTGTTCCAGGCCGGCAGCTCGGATCGCGGCCTGCTGTTCGCCGGTCGGCATGCCGAGTGCGTGTTCATCAGCGGCCAGAACAAACCGGCGACCCGGGTTCAAGTGGACAAGGTTCGCGCCAGTGCCGTCGAGGCCGGGCGCAATCCTTGGGACATCAAGGTGTTCATGGGCTTGAACGTGATCGTCGGCGCCACCGAAGAACTGGCGTGGGCCAAGCATGCCGAGTACCTGAGCTACGCCAGCGCCGAGGCCGGCGTGGCGCACTTTTCGGCGTCCACCGGGATCGATTTTTCCGAGTGCGAACTCGACGAACCGATCCAGTACGTGAAGAGCAACGCCATCCAGTCCGCCACCAAGAGCCTGCAAAACAACGACTGGACCCGCCGCAAATTGCTGGAACAACACGCCCTCGGAGGCCGCTACATCACCGTGGTCGGCTCACCTGAGCAAGTGGCCGATGAGCTGGAATCGTGGATCGCCGAAACCGGCCTGGACGGTTTCAACCTGACACGGATCGTCACCCCGGAAAGCTATGTGGATTTCATTGAGCTGGTGATTCCGGAATTGCAGCGCAGGGGCTCGTACAAGACTGCTTACGACGACGGCAGCCTGCGGGAAAAACTGTTTCAGCGTGACGCGTATTTGCCTGAGCAACACACGGGCTCCCACTACCGACACTAAAACCTGTGGCGAGGGAGCTTGTCGGAACGCCGCATCGCCCCGCTCGACTGCGCAGCAGTCGCAAAACCTGCTGGCGAGTTTCAACTGACTGAACTCATTGAATGGCTTTGGGGCCGCTTCGCAGCCCAGCGGGAGCAAGCTCCCTCGCCACAAAAGCATGCACATTAAACAATTGACTGGAAAATCATCATGACCAAAAAACTCTTATCCCACCCAGTCAAAGCACTGGCCCTGGCCCTCGGCCTCTTCAGCTCCGTCACCTTCGCCGCCGACGCGCCGTTGAAGGTCGGCACCACCGCCGCCTTCGCCATTCCCCTGGAGGCCGCCGTAGAAGAAGCCAACAAACAAGGCCTGAAAGTCGAACTCGTGGAGTTCAGCGACTGGATCGCTCCCAACGTCAGCCTCGCCTCGGGCGACATCGACGTGAACTACTTCCAGCACATCCCGTTCCTGGAAAATGCAAAGGCCGCCGCCGGTTTTGACCTGGTGCCGTTCGCCCCGGGCATCATCAACAACGTCGGCCTCTATTCGAAGAAATACAAAAGCTTCGACGAGTTGCCAGAAGGCGCCAGCGTCGCCATCGCCAACGACCCGATCAATAGCGGTCGCGGCCTGCAACTGCTGGCCAAGGCCGGCCTGATCACGCTCAAACAGGGCGTCGGCTACAAGGCCACCGAAGAAGACATCATCGCCAACCCGAAGAAAATCAAAATCCTCCAGGTCGAAGCCGTGCAACTGGTACGCGCCTATGACGACGCCGATCTGGTCCAGGGTTACCCGGCCTACATTCGCCTGTCGAAAACCTTCGATGCCAGCTCCGCGCTGCTGTTCGATGGTCTCGATCACAAGGAATACGTGATCCAGTTCGTGATCCAGCCGAAAAGTAAAACCGACCCGCGCCTGATCAAATTCGTCGACATCTATCAGCACTCACCAGCGGTTCGCGCAGCGCTGGACAAGACCCACGGCAAGCTCTATCAAGCCGGTTGGGAAAGCTGAGCATGACGGCCGCCATCCAACGGCGACTGGAGATTCCAGAGCCATCAAGTGCTGAACGTACCGAGTTGCCCCCCGAGCTGAACCGCGCCCACGTGCGCTTCATCGGCCTGGGCAAAACCTACAACGGCCAGCAAGGTCCGGTGGCGGCCCTGCACGGTATCGACCTGGCGATCCAGCGCGGTGAAGTGTTCGGCATCATCGGGCGCAGCGGTGCCGGCAAGTCGTCGCTGATCCGCACCATCAATCGTCTCGAACAACCGAGCAGCGGGCGAGTGCTGATCGATCAAGTGGACATCGGCGAGTTCGATGAAGACCGCCTGGTGGCGCTGCGCAGACGGATCGGCATGATCTTCCAGCACTTCAATCTGATGTCGGCCAAGACGGTTTGGCAGAACGTCGAGTTGCCGCTGAAAGTCGCCGGTGTGCCCAAGGAAAAACGCGAGCAGAAGGTCCGTGAATTGCTGGAACTGGTCGGCCTGCAAGGCAAACACAAGGCGTATCCGGCGCAGCTTTCCGGCGGGCAGAAACAACGTGTCGGCATCGCCCGTGCGTTGGTGCATGACCCGGAAATTCTGCTGTGCGACGAGGCGACTTCGGCCCTTGATCCGGAGACCACCCAATCGATCCTCGGCCTGTTGCGCGAGATCAATCAGCGCCTGGGCCTGACCATCGTGCTGATCACCCATGAGATGGCGGTGATCCGCGATATCTGCGATCGGGTCGTGGTGTTGGAGCACGGGCGAATCGTCGAACAAGGGCCGGTCTGGGAAGTCTTCGGCAACCCGCAACATGAGGTCAGCAAGACCTTGCTCGCGCCGCTGCAACACGGTCTGCCGGAAGAACTGCAAAGCCGCTTGCGGGCACAGCCGCAGTCTTCGGACGCCGCCCTGGTGCTGCGTTTGCAATTCACCGGCAATACCCGCGACGAGCCAGACCTGGCGGCGCTGTTCAGCGCCCTCGGTGGCCGCGTGCGTTTGCTGCAAGGGGGCGTGGAGCGGATTCAGGGCCACGCGCTGGGGCAATTGCTGCTGGCGGTGACCGGTTCGTCCCTCGGCGCCGAGGAATTGCGTCAGCGCGCCAGTCATTGGGCGCAACAGGTGGAGGTGCTGGGTTATGTGGTTTGATCGATTTCTGCAAGGTTTCATCGATACCTTCCTGATGGTCGGCGTGTCGTCACTGATCGCGCTGTTGGTGGGCATTCCGCTGGCGGTGATCCTGGTCACCAGCACCAAGGGCGGGATCTACGAAGCACCGGCGCTGAACCGCGCACTGGGCGCGTTCGTGAACCTGTTCCGCTCGATTCCGTTTCTGATTTTGATGGTGGCGCTGATTCCGTTCACCCGGTTGATCGTCGGCACCACCTATGGCGTT
Source organism: Pseudomonas sp. Pseusp11 (assembly GCF_047304405.1). Lineage (NCBI taxonomy): Bacteria > Pseudomonadati > Pseudomonadota > Gammaproteobacteria > Pseudomonadales > Pseudomonadaceae > Pseudomonas > Pseudomonas sp. Pseusp11. The sequence goes on from NZ_JBGLZF010000014.1 coordinate 61,071, forward strand.
TGGGCGGCGGTGGTGCCGCTGACCATCGCCGCCACACCGTTCTTCGCGCGCATCGCCGAAGTCAGCCTGCGGGAAGTCGACCACGGGTTGATCGAAGCGGCGCAAGCGATGGGGTGCCGGCGTTGGCATATCGTCTGGCATGTGCTGTTGCCCGAGGCGCTGCCGGGGATCGTCGGTGGCTTCACCATTACCTTGGTGACCATGATCAACTCCTCGGCCATGGCCGGGGCGATTGGCGCTGGTGGGTTGGGCGACATTGCTTATCGATATGGGTATCAGCGCTTTGACAGCCAGATCATGTTGACGGTGATTGTGTTGCTGGTGGTGTTGGTGGCGGTGATTCAGTTGGGTGGGGATCGGTTGGCGCGGGGCCTCAACAAGCGCTAAGCATGGTGGAGGTCGCAGGCTTTTGTGGCGAGGGAGCTTGCTCCCGCTCGATTGCGCAGCAATCGCAAAACCTGCCACCCCGGTTTATCTGACCCACCTCATGGAATGGCTTTGGGGCTGCTTCGCAGCCCAGCGGGAGCAAGCTCCCTCGCCACAAAAGCACCGCTGCCACAGTTAATGACCCACTCCAGAAGGGAAATTTTCTCACAGGAAAATCAAGGTGCCAGCAGGCCAGATCCCTTTCATTTGCAGGACATTTCCTAGATCATTCCGCTCGCTTGCGCCTTCCAAATCGAGTGGCTAGTCTCGGTTCGTCACTGCTCATCAGTGATCGGGTTTAGTAGCCCGGATCAATAGGCGCATAGCGGTTCATGCTCATGTCTGGCACTTTTTGTCGGATGCTGAATATGGTGGCTGTGCGTAGGGCACCTTCGGGTGCACCGGTTTTCCTATTGACCGGCCTACTAACCTGCGTACAGCCGCCACCCCATCGTTTAGTAGGCGAAAAGTGACGGCTCCCATGCAGCAATAGGAGCAACACTCATGGAAAGATCCATCCCCGATCCACCTCCCGACACATCCTCCAACAAAGCCTTTACCGACGACCTGCTCAAGGACCGTTCCGCGCTTTACCGTGCGATCGATTTCCACCTCACCGGCAAGCAACCTTCGGCCCCGGATGAACTGCGCTTCTACAACGTCAGCAAAGACGTGAGCTTCGAAGACGCCCAGCTCTATGTGGCGGATCTGTTGCGCTGTGCGTCGGCCACGGCTTATCAGTGTGGTGACCACCTCAAAGGCTCCGACAGGGCATTGGTATTTTCCATTTGGCATTTGCTGGAGATCGCCAAGGCGATGGTTGATCGGTCCATCGAATGTCTGGGGATGAAGCAGAGCTGAGTCAAGATCAAAAGATCGCAGCCTTCGGCAGCTCCTACAGAACCGCGCCATGTGCCGCTCCCGTAGGAGCTGCCGCAGGCTGCGATCTTTTAAAGCGCGAAAGCGCTTATAGTCAGTGCTTCTCTCTTTTTCTGTGCAGCCGACCATGAAACAGACTCCCGCCGACCTGGAGCAGATCACCTCCACCACCCTGGGCCATTACAACGCGGTGGCCGAAGACTTCCGTGAAGGCACTCGCGATCACGATGTCAGCCAGAACATCGATGCCCTGCTACGGCACATCCAGAGTAAGGCGCCGTTCAGCATTCTCGACTTTGGCTGTGGCCCTGGCCGTGACCTGAAAACCTTCACCCGCCTGGGCCACATCGCCATCGGGCTCGACGGTTCGGAAAAGCTTGCGCAGATGGCCCGGGACGACAGTGGTTGCGAGGTCTGGCAGCAGGACTTTCTGAAACTCGATCTGCCGGCCGAGCGGTTTGACGGGATATTTGCCAATGCGGTGCTGTTTCATGTGCCGAGCCAGGAATTGCCGCGGGTGTTGAAGCAGTTGCGCGAGGCGTTGAAACCGGGCGGCGTGTTGTTCAGTTCCAATCCGCGTGGCGAGAATCAGGAAGGCTGGAACGGGCCGCGGTATGGCGCGTATTACGATCTTCAGGTGTGGCAGGAAATGCTGACCGAAGCGGGGTTTGTGGAGCTGGAGCATTACTACCGGCCAGCGGGGCTGCCGCGGGAGCAGCAGCCTTGGTTGGCCAGCGTTTGGCGTCGAGCCGACTGATCGTTGATCGTTCCCACGCTCTGCGTGGGAACGATCATTACGTAGCTTGTTTCTTCGGCTCCTGAACTTTGTACCAGGCCACATACAGCGCCGGCAAAAACAGCAGCGTCAGCAACGTCGCGATGATTATCCCGCCAATCATCGCGTAGGCCATCGGCCCCCAGAACACTTCGCGGGCAATCGGGATCATCCCCATGCTCGCCGCCGCTGCCGTCAACAAAATCGGCCGACGCCGATGTTCCGTGGCCTGCACCACCGCGTCCCACGGCGTATAACCGCTCTTCTCGAAAGAATCGATTTGGGTCACCAGAATCACCGAGTTGCGGATGATGATGCCGATCAGCGCCAGAATCCCGAGGATCGCCACGAATCCCATGGGCGTGCCGGTCGGAATCAGCGCCAGCACCACGCCGATCAAGCCGAGCGGCGCGACGCTGGCCACCAGGAACAGCTTCTGCACGCTGTGCAACTGGATCATCAGGAAGGTCGCCATCAAAAACAGCATCAACGGCACGACCTTGGCAATCGGCCCCTGGGCCTTGCCGCTTTCCTCCACCGTGCCGCCAGTGGCGACTTTGTAGCCCACCGGCAAACCGGCGGCGAACTTGTCGATGTCCGGTTGCAACTGCTTCACCAGGTCGGTCGGCTGAATCTCGTCGCGCACCGCAGCCTTGATGGTAATGGTCGGTTTGCGGTCACGACGCCATACCAGCGGTTGCTCCAGCTCGTAGCGCACCGTGGCAAACGCCAGCAGCGGAATCGAAGTGCCGCCGGGGGTGACGATCTGCAAGTTCTGCAAGGTTTCCGGGCTGCCGCGCTCGGCATCTTCAGCGCGGCCGACCACGTTGATCAGGTAGATATCATCATCGACCTGCGTCACCGGCGAGCCGACGACGATGCTGTTCATCAGGTTCGCCACGTCTTCCGACGACAGCCCCAGTTGCCGCGCCTTGTCTTGCGCGATGTCGATGCGCAGCACTTTGCCCGGCTCGTTCCAGTCGTAAATGATCTCGCCGATATGCGGGTTTTTATCCAGTTCAGTGGCCAGGGCGATCGCGTGCTTGCGCACTTGATCGATGTCTTTACCGCTGACCCGATATTGAATCGGACGCCCCACCGGCGGGCCCATTTCCAGGGCCTGGACGTAACTGCCGATGCCGACGAACTCTTCACGCAAGCGCTTTTGCAAACGAGCAGTCAGCGCCGTGCGTGACTCCAGGCCCTTGCTGACGATCACCAGTTGCGCGTAGTACGGGTTCTGCAATTGCTGGTCGAGGGGCAGGTAGAAACGGATCGCGCCTTCGCCGATGTAGGTGCTCCAGCGCACGATGTCCGGGTCGCCCTTGAGCGTCGCTTCGAGCTTGTCCACGGCTTTGCGGGTTTCGGCGATCGAGGCGTTTTGCGGCAGGTTCAGGTCGACGAGAATTTCCGGGCGGTCCGAGGACGGGAAGAACTGGTTCTGCACGAACTGCATGGAAAACACCGAGAGCACAAACAGCGCCACGGTGATGCCGATGGCCCACCAGCGATTGCGCATGGCCCAGAGCAGGCCGCCATTAAATGCCCGACCGATGCGCCCTGGCTCTGCGTCATGCGGTTTCACATTGGTGCTCAGAATATGCACACCGAGTACCGGGGCGAACAGCACGGCGACGATCCATGACACCAACATGGCCACCGCGATCACCGCGAACAGCGTGAAGGTGTACTCACCGGCGGAGCTCGCGTTCAAGCCGATCGGCACGAAACCGGCGACGGTAACCAGCGTGCCGGTGAGCATCGGAAATGCGGTCGAGGTGTAGGCGAAGGTCGCCGCTTGCTCTTTGGTTTCGCCCATTTCCAGGCGCGTGACCATCATCTCGACCGTGATCATCGCGTCGTCCACCAGCAGGCCGAGGGCGATGATCAGCGCTCCGAGGGAAATCCGCTGCATGGTGATGCCACTGTATTCCATGAAGAGGAAGACCATCGCCAGCACCAACGGAATCGAACATGCCACCACCAGCCCGGCGCGCACGCCAAGGCTGACGAAGCTGACGATCAGCACGATCACCACGGCCTCGAACAACGCACTGGTGAAACCGCCGACCGCTTCTTCCACCACTTCGGCCTGATCGGAAACGTTGTGCACGCCAACGCCCACCGGCAGGTCGGCCGTCAGCTCGTTCATGCGCAGATGCAGCGCCTTGCCAAATGCCTGGATGTTGCCGCCCTTCTTCATGGCGATTGCCAGGCCGATGGCCGGCTGGCCGTTGAAACGAAACTCCGGGGTGGCCGGATCGACATAGCCACGGCTGATGTCGGCGATGTCGGCCAGTCGGTAGAAGCGGTCGTTGAGCTTCAGGTTGACGTTGGCCAGGTCTTTCTCAGAGGCAAACTGCCCCGAGGTCCGCACCGAAATCCGCTCAGGGCCGGCCTCGATCACTCCCGCCGGGGTCACGGCATTCTGTGATTGCAGGCTCTGCACCACCTGGCGCTGATCGATGCCGAGGGCGGCGAGTTTGCGGGTGGAGAAGTTCAGGTACAGCACTTCATCCTGCTCGCCGATCATTTCGACCTTGCCCAACCCTGGCACTTCACGAATTTCGGCACGCACCTGTTCCACGTAATCGCGTAGCTGGCGCATCGACAGGCCGTCAGAGGTAAAGGCATACACCGAACCGAACACGTCGCCGAACTCATCGTTGAAGCCCGGCCCTTGCAGGCCTTGCGGGAAGTCGCCGCGGATGTCGTTGATCTTCTTGCGCACCTGGTACCAGATTTGCGGAATGTCCTTGGCGTTGGTGGTGTCGAGCAGGTTAACGAAGACCGTCGATTCGCCGGGACGGGTGTAGCTTTTCACGTAATCGAGCGAGTCGAGTTCTTCGAGTTTTTTCTCGATCCGGTCAGTGACCTGTTTGAGGGTTTCTTCCTGAGTCGCACCGGGCCAACGGGTCTGGATCACCATGGTTTTAATGGTGAACGACGGGTCTTCTTCGCGCCCCAGGTTCAGGTACGAGAACACGCCCATCAGCAGCGCGACGAACATCAAATACCAGACAAACGACTGATGCTTGAGGGCCCACTCGGATAAGTTGAAACTCCCTTTCATTGCGGGCTGCCCTCGTCGATTTTCACTTTCTGCCCCGGTTTGAGGCTGTTCACACCGGCACTGACCACCCGCTCGCCAGAGTTCACGCCGTTGGCCAGGACCACCGTGGCATCGGTCCGGCTGATCACGCTGACGTCCCGTGGCGCAACGGTTAGCGTCTGCGGGTCGATGACCCAGATCCGCGTTTTCCCATCGACCTCTTGCAGCGCACTCACCGGCAGTTCGAGGCGAGGCTTGATTGCGGAGCTGAGGGTCACGCTGATCGCCGTGCCGAGGTGAAAACCCGGCGGCGTATCGGTCAGGCTCAGGCGGGCGCGACGGGTACGGGTCGCACTTTGGGCCTGGGGTTCGATTTCACGCACGATGGCGGTGCTGGTGATGCTCGGGTCCAGCTGTGAGGCGACCTGGAACACCACGTCGGCCGGCAAATCATCGACCAGGGTGTCGGGCAAGTCGATCACCGCTTCCTTGATGTCCGGCTGCGCCAGGGTCACCACTTGCTGGCCGGCGGTCACCACTTGCCCGGCTTCGGCGCTCCACGCGGTGACAATGGCTTTGTGATCGGTGCGCAGTTCAACGTAGTTGAGTTGGTCCTGCGCCTGATTGACCGCGGCCCTGGCTTGATCGAGGGACGCCTGGGTGGTTTTCAGATCGGTCTGGGCGATGTCCAGTTGCGCCTGCGCGCCAACCCCGCGATTGAACAACTCCTGCTGACGCCGGGCGTTGGCCTGGGCGTTGATAAGCTGCGCCTGGACACGCGCCAGATCCCCTTGAGCCGAGCGCAACTGGTTCTGCTGATCGGTGGGGTCAAGGGTGGCGAGCAAGGCGCCCTTCTGTACTTCGGCGCCGACATCGACGTTACGGCTGGCGATACGCCCCGGCACACGGAACCCGACGTTGCTTTCGTAACGGGCCTGAATGCTGCCGGCGAACCGGCCGAGGTTCTCTTGATTGAGCGCTTTCACCTCTATGGACAGCACCGGCCGTACCGGTTCTGGCGGAGCTTCTTCCTTGGAACAGGCGCCCAGCAGCACAGCGGCGGACAACAGCAACAGGCGTTTCATGGTTGGGCTCCTGTCGCTGGGGTTTCGTAGGTATTTTCGACGACCTCCACCCGCACGCCCGGGTGCAGTAACTGACCACCCGCGGTGACGACTTTTTCGCCACCGGTGAGGCCAGCGCTAACAATGACTTTGCCGGTCAGGTAACGGCCGACGGTGACCGTGTGCAGCTGCGCCTTGCCCTCGGCGTCCACCAGCCACACGGCCGGGTCGCTGAGATTTTTGGTCAGGGCCGCCCAGGGCAGTTCTACCGCGGTTTTGCCCACTGGCTTGGCCGTGGCGCTCACCACCGACCCAAGCTGCATGCCTTCAGGGAGACTGTCGAGGCTGACTTTGACTTGCACCGTGCCGGTCTGCGCAGACACCGCTGGTGTGACTTCGCGAACGGTGCCCGTGGTCTTGATCTTCGGATTGTCGAGCAGGCTGACCACAATTGATCTGTCCGATGGCGGCTCGGCCAGCAGCGATTCGTAAACGTTGAACACCGCGTCACGCTCGCCATCTCGGGCCAGGCTGAAAATCGGCACCGTGGCTTGTACCACCTGGCCGACTTCGGCCTGGCGCGCGGTAATCACGCCTGGCGCATCGGCAATCAACGCGGTGTAGCTCAATTGATCGCGGGCGTTGGCCAATTGCGCTTGAGCCGCGCTCAATGCGCTCTGGCTGCTGCGCAAGGCCGCTTGGGCGGAGTCGTATTCGCTCTGGCTGGTGTAGCCCTTGGGCAGGAGTTTTTGCTGGCGAACGAAGGCGGCGGCAGTCTGTTTGACCCGCGCCTGTTCGGCAACCACCTGGGCCTGGGCCGAATCGACATTGGTTTGCAGGTCTTTGGGGTCAAGCCTGGCCAGCACTTGTTTGGCCGACACCCGGTCACCGACATCGACCATGCGCTGGATGATCTTGCCGCCCACGCGGAACGACAACTCGGTCTGGACTCGGGCCTGAACATCACCGGTGAGTGTCACTGCGGCGGCGTAATCGGTTGGCTTGACCTCTTGCACGAAAACTCGCGGGCGGTCCTTCTCGACGGGCTTTTTATCGCCACAGGCGGTCAGCAAGGCAAAGATGCTCAGGCCAACCATTAATTTCAATCCGGGACCCGCCATGCAGACTCCTTTGCGTTGTACGTACGTGCCAGTGACGATACGACTGTGAGCTTAGAACAGGGTTCCACCTTCGCCCACGCCGATAATCGAAGACCGCGATCTTTTGACTTTAGCGATCGTGATATCGCCGGAAGATCAAAAGATCGCAGCCTTCGGCAGCGCCTACAATGTTAATTCATCAACGCGGTGATCCTGATGCCGATTTGGTGGTCGGGCAGCGGATGCTGGATGAGCCGGCGTGGTACTGGCCTGACTGAGACACAGTGACCGTTCCCACACCTGTGGCGAGGGAGCTTGCTCCCGCTGGGGCGCGCAGCGGCCCTAAACCTGAGCATGCGGTTTGTCTGAGGTAACGCATTGATAGGTTTTGCGGCTGCTGCGCAACCGAACGGGAGCAAGCTCCCTCGCCACAGGTGGAAACGTTTATCTGAAGCAAATCACCCCTGCCACTTCCCACCCTCGACAATCACGCTCTCAGGCCTGGTGTCATCGCTCAGCTCTTTACGCACGTACTGGTCGTACAGCTTGAGCAAAAATTTATCCTCACCCAGCTTCGCCAACTCGGCATTCACCCAGTCACGCAGTTCGATGTTGCCCTTCTTCACCGCCGGGGCGATCGGTGCTTCGGCACCCAACTTCTGCTCCAGTACACGGTAGCCCGGGTTTTGTTTGGCCCAGCTGAACAACACCAGATTGTCCTGCGCATAGGCGTCGCCGCGACCATTGGCCAGGGCTTGCAGGGACTCGGAGTTTTTCTCGAACTTCAGCAGTTTCCAGTCCGGGTGATTTTTGGTCAGCCAGACATCGGCTGTGGTGCCCGTGGTCACGATAGTCGTGCGGGTCGCCAGGTCATCCAGATTTTTCACCGAACTGGCCTGCGGCACCAGCGCCTGCACCGCCACCTTGAGGTTCGGGTTGGTGAAGTCCACCGCTTCCTTGCGCTCCGGGGTGACGGTCATGTTGGCCAGGATCAGGTCAACCTTGTCGCTTTGCAGGAATGGAATCCGGCTCGCCGGCTCCACCGCCACGAACTCGACTTTGTTTTCATCGCCCAACAGATCCTTGGCGAATTGGCGGCCAATGTCGGTATCGAACCCCACGTAGTGCCCGGCTTCATCGACAAAACCAAACGGCGGTTTGTCGGTGAACACGCCGACAATCAGCTTGTCCCGGGCTTTGATCTTTTCCAGGTATCCGGCCGGTGCGCTGCTGACGCTGGCGACTTTCGGCTTGGCCGGTTCTTCGGTTTTGTTGCAACCGGCCAACAGCGCCAGGCCGAACAGCGGGAGTAGCAGCAGAGAAGACTTGGCAGTTTTCATGGCAGTTCCAATTCCTTTATTTGAGTCGTTTTGGGTAGTGCGGCGACGAAGGAGAACTTCTCCAGGAACTGCTGCGCTCGTGCGGTTTGCGGGTTCGTAAAGAAAATCTCGGGGGGGTGTTGCTCAAGGATGCGCCCGGCGTCCATGAACACGATGCGGTCGGCCACGGCGCGGGCGAAGGCCATTTCGTGGGTGACAATCAGCAGGGTCATGCCCTCGCGGGTCAGGCCCTGAATCACTTCGAGTACCTCCTTGACCATCTCCGGGTCGAGGGCTGCTGTGACTTCGTCAAAGAGCATGACCTGGGGATTCATGCACAGCGAACGGACGATGGCGATGCGTTGCTGCTGACCACCGGAGAGCTGACGCGGGAACGCATCGCGCTTGTCCAACAGGCCTACGCGTTCCAGCAAGGCTTCAGCCTGGGCACAGGCTTCGCGGCGGTCGCGCTTCTGCACTTTCACCGGGCCAAGCAGCACGTTATCGAGCACGCTCATGTGCGGGAACAAGTGATAACTCTGGAATACCATGCCGATCTGCTGACGCACTTCGCGCCAGTCGGTGCCCTTGTCCAGCAACTCACGCCCGGCAAAATTCAAGCTGCCGCTGTGAGCGACTTCCAGGCCGTTGAGGCAGCGCAGCAAGGTGCTTTTGCCACAGCCGCTGGGGCCGAGGATGACGATCACTTCGCCCGTTTTCACCTTCAGGTCGATGCCGTTGAGCACCTGCTGCTCGCCGAAAAACTTGTTGAAACCCTTGAACTCGATCAATGCGCTCATGCTTGCGTCCAGCGCCGCTCCAGCACGCGGGAAGCGGCTGACAGCGGGTAGCAGATGAAAAAGAAAAACAGAAACAGCGCGCCATAGATCAGTACCGATTCGTAGGTGCGCTCGATGATCTGCTGGCCGACCTTGATCACGTCCACCACGCCGATCAGCACCGCCAGGGAACTGGTCTTGATGATCCGCGTGTAGACGTTGATGGTCGGCGGCGTCATGCGTTTCAGCGCCTGGGGCAGCAGTACGTAGCCGTAGAGTTGCGGGCCGTTCAAGCCAATCGACAATCCCGCTTCTCGCTGGCCGCGCGGTAACGAATGCAAGGCGCCGCGCACCACTTCCCCGACTTCGCTGGCGCCCCACAGCGACAGCACCAGCACCGCGCACCAGAAGCTCGGAATGCTCAGGCCGAAAAAAATCGGCAGGCCGAAGAACAGCAAATACAACCAGACCAGCACCGGGATCGCCCGGAACAGTTCCAGATAGACCCGCAAAATTGCGTTGAGCCACGTCGAATTCAGCGTGCGCAACACGCCATAGAGCACGCCGCCGATAGTGCTGAAGGCGATGCTCAGGAAAGAAATCGACAAGGTTTGCGCGGCGCCCTTGCCCAGTTGCGGCAATGACACCATAAGCAACTCAAGACCCGAACTGGCCATGCTGGAGCCTCCTTTCCAGACGGCTGAGCAGCAGCGACAACGGCAAAAACAACAGCACGCAGATCAACGTCAGCACGGCGAGCATTTCGTAGGTTTTGTAATAGAGCGCGATGTAGCTCTTGGTGGTGTAGAGAATCTCCGGCACCGCCACCGCCGAGACCACCGTGGTTTCCTTGAGCAGGAAAATGAAATTGGCGAACAGTGACGGCAGGCTGAGGATGCCGGCCTGCGGCAAGATCACGTAGCGCAGCAATTGCCCGTGGGACAAGCCAATTGAACGACCGGACTCAAGTTGGGCCTGAGGCACGGCATCCACGCCGGCACGCAGGACTTCGGTGAGGTAGGCTCCACCGAGAAAGGTCATGGTGATGATCGCTGCGGCGAAGCCCGAGACTTTGATGCCCAGGGCCGGCAACGCGAAGTAGACGAAGAACAACTGGATCAGCAATGGCGTGTTACGCGCCAGCTCCACATACAGCCCGACCAGGCGCTGCAGGTAAGGCGTGCGAAACACCAGAATCGTCGCGTTGACCAGCGCCACCAGCAATGAAGTGCCAATGGCGATGAAGCCGACCTGCAGCGTCACGCCAACGGCTTTGAGAAACGCCGGCAGGGTGCTGAGGATAAATGCGTAATCGAAGGTCATTGAACATCCTGTACGCCGCTCGGTAAGCGACGATGGCGCAGTCCATGGGCAGTGGATAACCACCCGGCAAGCACCGACTTTAAAGGTATAAAAATAGGAATTTAAATACCGTTAAAGCATATTGATATCACGCAAAAAACTATTCTGCGGATTTGCGACGGCAGCGGGAGACGGCTATTTTCCTTTGCGCTGTAGGAAGGATCTTTTTTTCGAGATACCCCTCCAAGGACATGCAGCTTTTGGCCAGACTCCCCCGGCCGAACCATCACAAGGAAGAGAACATGGCTAACGTAAACGTGCCACAGCGGCTGGATCCGCAGGACATCGTGAAATTGCTGGTGGCGCTGCGCAGGGCGTTGAAGGCCAGAGAGGCCTAGACCGAGAGCAGGTTCCCTGTGGCGAGGGAGCTTGCTCCCGCTGGAGGCAGAAGGACACCCAACCCATCCAGCGCGGTGTATCAGTCATAATGTACTGGCAGGGTTTACGACTGCTTCGCAGCCGAGCGGGAGCAAGCTCCCTCGCCACAGGTGAAACACACCCCAATAAAAAACGCCGACGCTGTAGTAGCCGTCGGCGTTTGAAACCTTGAAGGGGTTCGAGACTGCGGTGAATCAGAACGCCGGCAGTACCGCGCCACTGTATTTTTTGTCGATGAACGCCTTCACTTCCGGGCTGGTCAGGGCCTTGGCCAGTTTCTGGATGGCAACGCTGTCCTTGTTGTCCGGACGTGCCACCAGGAAGTTCACGTAAGGCGAATCGGCACCTTCGATCACCAGCGCGTCTTTAGCCGGGTTCAGGCCGGCGTCCAGCGCGTAGTTGGTGTTGATCATGTCCAGGTCGACCTGGTCCAGAACACGCGGCAGCATGGCCGATTCCAGTTCCTTGAACTTGAAATTGTGCGGGTTCTTGGCGATGTCTTTCGGGGTGGCCAGAGCGTTTTTCGGGTCTTTCAACTCGATCAGGCCAGCCTTCTGCAGCAGGATCAGGGCACGGCCGCTGTTGCTGCCTTCGTTCGGGATGGCGATGGTTGCGCCGTCCTTCAGCTCAGCCAGGGTTTTGACTTTCTTTGAGTAGCCGCCGAACGGTTCGACGTGCACACCGATCACAGTCACCAGGTTCGTGCCTTTGCCTTCGTTGAAGCTTTTCAGGTACGGCAGGGTCTGGAAGTAGTTGGCGTCCAGACGCTTCTGGTCGACCTGCACGTTCGGCTGAACGTAGTCGGTGAAGACTTTGATCTCCAGGTCCACGCCTTCTTTGGCGAGGGTTGGCTTGATCAGTTCAAGAATCTCGGCATGTGGAATCGGCGTCGCCGCAACCACCAGTTTCTCGCCAGCCTGGGCCAGGCCCGCAGTCAGGGCAGCCGCCAATGCGGTGAACAACAGAACCTTTTTCATGCAGTGTCCTTATCGAAAATCACGGTCGTCATCGACGACGGCTAAATGTTTAGGTGCCAGTGAAGTGCTATCGCTGGCGTGACGCGGACAATACCGGGATTTTTTATTCCCGAACAATATCTTTTATTCACTTTCATATTCCATTTTGTTCATACAACTGCCGCACCCGATGTAGGAGCTGCCGAAGGCTGCGATCTTTTGATTTTGGCGATTTCAAAGCCATCGAAGATCAAGATCAAAAGATCGCAGGCTGCGCCAGCTCCTACGAAAGCCCAGTGTCTTTGAGCAGTTGTTTCAAGGCCTCTTTTTCGGTGGCGGAGCCGCTGCCGAGGATTTTTTTCAGTTGCTGCTCGATCTGTAGCAACGATGCAGACGCCTCGGGCAGATTCAAATGCTCCGGCAAAATTTCATCGCCAGTACTCACCAGCAGCGCAAAGTGAATGACGTTCTCCAGCTCTCGGGTGTTGCCCGGCCAACTGTGTTGCTCCAGCAGATGCTGCGCGGCTTCGCTGATCAGTGGCACCGGCAGGTCGAGGCGTTGGCTGTAGATGCCGAGGAAGTATTCGGCCAGCGACAAAATATCGCCTACCCGCTCACGCAAGGCCGGCAGTTCGAGCTGGCCCTCGCTGAGGTAGTGATAAAGCCGCTCATGGAATTTTCCGGCAGCCACTGCCTGGGCCAGATCGATGCTGGTGGCCGCCACCAGACGCACGTCCACCGGGCTCGGGTGGTGCGCCCCAACGCGGGTAACTTCGTGGTTTTCCAGGGCTGCGAGCAACTTGATCTGGATCGGCAGCGGCAGATCGCCGATCTCGTCCAGATACAAAGTGCCGCCGTTGGCCGAGCCGAACCAGCCGGCACGACTGCTGGCCGAACCGCTGTAACTGCCGGCGGCATAGCCGAACAATTCAGCGTCAGCATAAGTCGGGCTGATCGCGCCGCAATTGACGGACACGAACAACCCGCCACGATCACTGGCGCGATGGATGTGCCGCGCCAGCAGTTCTTTACCGCTGCCGGTTTCACCGCGAATCAACACCGAGATCGAACGTGGCGCCAGTTGTTCCAGCTCCTGGCGCAATTGCCGGGAACGCGGATCGACAAACACCAGCGCCTTGGCGCGGATGCTCAGCGGGCTTTTCTCCGCATCGGGAAAGGTCAGCAATGGCTGACCGAAAGTTTCATGCAAACTCATGGCAGACTCCCGCCCAAAACCGCCGGGAGGCGGGGGCGATTTTTAAAGAAAAAGAATGAGGTTCAAGCGCGGCGCAGGGCGTGCTGTTCCATGCGGTTTTGCAGCCGATAGAGGTACGCAAAACCCTGCTCCCAGCGCCGGTGACCGGACTTCACGTTGATGTGCCCGGCCCCCGATAAAATCCCCGCCTCGGCGCCCCACTGACGCGCCAGTTCAAGCGCACGTGGCGCGCTCACGGCGGCGTCGTTGTCAGAGCTGACGACCTGGCTCGGGAACGGCAATAAATGGGTCGGGATCGGCGCAAAGTTGCGCAGCGCCGGCGCGCAGGCCGGGCGCTCGACGTCCGCCGGCGCGACCAGCAAGGCGCCGCGCACCTGACGCAAAAATTGCAACGGCGCGGTGGCCGCCCAATGGGCGACGGTGATGCAACCCAGGCTATGGGCGATCAGGATCACCGGCGTGCTGTCGGCGGCAATCGCCTCGGCCAACGCTGCGACCCAGTCTTCACGACGAGGCGTCAGCCAATCGGCCTGCTCCACCCGCGCGCTGTTTGGCAGACTGTTCTGCCAGTGGGTTTGCCAATGATCTTCTGGCGATCCTTGCCAGCCCGGCACAATCAGGTAGCGAATTGATTCGTTGCGCATGGGGGAGCTCTCCTGCTGTGTGTCTGTTCCTGATCGAGTATAGGGAGGAGAGTTATATTCGCTAAGGAATAAGAAGCTATTTATTAAGACCAATATCGAATATGCGTTTGCCCGAAATAAAAAAGGGGCCGCACCCTGCCAAGGAGACGGCCCCGGAAACTCAAAATCTGTTTGCGCTGATCAACAATCCTGAAGCCGATGATTGGCGAAATCGGTTATCCAATAAAGGAATATTTAATTACTTTATTAGACCTAAATAGCATATACAAATCATCTTCGACAATCGTCGACCCCTCGCTGCTTGCGTCACAACGTAGCGTCCCTTTGGGTCAAATTGATGACGAGCGTTTTTCGCCTTTGAGTTTCCGGGTGCCTTGCTCAAACCTGGGCGGCATGCACCTGACGGGGTTCTGTGGTCGCCTTGTGCGCAAATCGGTTCGCCCGTGCAAACGTCCCGAAATCATTGAACCGAACCCCCATCTCCCGCATCACCTCATGCGCCACCGGAACGGTCATCTGGCGGATGTAAAACGGCTCTTTCACCACAAAATGATGGATCCCGTGGCTGCTGCCAAAGTTGAAGCAGAACGCCTGCAACGGCCACAGCCACCAAGGGTTCAAAACCTGAGTCTGCTCAATCACATTCCCCGGTTCCACATCACCGTAGTAGTGCATGTTCGAGCTGACAAAGTGCAGGCAGAACGTGCGCAACACGTTCGGACCGATGATCACCACGACAGCGATGTCGATCACTTGCATCACCGCCAATGTCGTCGCCGACCATTCGATGGGCACAGCCAACAGATGCGCAATGCCGTTGACGGCGTGAAAACCGAGGAACACATACCACGCCCCCCAATGCATCAGCGCCAGCGGTGCGTAAACTTTCAGGGAGCGCTTGAGGATGCTGAACTTGTGCGCCCAGGTCTTGGCCCGCAGCATGCGGATAAACGCCGACATCACGTTGTCGCCAACCATCAACAGCCGCGCAAAACCCCAGCGCTCACCGTTGGTGATCGCCCGCTCTTCCATGTCGGCTTCGGTGCCGGACACCTTGTGGTGGTTGAGGTGCAAATGGCGGCGGATCCACGGATTGATGGTGCTCGGCCGCGCCAGCCACACCAGGCCCATCATCAGGTTATGCGGCACCCGCTGTTTGCGAAAATACATGCTGTGAATCAGGTCATGCTCAAGTTCATGGGTCAACGAAGCGAAAAACGCGTTGAGCAACAGGCATGCCCACCAGGCCATGTATCCGTTGATATAGAGCACTGCCGAACCGATCATCCCGGCCAGGGCGAAGGCCAGGATGCCCGCACCCAAGGCGTCCTGATGGTTGAGAATCGGGTAGCGCCGACGCAACTCGACGCCCTTGGCCAATACCACCTGGCGAATATGCGCTGATCGTTGTGCTGCATTCAGTCGCTGGGGACTTGCAGAAGTACCGTCCATGCTTCCATCCTCTGGTTATTGATGTTCGCATCCTGCCCTGTGATGCTTCACACAGCGGTAGCCGTGAACGCCAACCTGTTGACCGGACGCGCCAATCGACATGACTGAACCGACCTCCCTCGCCAGCTGGACCCGCGCCCTGCGCAAGCAGCTCGATGCGCTGGGCCTCGACAGCACCGCCCTGTGCCGACAGGCGGGGCTCGACCCGCGGTTGATGGACGACCCGAACGCCCGCTACCCGTTGTCCGGCACCACGCGCCTGTGGGAAATCGCCGTGCAGGTCAGTGGCGACCCGGCGATTGGCTTGCGGGTGTCGCGGTTTGTCAGCCCGACCACGTTTCATGCGCTCGGGTATGCGTTGGTGGCCAGCGGCAGCCTGCGGGAAGTGTTCGAGCGCATCGTGCGTTATCACCACGTGGTCAGCGATGCGCTGGACCTGGAACTGACCCGCGCCGAGGATCGCTACCGTTTCCGCCTGAAAATCCCCCAGGGCAACCCCGCGCCCGCCTTCGAAGCCATTGACGCCTTCACGGCGATCTACGTGCGCACCTGCCGCAATCGCCTGGGCCGTGACTACGCGCCGCTGGCGGTTTATCTGCGCCGTCCGGAACCTGCCGACCCGCATCAATGGCACAAAGTGTTCCGCTCACCGGTGTATTTCGCCGCCGAGGAAGACCGACTGGAATTCGCCCTGGTGGATTTCGACAGTCACCTGGACGACGCCAACCCGGAACTGGCCGAACACAACGAAACCGTACTCAAACGCACCCTGGCGCAACTCAAGCCCCTGACCTGGGAGCGCAAGGTCCGCGACGCCATCGAAGAGCAACTACCCGAAGGCGAACCGTCGGCCGATCGCATCGCCGAGGCACTGCACTTGAGTTTGCGCAGCCTGCAACGGCACCTGGCGGATGAAGGTTGTCGGTTCGATACGCTGCTCAACGAAAGTCGGGAAAACCTGGCGCTGCTGCACCTGCGCGACCCGCAATGCTCGTTGAGCGAGGTCAGTTATCTATTGGGATTCGCCGACACCAGCAGCTTCAGCCGCGCGTTCAAGCGCTGGACCGGAATGACGCCGGGACAGTTTCGGGATGGGTTGCGGTAATAGATCCGCAAGGAGCGTTGAGATTTCCGGCCCGCGATAGCAATTTCTCAAACACCAAATGAAACCGCTACCGCCCCCGATCTCGCCGCAACAGCTTGCGCACCCGCTTCACCAGCTCGCTGACGGTAAACGGCTTGAGCAGGTAATCATCCTCATGCAGCTCCAACCCGCGCAGCCGGTCCTCGATGCCGTCCGTGGTGGTGAGCAACAACACCGGCGTATCGCCGAGCTTGCGGATTTGCTGCAGCAACTGCCAGCCGTTGAGCCCCGGCAGCATCACATCGAGGATGATCAATTCATATTCGCCAGATTCGATAAAGCGTCGGCCGTCCATGCCATTGAGCGCTACATCCACCGCATAACTCGCTTCGCTCAGGCCTTTGGCCAGGAGGCTGGCGGTCTCGGGCTCATCTTCCACTAACAGCACACGCATGGCACACCTCGATTATTCAGCCTTACAGGCTAAGCCCCTTCGAGTGAGTTGCCCATGACAAACTTATTTTTCCGGCTGAGGGGTTCTGTCGAGTGTGGTTCTATTGAAGGAGGTAAAAGCCGCGCCCATTCATTTTCGACAGGTCACGGCTTGATGGGACGAGTTAACAAGGGACTTACTGACCGTCGCTTACCTTGAAATCAAAAATATCCGTAAATGGCGACCTTTCTCGGCCCATCGTTTGAAATGCAACGGCTGAGTAATTGCCTATCTCAAGAGCAACGTCGTTGGACCATTTACCATCAACTCCGGCATCCACCGACGTGAGTTCGGTACCATCAATGGGGACCTTAACGACTACTACCTGCCATCCCGGAAGAGCGGTTCCGGAGAATTTTACCGGGTTTCTGACATTATCATTTTTTGTCGGAGTATCAACGACAGGTGGAGCAATGTTTTTGTTGGTCGGAAGCTCAGTGCGATCTACACCACCAGCTGCTTTGCCTTGGTTAATATTGCTCATAGTGCCCATCTCCTTTGGTTGTCGTCTTCGACAATCTTCTTTTTATACCTCTGACCTCCAGCTATCTACTGTCATATCTGATAGGTAGCCCGTAGCTTCTCCAAATCCAGAATCTCAATTTCACCATAACCCAGACCGAGTATTCCCTGCCCCTGCAAGTCCTTGAGGATCTGGTTGGTGGTCTGGCGCGACAACGACAGCATCGACGCCAGTTGCTCCTGCGGCAGTTGCAGAACGCGGCGCGGCAGGTCGATTTCACCATAGCCCTCGGCGATCATCAGCAAGCGATGGGCCAGGCGCGCCGCGGCCGGCATCAGGCTCAGCTGTTCGAGGTTGATGAAGGTCAGGCGCAGTTTGTGGCTCATCAACAACGCCAGTTGTCGCCAGTACACCGGGTGTTCATCTAGTAATGCCAGCAGCGCCGTTTGCGGGATGTGCAACAGAATGCACTGGCCCACGGCGTAGGCATCATGGGTTCGCGGCTGACTATCGAACAGGCAGATTTCGCCGAACCAGTGCGGCGGTTCCACCAGACTCAGCAGCGCCTCCTTGCCCTGCTCGCTCACTGCGCCAATGCGCACCGAACCTTCAAGCACCGCATACAACCCGCACGGCGGATCACCGCGTTTGAACAGCAGTTGCCCCGGCAATAGGCGCCGAACCCGGGCGATTGTCAGCAGACTATCCTGTAAGGAAACAGGTAAATGACTGAACCATTGCCCCGTATCCAGGCGCGAACGCCAAACCTGCATGTCCATGAAAACTCCTGGAGATTGTCGCCTGGCTGACAGAGCGAGAGATGAACCCGGGGCATCATCAATCACCCTACAGGAGGAATAACAATGAAAAGCCTCGTTGACCATCTCAGTCAATACGCCGCTTACCACCGTGATCCGCGCAATATCGCCAGCCACTTCGTGGGCATCCCCCTGATCGTCGTGGCGGTCGCGGTGTTGCTGTCGCGTCCGCAATGGGCCGGGGGCTGGCTGTCACCGGCAGTGCTGGTGTCACTGGTGTCGGCGTGGTTTTACCTGCGCCTGGAACTGCGGCTGGGAGTGCTGATGACGGTATTGCTGGGCCTGTCGGTCTGGCTGGGGCATGTGCTTGCGCAGCAAAGCACATTTGCCTGGCTTGGCGCCGGCATCGGGATGTTTGTGGTGGGCTGGGCGATTCAGTTTGTCGGTCATCATTACGAGGGGCGCAAACCGGCGTTTGTCGATGATGTGACGGGGTTGATTGTCGGGCCGTTGTTTGTAGTGGTGGAAGCAGGCTTCCTGCTGGGGCTTCGGGGCGAGCTGAAACGAGCCATCGAAGAACGCGCCGGGCCAGTGGCCTTGCGCAATCAACGCTCCGCCGCCTGAGAAAAAGAGCGGTAACGGATTGATGCCGTTACCGCTCCAGGTTTCACAGCGTGCCGAACTCGACCCGAACCGTCAGTGCACCGAGGTTGTCCTTCAAACCCGCACCGTAGAGGCCTAGCAGGTCATCATTGATACACAACTGCAGCTCGCCTTGCTGGCCGGCCGGAATCTGCGCCAGATCACCGATCAGGAAGGGAATGCCAAAGTCACCAACACGGCCGATCAAAGCACCTTCGGCGGCCCCCATCAGCGTATAGCCGAACTTGGCGATGTAGTCTGGATTGCCCTTTCCATCCACCCAGCCACCCGCCGGACTGGCGCACCATAAGCCAAGGACACAACGAGCCAGACGCGGCACCAGACCGTTGATCTGTACACCGGTGCCCTGCCAGGGCAGATTGGCCAGAACCTCCACCGTCGCAGCCTTCAGGTCGTTGGCCAGCGTATCCCCGGCCTGGAATGACAACGCGGCAATCGTCAGGCTCGGGTTCGAAGTGCCGGTGCTGGGGAAGACACCATCGCCCACCAGGAACAGGTTCTTGTGGTCCCAACTGCGCTGGTATTTGTCGACGACCGATTTGGTTGGATCATCGCCCATGCGATAGGTCCCCATCAGGTGCCCGGCGCCCTGGAAACTGTAAGGCTCATTGTCGTAGGTGAACGTCCCGGGCGTGAGAGGTGTCGTCAGCTCCACCGCGCCGAGCAGTTCGGTGATGATGTGAGTCGCCAACTTCTTCGCCTGCTTGAAGCCCTCCTTGGTGTATTTGGACAGGTCATAGTGAATTTCCGGCCGGGGAATGCCGAGCCGGTCCTTGTACTCGGTCGACGGCACGATGTAACACGTGGGGTGATCGGGATCGTCCTCGACCTGCTCCACCAGAAACGCGATCCGGAACTGACGGATGAACAAGTCGTTGAGCTTTTGAACCAACGCTGTCCCATAGAGCACTTGCTGTGGTTTCAAGGCCGGCGGTAGCGGGTTGGTTTGACTGTGATTCGCCCCGTCGATGAAGTCAGCCACGGTGGTGTAAGGATCGGTGGCCGGCCAGTTCCAACCCTCGTTACCGATTTCAATGCGCCACGCCGCTCGAGAGCTGCGAAAGTCACCGTCACGCAAACTCTCGATCCCCGCCGTGGACAGCGGACCACGGTACGGAAAAACCGCCTTGCCTTCAGGCATCAGCCCCCATGCCAGGTAGATCGGGTGATCGGCCAGGCTGCGTCCCACCTGCCCACTGCTGTTGGCCACACCTTTGGGCCAGGCCGGACTCGTGGAGTTCAGTAATAGCTTGGGTGTCTCGATGGCATGGGCGGCGATCACATAACGCTGCCCGATAGCGACGCCGGTTCCAGTGACCGGGCCGTCGCCAAGCTGATACTGAATGAATTCGATGCCGTTGATATTGCTGTCCGCCCCGACAGTCACTTTGCTGGCCACGGTTCGGTACAACACCTTGACCTTGCCGGTGGCCAGGGCTTTGTTCATTGTCACTGTCGCATCGTACTTGGCCTGGATCGGGCAGATCGGTGTGCAGTTGGTGTTGCCGGCACACACCCGGCGCCCCGCGTAAGGTTGGGAATTACGTCCGGCGGGCGTCGGGCTGACCACCAGCGGCAAGCCGTCGAACGTCTGCCCCGTCACGGCCGTGACAAAACTGCCATCGACCAGCGACAACGGAATGCTATGCATCGGGAATGAATAACCTTCGGGAAAGGTCATGCCCAGATAGGCCTGGTCGGCGACATTGGCCGCCACGCCGATTTCCGCCTCGGCCCGGCAGTAGGCACTTTGCAGATCGTCGTAGCCGATAGGCCAGTCCACCCCGACGCCGTATTTTGATTTCAGGCGAAAATCGTTCGGCACCATGCGCAGGCACGTCCCGACCCAATGCCAGGTGGTGCCGCCGCCGACCCGTTCATAGGTGCTGGTGAAGGGCATCGGGCCTTTCTGTACCAGATAGCTGATCGCCGGCTTGTCCCAGCCCAGGATCAAATCGGCGATGGTCGCACGCGGGGCGTTCTCGTTGGCCGGATCACGGGGCGTGTCCAGGCTCGTCACCGGTGGGTAAGGGGCTTCGGGGGTTTTCAGCGTGGCCGTATAGAAGCGCTCCAGGTATTGAGCACGGTTGGCCGGGATTTCCGGGCCTGATTCGAGCACCAGCACATCCACCCCGGCCATGCCCAGTTGATAAGCGATGATACTGCCGGCCAGCCCCGCGCCAACGATCACTACGTCCGCTTGTTCGGTACTCATGACAAGGCTCCTTGCTGTCCGCTGGCGGGTACCCCGGTGTAATCCTCAAGGCTCGGCGGCGTGGTGTTCCAATAGCCGAAAAACATCTCGCTGTATCCCATGGGATGGGCCTGGGCAATTTTCCAGGCCCAGCTGTTGATGTAGGCCTGATCGGACACCACCATCGAGTCGGTCGATTTGTAGCTCCCGGTGGCATAGGGCTGATACCAGACACCCAACAACCACAGCTTCATGATCGAACGCGCTGCTCGGGCGGTTTGCGTGGTCGCCGGTAGCGTCCCATCCATCAGTACCGCCTGGGCGATCCGGTCCGGAGGCTCAAGGTCCGCCGCCAGCGTGGCGTACTGAGTCAGCAAGGCGTTGAGAACATCAGGCGTGATGCGCGGCGTGATGAACTCGAGAAAGATCGGCGGCAAGCCCACCTGGTCGATGGCCGGCGCCAGTCGATCAGCGGGAATGCCGGTGAGGGCCGATGAAAGGCCAACAAAGTTCTGCAGATCACTGCTCATGGCTGACTCCTTGTCCACCCGTGGACTGTGCGCGTTCAAGCAGGTAGGTGAAATCCGCGAAGCTGGTGCGCGGGGATTCGGTGACATGGGTGGCCGCATTACCGTGGCACGCCATGCAACTGGAAGACGCCTGGGGTACGGTGCCCTGGATATAGGTTTCCAGCGTGGCGTTGGCCAGGAACAAGGGCGCGGGACTGCCCAGTGGGTTGGTCGCCGATATTTGGCAATTGGGCTGTGGAGGGGCAGACGGCCACTGGGTGCTGATCAATTGATAGTTCGCCCAGACGCTCTGCGGATTGACCGTTCGCAGCAGGGCCTGGTACGTGGTGTTCAGCTTTTTGGTGGCGTCGGTCAGCGGCGCGTCACGCTCGATCTGCGAGGGCGTCGCCTTGACTGCCGGGTTCCACGGCCTTGGCGGAGGCTGGTTGACGTCGCTCTTGCTGTTGACGTTGTAGAACAGGTACGGGCCCACCCGCTGCTCAGGAGGCGTGGATTTCTCCGGTACGTTTTTCACATGTTCAAAGGTTGACCAGACCCACTGCGCCGCATTGGCGGTCTTATGAACGATGTGCAACCCCACCAGCCCGACCGGCTCGGATACACACGACTCCTCGACAATCGGCCCGTGACTCGGATCGTTGTTGCCCGGCGTATAGACCAGCGCATCGACGGTGTGGAAATCCTGCCTGCGATCATTGGGGCCAAGCACTTTCCACGACGCCTTCACCATCACCGCACCCACCTGTTTGGTGTCGGCGGAGCCACAGCTGAAAGCCACGGCGTTGCTCGGGTTCGCGGCGAAAAACTTCTGCTGGCCTTCGATGCTGTACAGCCCGTTGTTGACGATCCCGTCGAACATCGATTGGTTGACCACGATTTCGTTGCGCGTATAGACGCCGTTCTGATCCACCAGCGGGCCACTCTCGAAAGGCTGGATAAACTCATCCAGCACATCGGGCACCTTGCCCATCTGTTGTAACAAGCGGCCAGGCTTGAGTGACTTGCACACTTCGGGGAGGGTGGCCGGCGCATCCCAGGGCAGCGGTGTCTGTCCCTTGGCCCGGAAGATCTGGTAGCTCTCTTTCCAGCTTTCCCACACCGTGGCCCCATCCTGCTTACCGATGGGGGTGCCGGTATTTGGATCGCCATTGTCCAGCGCCGGCCAGCTCAGAGCGATGAAGGTCTGCCACGACAAGTCATCGAAATCGGCCTGCAGGCTAGGCAGAGAAACCGGTTGGGTAACCGTGACATCAAAGGGTATCTGCGGCGACAGCGAGGGGGCGGCAATGGCGGACGAGCCCAACAAAGCGCTCAACAAGGCACAGCCAAACGGGCCATGCCGACTGACTTCCATTCTCATGTTTTATCTCCTTGGCATCAGGGCGCCAGGAGATAACACCGGTCCGTCATGGACTCTCACTGCCTCCTGGCAAGTCAGAGTCTAGGTAGGGTTTGAGGCAAAAAAGTCACGGGGGTAGAACCGATCGAAGCAAGGTCGGTTGGTGTTATTACAGATTGGGCGGGGCTTTCTTGCAGACGCCATCGCGAGCAAGGACTTTGGGTTGGCCACAAATGTGTGTTCAACCCAAATCCACTGCAGGAGCTGGCGCAGCCTGCGATCTTTTGATCTTAAATGTTGGCGACTTTCTGCCAGACCTTGGGTTTGAAGAACAGCGTCTCACCCTTCGCTAATCCAACCAGGCTGTCGTGATCCTTCACCACTTCCGCTTCAATCAACTCGCTCTGGCCTTCGACCTTCAGCGTCACCCGCGTGGTGGCGCCCAGCGGACGAATATCCCGCACTTCAGCGGCGTGGTGATCTTCCAGTTCATGCCGCGACAGCGACACTTCGTGTGGACGGAACAGCACGTGTCGGTCTTCGCCCAAATGCAGACGGTTCGAATCGCCGAGGAAGTGATAGACGAAATCGCTGGCCGGGTTTTCGTAGACGTCGCCCGGTGAGCCGATCTGCTCGATCACGCCTTTGTTCATCACCACGATACGGTCGGCAACTTCCATCGCCTCTTCCTGATCGTGGGTCACGAATACCGAGGTCAGGTTGATGTCTTCGTGCAGCCGCGCGAGCCAGCGACGCAGTTCTTTACGGACCTTGGCATCGAGTGCACCAAAAGGCTCGTCGAGCAGCAGCACTTTCGGCTCCACCGCCAAGGCGCGGGCCAACGCGATGCGCTGACGCTGGCCGCCGGAGAGTTGTTCCGGGTAGCGATCGGCCAACCAGTCCAGTTGCACCATGTTCAGCAGTTCGTGGACTTTCACCGCGATCTGGCTTTCGTTCGGGCGCTGGTTTTTCGGCTTCATGCGCAGGCCGAATGCAACGTTGTCGAACACCGTCATGTGGCGGAACAGGGCGTAGTGCTGGAACACGAAACCGACGTTGCGATCACGCACGTCGTGGCCGGAAACGTCTTCGCCGTGGAACACGATGTTGCCCTGATCCGGGGTTTCCAGGCCGGCGATGATTCGCAGCAATGTGGTCTTGCCGCAGCCGGACGGCCCCAGCAGCGCCACCAGCTCGCCGCTTTGAATGTCCAAGCTGATGTTGTCCAGCGCCTTGAACGCGTGGAAGTTCTTGCTGACGTTACGCACTTCGATCGACATGACTTATTCCTCCGCGGCGCTGGCGCGCAGGCGGTTAATACGGTTTTCGCTCCACTGCTTGAGCAGCAGGATGAAGAGCGCCAGGATCAGCAACAGGCTCGCCACGGCGAACGCGGCCACGTGGTTGTATTCGTTGTAGAGGATCTCGACGTGCAGCGGCAAGGTGTTGGTCACCCCGCGAATGTGCCCGGAAACCACCGACACCGCACCGAACTCACCCATGGCCCGCGCCGTGCAGAGCACCACGCCGTAGATCAGGCCCCATTTGATATTGGGCACGGTGACGTGCCAGAACATCTGCCAGCCATTGGCGCCGAGCAGGCGCGCGGCCTCTTCTTCCTGGGTACCTTGTTCCTGCATCAGCGGGATCAGCTCACGGGCCACGAACGGCACGGTGACGAAAATCGTCGCCAGCACAATGCCCGGCAAGGCGAAGACGATCTGGATGTCGTGATCCTGCAACCACGGGCCGAACAAGCCCTGGGCGCCGAACATCAGCACGTAGACCAGACCTGCAATCACCGGCGACACCGAGAACGGCAAGTCGATCAGGGTCACCAGCATGCTCTTGCCGCGGAACGAGTATTTGCTCACGCACCATGCGGCGCTGACACCGAACACCAGGTTCAGCGGCACCGAAATCAGCACCGCAATCACCGTGAGTTTAAGGGCCGACAACGCGTCCGGCTCAAAGATCGCGGTGAAGAACGCCCCCAGGCCCAGCTTCAGGCCCTGGGACACCACGATGAACAACGGCAACAACAGAAACAGCGCAAAGATCAGCCAGCCGAGGCCGATGAGGATTCGCCGCGAAGCTGCACTGCCACGGCGGGCGGCGTTCGAGGAGGCCGCTGCAATAGACGATTGGGACATTTTTCGCGCCTCCTTATGGGGTTTCGATGCGCCGCTGCAACAAGTTGATCAGCAGCAACAGGACAAAGGAAACCACCAGCATCAGTACACCAATGGAGGTGGCGCCGGTGTAATCGTACTGGTCGAGTTTGACCATGATCAGCAGCGGCAGAATTTCGGTTTTCATCGGCATGTTGCCAGCGATAAAGATCACCGAACCGTACTCGCCGACCCCGCGGGCAAAGGCCAAGGCGAAACCGGTCAGCCAGGCCGGGAGCAGCGCCGGCATCAGAATATGGCGGAAAACCTGCAACGGATTTGCCCCCAGGCACGCCGCCGCCTCCTCCACTTCACGGGGGATATCGGCCAGTACAGGCTGTACCGTACGTACTACGAATGGAAGTGTTACAAAAGTCAGCGCCAGGGTGATGCCGAGGGGGGTATACGCGATCTTGAAACCCAGGTCCGCCGCGAACTGACCCACCAAGCCGGTGGGGGTGTACAGCGCGGTCAACGCGATACCGGCCACGGCAGTGGGCAATGCGAAGGGCAGATCGATCATCGCATCGATGACTTTGCGCCCCGGGAAGGTGTAGCGCACCAGCACCCAGGCCAGCAGCGTGCCGATCACGCCGTTGATGATCGCGGCGTACAACGCGGTGCCGAAGCTCAGCTTCAACGCGGCCAGCACCCGAGGTGCCGAGATGATTGCCCAGAACTGGTCCCAGGTCAGTTGAGCGGCATGCACGAACATCGCCGCCAGTGGAATGAGCACAATCAGGCTGAGGTACACCAAGGTGTAGCCCAGCGTCAGCCCGAAGCCGGGTATGACGGGGGAGATACGACGCGACATAAAAGTCCTTGGTTGAGAACGCGCTAAGCCCCGACGGTGAAATCGGGGCCTGTTGGCTGATCTATTTCAGGTTACTGCGCCTGGTAGATCTGGTCGAACACGCCACCGTCATTGAAGAATTTCGGTTGCGCGGTTTTCCAGCCGCCGAAGTCCTTGTCGATGGAAACCAGCTCCAGGGTCGGGAACTGTTTGGCGTACTTGGCGGCTACGTCCTTGTCACGTGGACGATAGAAGTTTTTCGCCGCAATTTCCTGACCGGCCGGGCTGTACAGGTGCTTGAGGTACGCTTCGGCGATCTCGGTGTTGCCCTTTTTCTCGGCGTTCTTGTCGACCACAGCCACCGGTGGTTCGGCAAGGATCGACAGCGAAGGCACAACGATGTCGAACTTGTCGGCGCCGCCGTCTTCTTTCAAGGCCAGGAAAGCTTCGTTTTCCCAGGCCAGCAGCACGTCGCCCTGACCGTTGTTGACGAAGGTGATGGTCGAACCGCGAGCACCGGTATCCAGCACAGGCACGTGCTTGAACAGGGTCTGCACATACTCTTTGGCCTTGGCTTCGTTACCGCCATTGGCTTTCAGGCCATAGGCCCAGGCCGCGAGGAAGTTCCAGCGTGCACCGCCGGAGGTTTTCGGGTTCGGGGTGATGACTTCCACGCCGTTTTTGGTCAAGTCGCCCCAGTCCTTGATGCCTTTCGGGTTGCCCTTGCGCACCAGGAACACGATGGTCGAGGTGTAAGGCGTGCTCGCTTCCGGCAGACGCTTCTGCCAGTCAGCCGGCAGGCTCTTGCCGAGCTTGGCGATTTCGTCGATGTCACCGGCCAGGGCCAGGGTCACCACGTCGGCCCGCAGACCGTCGATCACCGCCCGGCCCTGCTTGCCTGAGCCACCGTGGGACTGCTGGATCTTCACGTTGTCGCCAGCGTGGTCTTTCTTCCAGAAGTTAATGAATTCGGCGTTGTAGTCCTGATACAGCTCGCGGGTCGGGTCATACGACACGTTGAGCAACTCATAATCCTTGGCAACCGCGGAACCAGCAAAAAGGGCACTGGCCAGGGCGGCCAAAGCAAAATGGCGAATCGACGACATGGTGAAAGCTCCTGGAATTCTTGGTGTGGTGGCTTTTTCTTATGGTCTGGAACGGGTTGCCTGACTCAAGGATCGAAGCCTTCGACGCTCCCGTAGGAGCCGCCGAAGGCTGCGATCTTTTGATCTTTGCTTCAGCTCGACTTGTTGCTCGGGTTCTGCAGGCGGAATTTCTCTTTGCGTTCGATCTGTACCACCTGGGCGTTGTGCACGGTGATTTCCACCGCGCCAAAGCGCAGATCGCGCAAGGCGCTCTGGATTTCACGCAAAATGGTGGCTTCGTCCTGCCCGTCAACACTGCGTAGGGATGCGCTCATGGTGCTGCTCCTTTAATGAGATATGCCTGGCAGTGGCGGGCACTGCGTACGGCGTGAGAGCAATAGTAGATAGGCGCAGATATTCTTAAAAATACTATTTAAGAATGTTTATATAACCAAAAGGAATTATTTGATGGGACAAGGGATTGCGGGGGATCTACTATTTTCAGGGCCACACAAGCCCCCTCGCCACAAGAAGCAGTTCAGGCACTCATCCAATCACCGGCGCCCGAGCCCAATCCAAGGACGCCGCCGGTACAGGTCGCCCAAACCAGTACCCCTGCCCCAGATCGCAATCGTGCTCGAGCAGGAAAGCCGCCTGCTCGACCTGCTCGATCCCCTCGGCATGCACCTGCATTCCCATGCTTTGCGCCAACGCAACGATCACCCGAGCGATTGCCGCGTCATCCTCATCACCCGGCAAGCCTGCGACGAATCCCTGATCGATCTTGAGTTTTTGCACCGGTAAACGCTTGAGCCGCAGCAACGACGAATACCCCGTGCCGAAGTCATCGATAGCCAGCCGCACGCCTAACTCACGCAAGCGGTGCATCTGCTCCAGCGCCACTTCCGGGTCCTCCATTACCGCGCTTTCGGTGACTTCCAGCTCCAGATACGCCGGATCCAGCCCGGTGTCGTGGAGCACCTGAGCCACCTGCTGATACAACTCACGGCGAGCGAACAGGCGCGAAGAAACGTTCACCGCGACAAACGACAACACCACGCCCGCAGCTTGCCACTGGCACATCTGCTGACAGGCCTGGCGCATGACCCAGGCGTCGATCTCGGCAATCAGCCCGGTGCGTTCGGCAATGGGGATGAATTCAGCCGGTGACACCAACCCGCGTTGCGGATGCTCCCAGCGCACCAGTGCCTCGACGCCAATCAGGCGACTGCTTTTGAGGTCATGCACGGGCTGGTAGTAAACCCGCAACTCTTGCTGCTCCAGCGCTCGGCGCAATTCGAATGCAATCTCGACGCGTTGCTGGGCATGCGCAGTCAGCTCTTCGGTGTAGAGGGCATAACCGTCGCGACCGGCGCTCTTGGCTTTGAACAATGCCGAATCGGCGTTGCGCAACAGCTGCTCGGCGCTCAACGCATCGCTGGGGAACAGGCTGATGCCGACACTGGCGTTGATGAATAACGAATGCCGGTCAATCTGAAACCGCTCCTTGAGACCATCGATGACCCGCTGGGCCAGCGCCGCGGCATGCCCCGGTTGCGGGCAATTTTCAGCCAGCACCGCAAATTCATCGCCACTGAGCCGCGCCAGGGTGATTCCCGGTCCGAACAAGGCTTTCAAGCGCTCAGCCACGGTCTTGAGCAACTGGTCACCGACACTGTGACCGAGGCTGTCGTTGATCAATTTGAAGTGATCCAGGTCGATCATCAGCAACGCACAACCGCGCTTATGTGCCTGCGCCGAGGCCACTGCCTGCCCGGCACGGTCGGTAAACAGCAGGCGATTGGGCAGATCGGTCAACGGGTCGTGGTGGGCCAGGTGCGTCAGTTCATGCTCGGAGTTCTTGATCGCGCTGATGTCGGAAAACACCGCAACGTACTGGCTGAGCCGCCCCTGATCGTCGTAAACCAGGCGGATCGTCTGCCATTGCGGGTAAATCTCGCCGCTCTTGCGACGGTTCCAGATTTCCCCGCTCCACTCGCCGAAGCTGTCGAGCGTCGCGAACATCGCCTGGTAGAAGCCTGGCGGGTGATGGCCCGACTTGAACATGCTCGGTCGCTGACCCAGCACTTCCTCACACTGGTAGCCGGTGATTTCCATGAACGCCCGGTTCACATGGACGATCAGCCCTTTGCTATTGGTGACCAGTACCCCTTCGCGAGTGCAATCGAACACCGCGGCCGCCTGTCGCAAACGCTCCCGGTCGGCATTACGTTCCCGCAATTTGGCGCCGACGCCCAGGCAGCGAAACAAACGTGCGCGCGCGATGAAAATCAGCCCGGCACTGAAGGCCACCCAGGCATAACCGTTGATCAGTTGCCAGCGCAGCAGGTCGGTGGAGTTATCGAAGAAACTGTTCAATAAATAGCCACTAAACTGCAGCCAGACTACAGAAAGCACCAGATAGAGCAGCGCTGCACGCAAGGCATCGCGATATGTGGCTGACATTCGAGCGTCCATGTCCCTACAAAACAGGATGGAATTATAGATTAAAGAAACATCCGGCCACTCTTATCTGAAAGGGCGACTGGTTTTATCTGTGGGCTAAGTGATAATGCGACGGCTGTTTTTTTCTTTATCGAGGGTCCTATAGGCTATGTGGTACGAAGGTTTTCTTGGCTTATCGCCCTGGTCACTGGTGGCAGTCACCCTGCTGATGACCCACGTCACGATCGTCGGCGTCACGGTCTATCTGCATCGCTATTCAGCCCATCGCTCGCTTGAGCTCAATGCCGGCCTGAAACATTTCTTCCGCTTCTGGCTGTGGTTGACCACGGCGCAGAACACCCGCGAGTGGACCGCTATCCACCGCAAGCATCACGCCAAATGCGAAACCGTCGATGACCCGCACAGCCCGGTCATCAAGGGCTTGTCCACCGTTCTGCGCAAAGGCGCCGAGCTGTACCGCGCCGAAGCGGAAAACCCCGAGACCCTGCGCATCTACGGCAAGAACTGCCCCGAAGACTGGATCGAGCGCAACCTCTACAGCCGCTTCCCGCTGCTGGGCGTGGCGATCATGGGCGTCATCGACCTGCTGCTGTTCGGCACCATCGGCATCACCATCTGGGCCATCCAGATGATGTGGATCCCGGTCTGGGCTGCCGGCGTGGTCAATGGCCTGGGCCATGCCATCGGCTACCGCAACTTCGAATGCCGTGATGCGGCGACCAATCTGGTGCCCTGGGGCATCCTGATCGGCGGCGAAGAACTGCATAACAACCATCACACCTACCCTAACTCGGCCAAACTGTCGGTGAAGAAGTGGGAATTCGACCTCGGCTGGGCCTGGATCCAGGTCTTCAGCTTCCTGCGCCTGGCCAAGGTCCAGCGGGTTGCGCCGATCGCCCACCGTGTCGAAGGCAAAGGCAACCTGGACATGGACACCGCCATGGCGATCCTCAACAACCGCTTCCAGATCATGGCCCAGTACCGCAAGCTGGTGATCGCGCCGCTGGTCAAGCAAGAGCTGGAAAAGGTCGATCACTCGGTCCGCCACCAGTTCCACCGGGCCAAACGCCTGCTCTCGCGGGAAACCAGCCTGCTGGACGACAAGCACCACATGCGCATCCAGACCATGCTCGAGCACAGCCAGGCGCTGAAGGTAATTTACGAGAAACGCCTGGCCCTGCAGCAGATCTGGGTCAAGACCAGCTCAAATGGTCACGACATGCTGGCCGCCATCAAGGATTGGGTACACGAGGCCGAGGCCAGCGGGATTCAATCCCTGCGCGACTTCGCCGACCAACTGAAAACCTACTCCCTGCGCCCCGCCACTGCCTGACCCTGAATCAGGGGCGCACCTGTGGCGAGGGAGCTTGCTCCCGCTCGGCTGCGCAGCAGCCGCAATACCTGACGACGCGTTTTAACTGAAAAAACGCGTCGCCAATACCGCCCGGCGGGAGCAAGCTCCCTCGCCACGAAAGGCGGGAACTTCGCCCCAAATCTCCTATCTCAAAGACACTTCGCCACCCCGGCGGGCTTTGTGTTGGCCGCTGTCGAAATAGCGGCACGCCCTTTGAGACTTGTGCCGATGGTCAATAAAAACCTACAAGACACATCCCTTCCACAGTGGCCCGAGGCCGCGCAAACGCTGATGGCGCTGATGCATGCGCAGGGCGAAGTGGCGCGCCTGAGCGAACGCGAACAGCTGTTCAGCTCGCTGCTGGTCAGCGTCAACGCCGTGCTTTGGGCATTCAACTGGGAAACCCGTCAGGTGCTCTACGTCAGCCCGGCCTATGACCGGATCTTCGGCCGCCCCGCCGGCCTGTTGCTGTCCGACTACAACCACTGGCGCGACAGTGTTTATCCCGACGATCTGGACTACGCCGAGCGCAGCCTGGCGCAAGTGCTGGTCAACGGCGCCGTTGAAGACCGCGAGTACCGCATCATCGCCGCCGACGGCCAAGTGCGCTGGCTCAGCGACAAGTGCTTCATCAACCGCCAGGCCGAACCGGGCCAGCCAGTGATCATCGTCGGCATTGCCGAAGACATCACCGAAAAGAAGCAGATGGAAACCGAGCTCCACCGCCTGGCCACCACCGACGTACTGACCCAAAGCAGCAACCGCCGACACTTCTTCGAATGTGCCAATCACGAATTCGAGCAGGCACGCCAGCAAGGCAAGCCGCTGGCCTTCCTGCTGCTGGACATCGATGACTTTAAAGTGATCAACGACACCTACGGCCATCCGGAAGGCGACAAAGTGCTGCAACGCATCGCTGAGAGCGGTCGCGCGGCCCTGCGGCGTGGTGATCTGTTCGGGCGGATCGGCGGTGAGGAATTCGCCGCGGTGTTCCCCGGATGTGCACCAGACATGGCCATGCAAGTGGCCGAGCGCCTGCAACGGGAGATTCAACGGTTGAGTTTCAGCCATGACGACCAGACGTTCGGCATCACCGTCAGCCAGGGCCTGACCAGCCTCACGCCCGAGGATGAAAACCTCGACAGCCTGTTCGCCCGCGCCGATGCGGCGATGTACCAGGCCAAGCGCCAGGGCAAGAACCGGATAATCTCCAGCTGAGAACTGTCTGGCACTGAAGCCACAGAGCCTCGCTCCTACAAGATTGGCGTCTGGCTTATTTTTTGCGCAAGCGCATCAGCTCCGGCAATCCGATCTTGAGCAACCGCGCCGTGCGGCTCTTGGACAACGCCTCGATCCCCTCATGCTCGGTCAGGCGCGCCAGTTGCGCGGCCATGTTCATCACCAGCGCTTCGCGGGAGTAAACCCCGCCACCGAGCTGATAAACCGCCGCAATCAGCTCACGCAGCTCCAGTGGCAGGCGCCAGCGGGTACGCAGCGCCGAACCGTAGGCCGCGCCGAATTCGGCCAGGGCATCGCCGACTTCCTCCCATTCATCCAGCTCACCACCGGCTTGCTTCCACTCCTGCAAACAGCGCAGCAACGCCAGGTCGCCGAGGCGGTGCAGCATGCCCGCGCAATAACAGCGCTCCTGATCCAGATCCAGCAAGCGCGCCAGCGTCCGCGCGTATTCGGCGGTGTGCAGGGACAATTCCCAATAGCGCTCGGCATAGTCCGCCAGTTGCGGATCGCTGAGCCGGGCACTGCGCTTGAGGGCGAGGCCCAGAATCAGGTTCATGCTTTGCCCGGTGCCCAAGCGATGCAGCGCCTGGGCCAGGGTTTGCACAGCCGCGCCATGATGCTGGGCCGCGCTGTTGGCGGCGGCAATCAGCACGGCGGTGACTTGCGGATCCGTGCGAATCTCGTCTTCAAGCCGCACCAGATCGAGGCCATCGGGATTGAGGCTACGTTTGATCGCCACCTGCACATCGGTCATCAGCGGCGCACCGTCCGCCAGTTCACGCCGCCGTTCCAGATACACCGACAAGGTCATGCCCGGCGCCAATGACGGCACCTCGCAAGACACCTCTTCACCGGCGTTCAACAGCAAATCCTGCAGACGCTGGTTCAGGTTTTCCATGTCCAGAGGTTTGGTCAGGTACGCCGTGGGCGCCAGAGGCAAGGCTTCACGCACACTGGCGCTGTCGTTTCGGCTGCTCATCAGAATGAACGGCAACGGCGGATTACGTTTGCGCTGACGAACGCTGCGCAAGACATTCAGGCCATCGACGCCGGGCAACTCCCAGTCGACGATCACCAGGTCATAAGGATTTTCCGCCAACAGCTGCAAGGTTTCCTGGCCATCGGCACACAGGTCCAGCTGCGCGTCGCAGCGCACACTCAACAACACTTGCTTGAGCAGGTCGCGGGACCAAGGGTCCGCCTCGGCAATCAGCACTCGCGGTACAGCGGGTAACACCACAGCAGTCATCTGCACACTCCAACGGCAATGCTTGCACCTTAGTCAATGCTGGCCATTCGATACAGCCCAATTGCCCCTGATGTGTTTCAAGGGGCATAAAAAAACCCGCCGAAGCGGGTTTTTTGTCGATCAGTTCACAAACGGATCAGAGCTCGGCGAAGCACTCTTCGATAATCGCCAGGCCTTTGTCCAGTTGCTCGTCCGGCGCGGTCAGCGGTACCAGCACGCGCAGAACGTTGCCGTAGGTGCCGCACGACAGCAGAATCAGACCCTTGTCGCGAGCCTTGGCCACAACGGCTGCTACAGCAGTCGGATTCGGCTTGTGGCTGTCGCCGTTTTCGAACAGCTCGACGGCGATCATTGCGCCCAAGGCGCGGACTTCGCCGATCACCGGGTACTTGGCCTGGATAGCTTTCAGGCCAGTCACCAGACGCTCGCCAACCGCTTTGCAACGGTCCAGCAGGTGCTCTTCTTCAAACACTTCCATTACGGCCAGGGCCGCGGCGCAAGCGATCGGGCTACCGGCGTAAGTGCCGCCCAGGCCGCCCGGAGCGATGGCGTCCATGTATTCAGCCTTGCCGCACACACCGGCCAGCGGGAAGCCGCCAGCGATGGATTTGGCGAAGGTGGTCAGGTCGGCGGCAACGCCCATCTGTTCCATGGCGAAGAAAGTGCCGGTACGGCCAGCGCCCGTTTGTACTTCGTCGGCGATCAACAGAATGCCGTGCTGGTCGCACAGGGCGCGCAGACGCTTCATGAACTCTTTAGGCGCGACGTAGAAACCGCCTTCGCCCTGCACCGGCTCGATGATGATGGCTGCGATGTCACGCGGCTCGGCGTCGTTCTTGAAGATGCGTTCGATGCTGGCGATCGAATCGTCGATGCTCACACCGTGCAGCTCGTTCGGGTACAGCGCGCGGAAGATGCCGCCTGGCATCAGACCCATGCCGGCCGAGTAAGGCACGACTTTACCGGTCAGGCCCAGGGTCATCATGGTGCGACCGTGGTAAGCGCCGGTGAACGCGATCACGCCGGCACGGCCAGTGGCGGCGCGGGCGATCTTGATGGAGTTTTCCACGGCTTCGGAGCCGGTGGTCACCAGCAGGGTTTTCTTGGCGAAATCACCCGGCACCTTGGCGTTGATTTTTTCGCACACTTCCACGTACGGCTCGTAGGCCAGAACCTGGAAGCAGGTGTGGGTCAGCTTGTTCAGCTGTTCGGTGACGGCGGCGATGATTTTCGGGTGCACGTGACCGGTGTTCAGCACGGCGATACCGCCGGCGAAGTCGATGAACTCACGACCTTCAACGTCGGTCACGGTAGCGTTCTTCGCGGAATCGGCGAAGATCGGGTGAATCTGGCCAACACCACGCGGTACAGCAGCGGTGCGGCGGGCCATCAAATCAGCGTTAGTCTTGCTCATACATTCCTCATTCGCCGCTCATCGGTCGGCGTGGTTCAAGGATTAAGCGGCGGGGAAGCAACTACGGCAGCATGCGATGATCGACTGCCACAGCGTTCCCGGCCACAGAGAAAATTCCGTTTGAAGCGCGCAAAGGGACAGCGCTCTCGTGCCCTTTGCGCTTGAAGCTATGGACTCAGATACCCAGGCAGAGGTATTTGATTTCCAGGTAATCTTCGATGCCGTACTTGGAGCCTTCACGGCCCAGGCCCGACGCCTTGATGCCGCCGAACGGCGCGACTTCGTTGGAGATCAACCCGGTGTTGACGCCGACCATGCCGTATTCCAGGGCTTCAGCCACACGGAACACACGGCCCAGGTCACGCGCATAGAAGTACGAGGCCAGACCGAACTCGGTGTCGTTGGACATCGCGATCACGTCGGCTTCGTCTTTGAAGCGGAACAGTGGCGCCAATGGACCGAAGGTTTCTTCCTTGGCCACGGCAGCGTTGTTCGGCACGTTGGTCAGAATGGTCGGCTCGAAGAAGTTGCCTTGCATGCTCTTGCCGCCCGCCAGCACGGTAGCGCCTTTGCCGACGGCGTCAGCAATGTGCTCTTGAACCTTGGCCACGGCTTTCTCGTCGATCAGCGGGCCAGTGGTGGTGCCGTCTTCCAGACCGTTGCCGATCTTCAGTTTGGCCACGGCCACTTTCAGCTTCTCGGCGAACGCGTCGTACACCGAATCCTGAATGTACAGACGGTTGGCGCAGACGCAGGTCTGACCGTTGTTGCGGTACTTGGAAATGATCGCGCCTTCGACGGCCTTATCCAGATCTGCGTCGTCGAACACGATGAACGGCGCGTTGCCGCCCAGTTCCAGCGAGACTTTCTTGATGTCCTTGGCGCACTCGGTCATCAACTGACGACCGATTTCGGTCGAGCCGGTGAACGACAGTTTGCGCACGATCGGGTTGCCGGTCAGCTCGCTGCCGATGTCGCCAGCGCTGCCGGTCACCACACTGAACACGCCGTTCGGAATACCGGCACGCTGAGCCAGTTCAGCCAGAGCGAACGCGGAAAACGGGGTTTGCGAAGCAGGCTTGAGCACCATGGTGCAACCGGCGGCCAGGGCCGGGCCGGCTTTACGGGTGATCATCGCGGCCGGGAAGTTCCACGGGGTGATCGCAGCGGTCACGCCGATCGGCTGCTTGATCACGATCAGGCGCTTGTCTGGCTGGTGACCCGGAATCACGTCACCGTAGACGCGCTTGGCTTCTTCGGCGAACCACTCGATAAAGGAAGCGGCGTAAACGATCTCGCCCTTGGCTTCAGCCAATGGCTTGCCCTGCTCCAGGGTCATCAGGCGAGCCAGATCGTCCTGGTTCTCGATGATCAGCTCGAACCAGCGACGCAGCTTGTTCGCGCGCTCCTTGGCGGTCAGTGCACGCCAGGCCGGCAGCGCTTTATCAGCGGCTTCGATTGCACGGCGGGTTTCGGCAGCGCCCATTTTCGGCACAGTGCCCAGAATTTCGCCCGTTGCCGGGTTATTGACCTTGATCGTCTGACCGTTGTCCGCATCGACCCAAGCGCCATCGATAAAGGCTTGCTGGCGGAACAACTGGGTGTCTTTAAGCTGCATGTCGGCTTTCCTTAACAGCACCGCGGCCAGCGCGGAGCGAATTATGATTGTAGAAAGGCGCCTTATAGGCTGCCGTCAGGGAAATCATTCACCGGGCTGAAGCACATAAATAGCGCACTGATCGAACTCGTGCGGTTCAGCACCCAGACAAGAGCGTTTGAAATCTCAAACGAATCCTAGGATCAAAGGGGGTAAAGGACAATAGCCTGTTCGAAAAAAAGAACGAAAACGCCGCATTTGCCTATTTTTTCTGATCAACGTAGCAAACGCAGGTTACGCTTTGGAAAAACGCAGACGATTCAGCAGCATGGACGCCCGCAACGCATATGAGTATCATGGCGCCCGCATCGCACCAGTAGCTCAGCTGGATAGAGTACTGCCCTCCGAAGGCAGGGGTCGTGGGTTCGAATCCCGCCTGGTGCACCATATAGCAATCTAGACCTGTCTCAGACAGTCTACGAAACACCCCAAGAAGCCCGCCCTGTGCGGGCTTCTTTGTTTCTGGCTATCTATCCCTGTCTACCCCTATAACTTCACGCCGTGTATGCCCCCGTGTATGCTTTGAGATTCATTGAACTGGAGGCATACACGCAGTGAAGCGTACTGAAATCAAACGCCGCCCACTGGCCGACACTACTCTTGCAGGCTTGGAGCCAGAGAGTGCGACGTACCGGGAGCAAGACGGCAACGGCTTGTATTTTCGGGTCAAGGCAAATGGGCAAAAGTCGTGGGAGTTGCGCTACAAAAAACCAGACGGGAAATGGTCCTGGCTGGGCCTAGGCGGTTACCCCGAAATCAGTGGCTCACTAGCAAGGCAGAAGGCAGCGCAACTGCGGGATGACGCATCGACTGGTAAAAATCCTTTAGTCAGCAAGCAGGCTCGCAAGATTGCTGACCGGGTGGCTGCCAACAACACTTTCGAAGCATTAGGGCGCGAATGGTTTGAGGCTAGGCGCTCAAGCTGGGAAGCCGGCACGTCTCGTCGAGTCCTTGGTGCCCTGGAGCTTCACGTATTCCCCGTTTTCGGCAAACGCATCTACACAGAAATACTACCCCTTGAATGGATGGAGTTTCTGCGTGGCATGGAACAGAAAGGGATCATTGAGCAAATGGGCAGAGTTCGGGCCTTTTGCAAAGAGATCTACGACTTGGCACGCGTGACGGGCCGAGCGATCCACAACCCCCTTGAAGGCCTCAATAAATTTCTACAGACACGCGGTGCTGAAAATTATGCACACGTATCAATAGAAGAGTTGCCTGCATTACTTCGTGCTATCAACTCTTACCCTCACGCAAAGGATGTCCGTCTAGGCCTCCGATTGCTGGCCTTATTAGCGGCACGCCCGAGTGAGATTCGAGAGGCACGTTGGTCAGAGATCGACCTCAACAAAAAATTATGGACGATTCCAGCAGAGCGAATGAAGCGTCGTCGCGAGCATGTAGTGCCCCTATCTCGGCAGGCCATTGAAGCGATAACGGAGCTGCGCACGCTGACAGGGGCATACCCCCTTCTATTCCCTGGAAGAAAAGATCGAACCATCCCCCGTAGCAATACCGTCTTTCTGATGGCGCTGCGCAGACTGGGATACGCGGGCCGGCAAACTGGCCATGGTTTCCGCCATATCGCGAGCACGATCCTTAATGAACAGGGCTTTGACGAGAACCACATTGAGGCCCAGCTTTCTCATGTAAAAGAGGGAATTGCAGGGGTGTACAACAAGGCGGTGTACCTGCCTCAGCGCAAAGTCATGATGCAGTGGTATGCAGATCATCTCGATGAGCTAGCCACTGGCAACGTGGTGCAAGGTCAATTTGGAAAGGTGATATGAGGGTTCTTATCCATCCCTCCTCCAAAAGCGGTGTAACGCGTGTTACTCGTGTAACACACCTTACCAACCTACTGAATTCGTTGGATTTTTTTCATGTCACACGTTCGTGCGACATTCAATACTCTCCGTGTAACGCCGCCCTACTGTGTAACGCCAGAACAAGCCCTCACCTGCTGCAGGCCGACGTTCGGCGCTCGCGGCTAAAGCGCGACTCTCGCTGGTTATGCCTGCAAAACGCAGGGCGTGGGATCGAGCGTTACACGATGCGGGAGATGCTGAACAATGACTCATGACCAGATCATTGCGCACTCAGCACTAACGTCTGGCCTGAGGGGGTATCTATCAGACCAAACGCTTTACGCACTCTGCCGCGAACAGCTCACTGATGTGTGTTACTTGATCGATCAGTGTTGTCTGCGCATCCAGAATGGCGGCATAGATAGCGATCTCAGCAGCATGTGCATCAAGACCACCGTGCATGAGGAGACCATTTACCAGTATGCGTCCACCGACCACAGAGCACGCCTCGCGCATTGGGTTCGCCAATACAGCGAGTGTTACTCCGCTTCGGAGCTAGAGGCACACGCGGCCTACATCATGGCATGCGCCGTGAAGGCACTCGGGATCTTAGGCGATTGGATGCGTGAAGCCGATCAGAAGGTCTGGTCATATGTGTCGAAGCATCCGACCGACTGGCCATGGGATTTCTACTGCAACTTTGTGGAGACGCAGATTGATCCTGAAGAGCGCATTGAGGCACTCGATCAATACGCACTTCATCTGGAGCCGATTATTTCGCTGCCCTGCTTGGTTCGTGATGAGTTGACCCCCATCGCTGATCGGGCGATCAAAAACGCCATTCGCAAGAAAGGCGGCATCATTAGCGGGATAGAGCGCGCTCAAAACATGAGTGCTCGCGACGCGGCAATCACTATGCAAGGTCGTTACTACTTGGCGAGCGGTATGTCAGGGAGACACATCGCATCGAAGGTGCATTCCTGGCTCAAGCAGGAGGTCGCAAAACCACCCAAACACCGCCCTGAGTGGATCGCGCTTGAAACCGAAAAGGCGCTGACGCGCAAAAGCGTAGAGGCAATTCTCAAACGCAACTTCGTGGTGTAAACCTGAAATTTCAAATGGAAGTGAACTGCTCACCTCAATTCATCGCATAGATCATTGCTCTCGTCAGTCCAAACCAATCGAGAGCAATACCAATGACAAAGAACTTCGCCCACCTGCCCGCTCCAACCTTCTCAAATCTTGCCAGCCCCTTCGACTCTACTTCCGCCGTACCCGACTTAGCCACTCCATTTGACCCCGCCACCACCCTCATCAGAATGCCGCGTCTTGAGATCGCTACGGGACTCAAGCGCTCGACGATCTACAAGCTTATGCAGTGCCCCGAAAGTGGTTTCCCACTGCCAGTCAAACTGAGCAACAGCACCGCACGTGGTGCACCGGTAGCCTGGGTTTTTTCTGAAGTGCAGAGCTGGGTCAAAAGTCGTATTGAAGCCCGCGACCAGGTGGCCGCATGAAGCGCAATTACTGCCCATTCAAAGGGCCATTTCTCGACTCTTACAGCATCGGATTCCGCCTCTATCAACCTGGTGCAATCAACTGGCGTCATCGCACCATCGCGGGCGTGAGTTGGAACGGCGAAGAGCAGGAAGCGTTCTTTTTCAGCCCTGACGGCTTCGTTCTCCCACTGAAAGCCAATCCTTGGGAATTGCCTGAACTGATCAGCAAAAACGCGGTGCGCAGAGAGTTTTCGTGCGTCTACGGCACCGGTTATTTCGCCATGAGTGAAAGCCGCCTCGCCTCGCTGAAATCGCGCGGCATGACCGACTGGGTTACCTACTGGCTACTGGATCAATCGGCGGGGTACGCGAACGATCCGGCGGTATGGCAACACATCACCGATGAGGATCTCGCCGTGGAGAAAACCGCCACCGAGCGCCTTCACCACGACATGCGCTTGACCTCAGATCTGACCCAGTATGTGGATGAATGTCTCGCACAGAGCCGTGATGCGCTGGCTGTCGAACACCGCCGACGCTGCGCCG
Organism: Pseudomonas sp. Pseusp11; assembly: GCF_047304405.1. Lineage (NCBI taxonomy): Bacteria > Pseudomonadati > Pseudomonadota > Gammaproteobacteria > Pseudomonadales > Pseudomonadaceae > Pseudomonas > Pseudomonas sp. Pseusp11. The sequence continues at coordinate 101,278 of NZ_JBGLZF010000014.1, forward strand.
AGGACAGCAAGATACTGGCTTGGCTCAAAGGCGAAACACCGCCGCCGCTTGCCTTCGCACAGGAGGCAGCATGAGTCGAAAGATCGCCGACTACGCCGTGATGCGGCCATTTTCAGTGCTGCGTCGTATTGGCTTTTCGCCCCGCCTCATGCAGCGCCTTGAGCGCTATCGCAGCCAGCAGGACAAACAGGGCCGTGTCGTTAGCGTACTCAACTGGGCCGACGGCACCTGGTGCGCCCTCTCCCTCCACTGCGAAAAGACCGGAACCGTGATCGTCGACGAAGGCCAGCAAACGCAAGCCTACGAAGATGCACGATCCATGCTCAGCGGAGGCTTCCTGCCCCTCCTGTCCCTGCGCTGGGAAGCCCATGCCTGAAACGAAAACGCCTCCGGGAGCGATCCGGAGGCGTTGAGGTAAATCTACATGCACGAACAATTTATGCCGCACCTGAAAAAACCGCAAGTCATCAACGCAGTTGCACTTTCAAAAAACGGACGTTACTCTCTGGCCGTCGCTGCAAATTCAGCGATCGGGCTTGGTAACCCGTTCAACAATAGGCGCAACAGCGCCCATATCTCTTTTGCAGGCGCTTTTTTTACGCCCGCAATTTCGTTTTATGGTGGCTGTGCGTGGGAGACCTTCGGGTCTGCCGGGTTCCTATTGTCCCGGTTTACCAACCTGCGCACAGCTGCCACCCATTCGCTTGGTAACGAACGTGGCAGCTCCTCAACAATAGGAGCTTCACCAGATGCACGCCCTCAATCCGTTCAAAAATCGCGCCGCTGCACATCGTGCAATGGCTCTCGCCGCTTTACACGCCAATTCCAGTCTCGCCACACGTCTTGCCCGCTTCAACAACCACATGGCCAAAGCCCGCGCACTCGAAACCGCAGGCGGTGCCCAATGAACAATGCCCTGAGCTGTGCCCTGCCTGAAGACCTGCTCTGCGTTAATCCGAAAGCGGAAGCCGGTGTCCCCATCGACGCCATCACCTGCGCCATTGATCGCGCCGACTCGGTACTGACGCTGCTTGAGGATCACTTCGAAAACGAATCCTCGCGCCTCGCCAATCACATCATTGCTGCCGTTCTTTGGGACGTACGCGGCACTCTCGGCCTGATCAAGACCCTCGCCTTGCACGGTGACACCACCTCGACCCCTGCGGCGCAGAAAGGCGGTGCGCTATGACAACTTCCACCACGCTGGGTCGCGCCACATTTACTCGCGTGAATGCCACCGACTTGAAATTGTTCCGGGTCAATGCCGGAGTACCGGTCGAAGACGCACTGGAGATGGTTTCCCTGCTGCAGCATCACGCCAACCAGCTCAACTTCGACGCCGCCATGAGCGACAGCGGCGAGCGTTTCAGTTGGCCTGCTCTGTACCTGGGCGAGATGGCCAAAGCCCTGATCGATGACATCAACGACGCGCTGTTTTTGGCGAGGGCTGACGCATGAGCCAACGCCCGAGCAACTCCTCGAAACGTCCCAGCTTCGCCGACGTGAAAACCGCCGCACTGAAAGATATTGATCGTGTCCTGTCGCACTGGCTGCCCAATGGCAGGCGCGTAGACGGTGGCAAGGAATACACCGCACCGAATCCGACCCGCAGCGACAAGCGCGCCGGTTCGCTCAAGATCAATTTGAGCAAGGGCACGTGGGCCGACTTCGCTACCGGTGACAAGGGCGGTGACCTGATTGATCTGGTGCGCTATCTGGACGGGGGCACCGACGTCGAGGCCTGTAACAAACTGGCAGATCTGCTCAACGTATCGCCCGGCGCCGCCCATGCCAAGCCAGCGTCTGCCAAGACAAAAGCACCTGAGTGGATTGCCATTCAGCCGATCCCGGCCGAGGCCATGAATAAGTGCCCGGCCAAGCATCGGCAACACGGCGCGCCGTCCAAGGTGTGGATCTACCGCGACGCGCAGGGCCAGCCGCTTATGGCGCTTTACCGCTTCGACCTCGCGCCGGATGAAAACGGCAAACCGAAGAAAGTCTTTGCTCCCCTGACATGGTGTCAGCGCGCCGATGGCCAGACCACGCAATGGCGCTGGCAGGGTCTGCCCGATCCGCGTCCACTGCTGCGCCTTGACGAACTGACCCAGCGCGCTGACGCACCGGTTATTATCTGCGAAGGCGAGAAAGCTGCCGACGCCGCCGCCGAACTGTTGCCCGGCTACGCGGCCACCTGCTGGCCGAACGGCTCCAACTCCTGGCACAAAGCCGACCTGACACCGCTCAAGGGTCGCGAAGTGCTGTTGTGGCCGGACAACGATGTCAGCGGCAAAGCCTGCATGGAAGCCGTTGCCGATAAGCTGCGTGAAATCGGCGCCGCCTCGGTTCGGGTCATCGCGCTGGAGGTGTTCAAACGCAAGCCCACGCTGAAGAACGACCGCGCCGCCTTCGCCAAAGGTGGTCAATGGGATGACGGCGACGATGCGGCCGATGCGCTCGCCAAAGGCTGGACAGCCGCTCATATTGCCGAGCTGAAAAGCAGCGGTGAACTGTTCGGGCTGGCTGTCGTAAAGCCGGTACCCGATCACACCGAGACCAAGCCGGAACCGAAGGCAAAAGCAGCAGCCAAGCGTCCCGTTAAATCGAAAAACGACTTGATGCCCGGCGGCTTTCGCCTCACCTCCGAAGGCGTGTTTTATGCCAGCGACGACGGCGAGGCGCGCCCCGTGTGTTCGCCTCTGGAAATACTGGCCCGCACTCGCGACGACAAAGGCCAGAACTGGGGCCTGCTGGTCGAGTTCGACGATCCCGACGGCGCCAAGAAACGGTGGAACATTCCGGCGCGCACCATGACCGGCGACTTCGGCAAGGACGTTCTCGGCCCTTTGGTGGATATGGGTCTGCGTCTCGCTGGAAGCCGTTCAGGACGCAATGCACGCAATGACCTGCAGAGTTATCTCGGCGGCTTTGACAGTGCGCAACGAGCGCGGCTGGTCACCCGCTTGGGCTGGCACGACAGCGCCTTTCTCCTGCCCGAGCAACAGGTCGGCGCGCACAGCGAACACCTACACTTCTACGAGGCCGGTTCTCAGCTTCCGCCGATCAGCGAAGCGGGCACGCTTGAGCAGTGGCAGGAGCAGATCGGCGCACTGTGCGTCGGCAATCATCGATTGGCGTTCGTCGTCGGCGTGGCCTTTGCTGGCCCGCTGCTGCACATGCTCGGCCATGAGTCAGGCGGCTTCCACTTGTACGGCGACAGTTCAGGCGGCAAGACCACGCACCTGCAAGTTGCCGCCTCGATCTATGGCGGGCCGCGTCTGGTGCGTTCGTGGCGCTCCACCGACAACGCGCTGGAATCCATCGCCGCCGCGCACTCCGATGGGCTCCTGGTACTGGATGAAATCGGCATGTGCGATCCACGCATCATCGGCGAGACGGTGTACATGCTCGGCAACGGCACTGGTAAGGCACGCGCCAATGACCGAGGGCAAGCAGGCCGACAGGTACAGGAGTGGCGTCTGCTGTTTCTCTCCACCGGAGAGAAGACGCTGGCTCAGCACATGGCCGAAGCCAACAAGGAACTGAAAGCGGGCATGGAAGTACGCATGCTCGCGGTCCCGGCCGATGCGAGCAAAGGCTTCGGCATGTTCGACGCACTCAACGGCTTTGAGGATGCGGCGGCACTGGCCGACGCACTCAAGGCGCGGGTAGCGAAGTATTACGGCACTCCACTCACTGCGTTCCTCACAGCGTTGTGCGAGCCGGGCAAACGTCACGGTTGGTCCACCATCCTGCGCCGCACGCTGGAAGGGTTTATCGCCCAATCGCTACCGGCCTCGGCCAGTGGACAAGCGCACCGTGCGGCTGCTCGTTTCGGCCTCGCGGCTGCAGCAGGTGAGCTGGCCACCGCGATGGGGATTACCGGCTGGCCTGATGGAACTGCAACCACCGCCGCTCGCGTGTGCCTCAACGCATGGATGAACGAGCGTGGCGGCGCCGGGAACTTCGAAGGCGATGCGATCTTGGCGCGCCTGCGCCAGGTCATCGAGCGCTTCGGCGAAAGCAGGTTCACCCGCTGGGAATCGGCGGCGGCAAAGATCGACGAACACGGCCCGCGCACCATCGACCGCCTTGGCTTTCGCAGGACGCTGGAGCACGGCCTGGGTGATGCGCTGCATACCACCAACACCTATTACGTGCTGCCCGAGGCATGGCGCTCGGAGATCTTCCGGGGCATGAACATCAACGCCGTGAATAAGGAGCTGCTGCAGCGCGGTGTATTGGAGCCGAGCAGCGATGGTAAGGCGTCGAGTCTGGTCCGGCTGCCCGGCCTCGGTCAGCAACGCTGCTACATCGTGAAGACGATTCCTGGAATGGATGAGAGCGAGGCTCGGGCTGCCTGAGGGCATCTCTGCTGATTGAGGTAGCGCCGGCTTATTCCCGGCCTCGCCAGCCACTCAACCAACCCACAATCGAATTGAACAGAGACTAAACAGATGAACGATATTCAAGACCTGAAAGACCGCCGCGACCAACTGCGCATCGAGGCAGAACGACTACACGCCGAAATGCTGCCACTTGAAACAGTGCTGGAAAGTGAAGACCCCATCGATCCGGATCGGAAACGCGAACTGCGGGACAAGTACAACGAGCTGAAAAGGAATTTCGATTCGCGCAACAACAATGCCGACCTTCTGGATCGGAAGATCAGTCGCCGTGAGAACCTCGCCAATTGCGATTCCCTGATGGAGGGTTACATCGAGGCGATGGATAACTGGACTGCCGATGAGCAGGAGTTAAACGAAAAGCGCCAAAGCCTCAGTACCCGCCTGCAACAGATCCAACAACAGGCAGTTGAGGACATGGCCAGCGCTCGCCAGGCTGAAACGGAAGCTGCCACTGCGTATGCGCAGGCGGTCGCGTGGGGCGACACCGAAGGCGAGAAGACCGCCAACGCCGATGCGCAAAAGGCCGCGAAGAACCTCACAGCGGCCGCCGAGCATAATCGTCGGCAGACTCTAATCATGGCCGCTCTGGAGCAGGAGCTGGCCACCGTAGATAAATACATCGCCGAAGCACAGGAAAAGCATAAGGGGATAGAACGCACCGCCCTCTGGCTCTCGCAAACGGTACTGGAGGAGCAATGGAACGAGGCCGCAAAAGCGTTATTCGAGGTGGGTGGAAAGCTGTGGGCAAATTACAGGCTGCTGGGGCTTGATCAGGTGGGACTGATGAAGCTGGCCGTTCCAGAGGAAGGCGAAAACTTCGGGAATTGGACGTGGCATGAACTTTCCGACCGCTCGCGCCAATACACAGCGCGGGACCTACTCCAGCTCAACGAGCTGCCGATACCGCAACAGCCTGAACAAATGAGCGATCTGGAACAACACGAGGTTGTACGTCATGAACAAGCCACTACAGAACAGCGCGACCTGGTCTGACACGCTCAAAACTCGGAAAGCCCATCTGAATGCTCTGCTTAAGACCATCGATGCGCGTCCGGGAAAAACCAGTCAGATACAAACACTGACCATCAACGCGATTAAAGCGGAAATGGCGCATATTGAAAGCCAACTGAATCGCCGAAACCAACTTCGAAAGTTCACTACAAAATAAATAGCCGCATCTGAAAAAGGGCTCATTGGGTCCTTTTTTAGCAGTGGACCCTCACACAAACTCCATTTGTTAACTATAAAAAATAAAATTATTCAGCCGCACTGTACATGCGAATTGCATTACCCAGTAAGAATAGCGGCAACACCGGCACAATAGGCTCTCCTACACCTATTCTCTAAAAGATTTCGATTAGCAAATTAGTTCTGTATATAGTCTTCATGCGGTGAAATCACTCCGAGATCAAGAGAGATTTGCTTATTCATCATCGTCTCTACCTTTATAGTATCCTCGGAAATTTTTATTATAGACATGCATGGAATGATTAATTGTTTCTCATACCTACTACCACCTAGGACGCCCGCGTCCTCAGAGGAGAAAGTTACGCTAATATCTACACAACATTCTACATCCAACTCTAACACCCAAGCAGTCAAACTCAAATCGTCTCTTATTTTTCCAAAGCTCTTGCCCTCTTCATGATTGACGGAGACGACCTCCACCGCGGTGCATGTAGCGGTGAACAAAAAATTGGTCCTGCCAGTAAAGACTAGACTCTCGGGAAGATCATTAACAATATTTTGTTTAATACTCATTAATAGAGCGCCGTTCTCATTAAACTTATCAAACTTTAAAATTCGGCTAGCCGTAATATCTTTAATATCGCTCTCGACAGAATTAATCAATGTGAGGGCCACATTCAGATCCGGTACACAATGAAGTTTTTTTGACTCCGACTCGCAACAGAAAGTGATCCAATCTTTATCATCAGACACGACCAACACACCATGAAGTTCGGAGTACTCCTCCAAACATAATAGTGCGATCGCATCAGGAAATTCGTTCTTTTTATGATTTTGCTTATGAAAGGGCGGCTCGCTTTTGAAATAACGGGAAAATAGCTTTCTAGTCGTTACCTCTTCATAAAAAAGCAACTCAGCGTTCGTCGCAATAAAAAAATCATTAATCTCCCTAAACACTATACCTTCAGGGGAAATCTGCGACCTCAATTCATCTTTCACCTCAACTAAAAGATCTTCACTCAGATATTTGCTGAGATTCGTTAAAGCCTCCTCCGCTCGCAATGCCTTAGCCTGATGCATGGCAAGCATGTGTTTTTCTGCTTCATCACGCACAAGCTCAGTAACAACTAGTTGAATGGGAGAATGCTTCAGCTGACCCAACTGCTCCATAAGACCGCCCCGGAAGGTCTTTCCATTGCGGTCAAAGATCTGTGTATCGAAGGTCACAGCTGTGATTTCGCCACAGATTAGCTTTTTGCGCAAAGCCTCAAAATATTGCGGATCAATACTTGAATTATCTTTCATTCGAGGCCTTCAAAGTACATATCAGCTAGCCACCTCATGCGGCTAATGAATTTATTAATACTTTATTAACTAATGCGTCACTACCGCAGCACCCCAAACCGCACAATCCAAGGTATGTTTCACCCACACCTCTGATTTTTGAGTACAGCGAAAGTCAACCTCAACTCCTACCGTGCCATTTATTGATCCTGGCTCAATAGTTGCTATTGGCACTTCATCAACCATTAAGTTAACAATTCTTCCCCATTTCACATCACCATTTGCAAGAATGATGAAGAGTGCCTGGCCTTGAGAAAGGGTGAAACCTGGTGGATCAATCACAATCACACTTCCGAGCTTATATGGCCCCTCAACAATAGCGACATTCGACGCATACGTGGGGTCTTGAGTTCTTAGCTTTAGATAAGACGCGCTAGAAAGATTGAACATGGCCTCAGTCAATGTTTCCACAAAATCAATTCGGCTGAGCATTTCGGCCTGCCCCAAGAGCTGCTCAGCACCGCCCCCCCTATGTGCCACCTCATTGCGGCGCTCGACAAGGTCGTTAAGGCGCGTTTCAAACATGGTTCTAATTGTACTATCTATCTCGGGAGTTCGATCTGGAACTTCGTGTTCCTCCGCATCTCCAACCTCCTCCCTGACAAACCACTTATAAACTATCTCTACACTGGGAAATCTCGTCCAGAAATCAACAACTCCAACCTCTCCCAAAAGCTTACTCACATCGTTATATCGAAGGTTTGTATCATGAGCAATAACCGCCTCACTAGTGAGCGTGTAGTTATCATCACCAGACAAGCATTTAAACAAGCTCTCGGCTACATTTACGGGCAGCAAATTAGCGTAACGCCCCTCACCAAGTCTCTTACGAGAAAGCATTTCCGCAGATTGCACTAGATGTTTTTTAACCAATGACGGCGGCAAGTCTTTATATTGAATGAAAGAAGAAATTAAGCGAGCGTACTCAGCGATCAGGGCTTCTGTATACCGTTCAAAGGAGGCATACAACGCAACGACAAATGCTGCATAGTCATACTGCCGTCGCAAGGTTAAATACTGCCTTACAGACGCATCTGGATGCTTAGATAACGCACTATTTACGGGAGCAATCGACTGTACAAACGCCTTTAGCTCCGCTAATTCCGTGCGAACCTGCTCTAATATAGATTGCAAATCATTTGCTCCGAGCCGTCAGATACGAGAAATCGCTTTAAAAAATGCACCTCTGATTACCTGGTTGCGAGCTTGGGTATCTGCATAATTTGTCTTTCTACCTGAAAAAAGTTGGGCATGCTCAGCATACGCAGCAACTAATTCCTCCCTCAAAATCTCTTTTGAACCAATTAACTCCGAATACTTGCTTTTTACAGTTGAATCATTTGCAATATACATAATCGGATCATAGACAATTTTGGTAGGACGCTGAGACTGCCCAATAGCAGTAAATGCATCCGAACCCAGGGAATCAAATAGAAACTCTATGGATGTTTCGAACATTTCGCGATAACTAAGTAATACGTCTTCCTCAAAAAAATTACCCTTAAACAAAAACCTATCCAAAAATTCGGATATTTTATTGAGACCTGCACGGAAATAGCTTATTTGACGGTAAGCGAAAAAACGCAAAATTAACTCAACATCTTCCATCTTTTCAAACATTCGTCTACCTATAAGAGTCGACACGTCTCCGGATTCTAGAAGTTCGTCATCGGAACCTGCATTAGGAGTTATACCTGAAGGAATCCCCCACAACCTACGAAAAGTTGAGTTCTCCGACAATGACATGCACAGCTTATTTAGGGGGCCATTATAAATAGCGTTTCTGGTTTCTTGGCTACTTAATTCAACACCGCCAGAATTCAGACGTTCAAAAACTATTTTTTTTAGAAGGGCTGCCTGTTCATCTGAAGTCGCCGTCTCCTTCAGCAGAATAATTGATGAAATATATCGCCGATCAATACCATCACGCACCTTTTTAGGAAGGGTTGAATAAGTTCTCCCTTCTAGGTCCGCCCAATACTCAAGACCACACAATGCAAATTTATCATCATAAAAATCACTAAGCGCGGTTAATCTTTGACGTCCATCCATCACTTCAAAACGAGCTAAGTCTCGTTCATAGAGAAACACAGGAGGAACCGGAACGTTCATCAAAAAAGATTCAATCAAACGCGATTTCCGCTCGTCACTCCAGCGGTGACGACGTTGATATTCCGGGTCTAGCTTGTATCTGGGTTCAGTTGTGCCAGGAGCTACTTCCTCGCCCTCAACTTCTACCTCTTCTTGAAGCATCGATAATATGCCAGCTAATGAGTATCTAGCGGATTCAGTGACGATCCGAATCTCACCCTTAGCATATCGGGCATTCAGTTCCTCGTCCGTGGCTGAATGCTTTTCACGCACGTCAAAAAATGCAACTTTCTCATTGGGCAAAAGCTGCACTTCGATTACTCCTAGTTGACTTGCATTATCAGTAGTCAAAGCCGGCTTATCATCGTTTTTTTTCATATTTAAGTCTGACGTCCCTGAGCATTCCACTTAAAATTAAAACACTGCTAGCAATCATCCCCCCTAATCACGAGCAGCCCAGACATCTATTTCCACTACAGGATTCGATTTCACACGTAAAAAAGAGTCTGCTTGCCGCTTTCCCTCCAGTGCCGTCCCAGCCTTTTTTATCTTCGTAATTTTCCAACCGCTTTCATTGAGTGATGACTTAATCAACATTACAGGATCGGCTCGACGGTCTGATATGCCCCCAAATCGAATTACAAGACGGGCATTTTCTGCTGACACTGCGGCGGAATTTCTCCATACCTTGTTTAGATCGCCTGCAAAAATCTCTGGCCCACCGTGAAGGAGTTGCAGAGGACTTTCATACTGAACTGAGGAGGTGCCACCAACAAACCAATTTCGGAGCCACTGATCAGGGATATAAGTCTTCATTCCATAATAAGGTGGAGATGTGATAATCCAAGAATATCTTTCACCAATCACATGCGGCTTCAAGCTCTCTGGATTGCGGCTATCCGCCAACCTCGAGACACCAGTGGTTTTGATGTGTTGAGAATAATACCGTATCGCACGTCGAGTTATAATTTCGAGAACATCGACTTTAGCAGGATACATTTCCCGATCCTTCCAGAAGTTAGTCGCGTACCTTGGTTTTGGCGCATACGTCCGGGGACATTGATTGGAAAAGTAGCTTTGGATTGTCTTCTGTTGCGGGCCGTGGAGGGCTCCCAACAAAATACCTCGCAGCGCGTACCGGCTACTCGTAGAGCAATCATCCAAAAGAGCATGCCGCAACCGACAAATGGACTGGAGAACATCAGGGTGATACGCCCAATGCCAAAATTCATCTTGGGGAGTTTCAACAGGGGGATGATTATCAAGAATGAAGCGAGCTTCGTTAATGACCTCTTCAGCTGAGACGCACACCAACTTCGAGGCCGTTATCGCCGATGCAACAGGACTTGCGTCAACTCCCATAGAACTTAACCCAGCCATTCGAGCAGCGAAACCTGTCGTGCCCCGACCGCAAAACGGGTCCAAGACTAGATCTCCCTTACGAGCCTTTTTCAGGATCCTCTGGGGAAAATCGAGTGGGAACATAGTGAAGTATGGGCAGATGCCATTCAGAAGGGTTTGTGCTGCTGGCACTGGGTTCTCCTACGAGCATTGAGTGCAAGCGTTAGCGCATACAAGTCGATGAAAGGTAAAGGCAATAGGACTCTCCATGCAGAGAGAAACCGCTTATCAATGATAGCTTCCCCGTCTACATCAGCCACGTCGGTGGGCGACGTAGCTAGCGACACAATATCAGAAGCACGCTAGCCGTGCATCAGACCCTAGCACGCATCTGAGACCAAGAGCCTTGTGGTAGATTTTTAATAGCCCGCGAGCACTGAAAACCGCCTTCACCGTAAGGTACCTGTCATCAACGGTGGCAGCTTGGCAACATTCCGGCCGGGGGGCAGTCAGCCACAATGGCCTCGCTCATGCACATACCTTACGCCGCCATTCGGGGACATGCTGTCGGACTGGCCGAGGAGGTAATGGGTTGGGTTGCCAGTTGACCAGAATCTGAGAGATCGCTGCGTCCATTCGTCAAAGACGGCACCTTTAGGACGTGAGTTCCCTTCACTATTTATTAAAGGGCGTTACACAGTTCGTCACTGTTACACGGTTTACATTGAATGCTTACGGCTCGTGTAACTAAACTTTTCCCTTTTAAATTCAATAACTTAAATAGGCTCGTTACACCCGTAACACCAGTTACACCACATTTCAGAGGTATCTGCCCCACACCCCTAAGATATGAGTTCCACCAGCGAGGAGACTCCCGCAGAAGCCGGGGGCCCCTGAGAACCTCAGCTCCACACGGGGTCGGAAACCCGCGTGATCGTGTTAGCGGAAAAATGCCCAGCTTAGTGAACAGGTGAACTGGGTGAACTGCTGTTCACCAGTGCATTTGCACTATGGCTTGGGAGGTCGCTGGGGACCCTGGGCATTCCTGAAAGACACGGGGCAAAGAACCCGCCGAATCGTGTTAGCGGCTGGATTTTCTACGTTGGTTGACAGGTTGACAGCATCCCCAAGGTTGAGGGGGCTCAATCGTTCACTATCAACAACACGCTAGCCCACCTTTACCGTTGCGGTAACGATGCCCTTTTCTCTTCAATATCCTTTCAATTTCAACGTTGAAATTTCAGTAAGCTGATGAAACTGCCGCTACCAAGATCTCGCGGGTTTCCGACCCCGTGTGGATAAGAAACTCTCAGGGGCCCCAGCAATATTTGGGCGCTCCAGCGTCCCCTGGAGCATTTATCTCAGGCTGATCTATCGTCAAATCGCTATCTACAAGAAGCACTAGACACTATCTTGTGCTTCCACCATCACCGCCTGTTGCACGGTATTCACCTATGGAAAGTTCTCCTCAGAAACGCGCCTTCCGCACGGTCGAAAGTATTGAGGCTGAGAAAGTCACTCGTGGAATGCTCAAGCCTTTTTTGGAAGGTATCGGCTTCAGTAGTGTGAGTGATGTACGTAAAGGTCATTCTCAACTTCTTTCCGCCACCACACCTGAAGGTAAGACATTCACGGCCCGCGTCCGCTTGTGTTGGCGGTGGGAAAACCAACCGGAGAAATACTCTGCGGCGCAATTACGAGCACGTCTAAGCGATGGTGATTGGGACAAAACAATTGCCGAAATCGTTGATCGTGAAGCTCCTCAAGGCGTCACTCACTCACTTTTGATCCAGCGCTATGAATCGGCTATCAAATTCGCGGCTCTAATCCCTGTAAACGCCATAACTGGAATTATCAACGGGCAAAGAGATGTAAGTGCGAAGCTTATCGCCGAAGGAAAGCTAGGACGTCTCAAAAAGAACCATGCGGTAAATGGAGATAGTCCAACCATGTGGCTGATGGATGATCGCTATGACGAGGCATACAAGGTTGCCGATGTTCTATGGAAATGGCCTGGGGTGGAGGACCTTGCTCAACAGCAGGTATCCGATGGTTACGAAATAGCGACCAATGACACCTTTAGCGATCTACCGGGTATCGATCTATCGCTCTTGGGCCGGGATGAAACCTTACGTTTTCAAGTCACCATTTCTAGAGTGGCTCGGGATCCGAAGGTCCGAAAAGCGGTCATAGATCGATGCGGTGCGCGTTGTGAACGGCCGGGTTGCGGAGCAAGCCGCTCGTATACTGGCTTTCTGGACGTCCACCACATACTGGGTGTGGAGGTCAGTGATCGAGTATCAAACTGCGTTGCGCTTTGTCCAAATTGCCATAGGGATGCACATTTTTCGGTGGACAGAGACAGCTTGAACGACTCATTGCTCCTGGTCGCGCAGCATCGGCACTAGGAGCCGTTGCATGCCTCAGTTAATTGCCAGCATTCATCAGCGTGTATGCCCACGTGTATGCCTAACCGAAACACCACCAGTAAAACCCTTATAAACCGGGGGCCGCAGAGCTCAGTTCAAACGACGCCTGGGCACCATACGTAGTAATGAAAAAGCCCCGGATTTTAAGGTCTGGGGCTTTTTTGCATTCTGGATCCGGCAATTGCTATCGGCGCCTGGACCTGTGTTTTTTCCTCAATATGCACGGAAGTGCAAAAGCCATTCAGTAAAAAATTTCACTGCGAATTGCCTGTATCACAATACTCGACAATCGCTCAGTCAGTGGATCCGGACTAGCCTCTCGCCTATGTAGCGTCAGAGCTATAGAGGGTAACGGTGGCAACCCTCGTTCGTCGGCGACCAATAGCTCGGTACCAGACTGCAAACCCAAGGCCGTCCTGATTGTGTAACCCAGGCCTGCCTCGGTCGCTGCAGACAAGCCATTGAGACTGGAGCTGGTGAACGACAGTAACCAGGGAATCCCTTCACGGGTCAGCGCCTCAGTGGCCATTGAATGAAACGGACAGGGCGCGTCGAACGCGATGATGGGCAGCGGCGTTCCTGATTCGATGCGCCAGTCGAGGTACTGGTGAGAAGACCCGATCCACTGCATGGGCAGTTCCGCCACCCGCTCCTGATACCCGGCTCCATTTATATCCCCCCACACTACCGCGAGGTCGAGCGAACCGTTTTCGATCCGGCTCAGCAGATCCGCATTGCGTGCAATCCGGGCTTCGACTCGAACATCGGGATGAGCCCTGGCGAATCGGCCGAGTACCGTTGGCAAGAAGCTACTCAGGTCCTCCTGCAGCCCGAGACGAATCCATCCCTTTAGCTTGAGCTCGGAAACGGCCGTGATCGTCTCATCGTTGAGGCTTAAAAGCCGTCGCGAATAATTGAGCAGCACCTCTCCGGTGTCCGTCAGAGCCAGTCTGCGACCTGCCTTTTTGAACAACGGCGAGCCCGCCTGGGCTTCCAGTTTCTTCAATTGGGCGCTGATGGCTGACGTCGAACGAGCGAGCTTTTGTGCCGCCTTGGCAAAGCTGCCCAGTTCGACCCCGGTGACGAAACTGCGCATGACATCTAAATCGAAGTTTACCGGCCTCATGACAATCCTGTTTTTCGGGACGAACACGCAAAATAATTTGATATTCGAGACGATACTCTCATGAGAGTCTTTTGACCCACAACTATTGAACTGGTGGGATTCTTATGCCTGTAGATAACGGTCACCGCTGGAAAGTGCTTGGCGTCGGCGTTGCGGCCAATGCAAGTTTTTCCAGTGTGGTGGGGGGACTACCCGCGACAGCTGTCTATATGAGAGCGACGTATCAACTCGATAACACCGAGTTGGGACTTGTATTGGGGGTTCTAGGCCTGGGCATCGCCGTCAGCGAGATCCCATGGGGGCTACTGACTGATCGTTGGGGGGATCGTCCTGTGTTGCTGACGGGGCTTCTCACCTCCGGGATCGCCTTGCTGGTACTGGCGATGCTTGCCTTGTCTGCACCCACGATGGTCTTGCTGGCGGTAGGCCTGTTCGTGGTGGGCTTGCTCGGAAGCAGTGTCAACGGCGCCAGTGGTCGAGCCATCATGGCCTGGTTCAAAGAGGGCGAGCGAGGGTTGGCCATGAGCATTCGGCAAACGGCTGTGCCGGGGGGGTATGCCTTGGGCGCGGTGGTGCTGCCTTATCTCGCTCATACGTACGGATTTGTCGAAGTATTCACAGCCTCAGCCCTGTTCTGCCTCGTCGCAGGCCTGTTTGCGTGGTTCTGGTTGTATGAGCCCGACTTCTCCAGCAATGCAGCGAAAAAGCAGAGCCTGGAGGCAAGTACCAGCCCGTTGAAAGACTCGAGAGTCTGGCGAATCGTTTTGGCCATTGGCCTGCTCTGCGCCCCGCAATTTGCCATTCTCACTTATGCCGCCGTATTTTTTCATGACTTCGGCAACATCAATATCACGCTGGTCTCCGCTACATTGGCGGTCATACAAATTGGCGCGATTGTCAGCAGAATCTGGAGCGGGCGCTGGACCGATAAAAACAAAAACCGGCGTAGTTACCTTAAAGCCTGTGCCTGGTTGAGTGCCCTGACCTTTCTGGTGCTGGGTGGGACGGTTTCGGCAGCCAGCTTCTACGGCATGAGCGAAACCCCGCTGGCCAGCGCCCTGATCATCGGTGTGATGGTCATCGCCGGGATCAGCGTGTCTGCCTGGCACGGCGTTGCCTACACAGAACTCGCCACACTGGCTGGGGCCAGCCGGGCAGGCACGGCCCTGGCCATGGGCAACACCTGCGTCTTTGTCGTGCTGTTCGCGACCCCCATCGCGGCGTCCGCCCTCATGACTCATTTCTCCTGGGGTGTGGTGTGGCTGGCCGCTGCCTTTTGTGCATTGCTGACCGTGCCGCTATTTCCTCGCGTTGAAAAAAACTATGCATTGGAACTTGGCTCGGCTTGAAATTGTTTATCACTAAAGCAAAACAACTACACCGCGTGCTGCACAGCTTTTAGTAGCACGCGTCGAGCGCTGACTCATACACGT
This sequence comes from Pseudomonas sp. Pseusp11, assembly GCF_047304405.1. NCBI lineage: Bacteria > Pseudomonadati > Pseudomonadota > Gammaproteobacteria > Pseudomonadales > Pseudomonadaceae > Pseudomonas > Pseudomonas sp. Pseusp11. The sequence continues at coordinate 116,636 of NZ_JBGLZF010000014.1, forward strand.
TAACTACCTGAACTTTCGTTTAACTGGACTGAATTCTTTCCATTGGAGGAAACCCATGATCCCGCTATTTACCTTTGAAGCCGGTGAGAAGGCGCAATTGCTAAGTCTTCTTGAACAAACCCGTCTATCACCTTATAAAAATTACGCTGACTTCTCAGAAGAAATACGACAGTTACACCCCCTCGTTCCCTCTCGTTTTGTAAAGGTGTGCAAAGACATCAGTAATGAACGAGCCCGCCATCAACAAAAAATTCATGTCATCCGCAACTGCCCCATGGACAGTGCTATCCCCGAGCTGGATCCCGACGATCCAGTTCGCGATAAATACCTGAAAAAAACCAGATTTATCAGCGAAGGGTTTCTTGAGCTGTTTGCCCAACTTACCGGCACGCCGCTACTGTCCTATGAAACAAGAAACCAGGGTGATTTCTTTACTGATGTCATTGCGATAAAAAAATACAGTGGGCAACTGACGGGGTTCAGTGACAGTGAACTCGTCTTTCATAATGACCGGACGGCGCATAAAGTCAGGGCTGACTACATCACCTTGCTGGGTATGCGTTGCCCGGATGACGACCTGATCTATACCGGCTATATCGACGGCGCCGACATCGTAAAAAACCTTGAGCCGAAACACATCGCCTGGTTGCGTGAGCCCCACTTCTATACGATTTTTGATGTGTTCTCGCGCGACATGAACAAACAACTCAGCACCTCTGAGAAACACGCGATCCTGAGTAACGTTCATTCCATTCGCTTCCTTGACACAATGACCTGTGTCGCTGAAGAAGCTCCGATCGAAGCGCGAGATGCCTTCATTGCTTTCAAAAGTGCAATGACCCGATCCCAGTGCAAGCGTCACCGTATTCTTACCGGCGACTTGCTGACTTTCGCCAATCAGGACGGTCTGCATAATCGGGAAAAGATCGACATCCTGAATCCTGACAATGCCGCGTCCCGCTGGCTCTTGAAGACATACGCCTTTAAAGACACCAGCACAGCCAAAAGTTTCGAGTCTTATTGGGCCGATAACAGGGCCGGATGTGTGATCGACTGACTTCACCGTTCAAGCAACAACTTCAGTACCAGCATGACCATGTCAATACTTGATGTCAGGGTGATTCAAATGCGTCTACACGCACTCTCAAAACGGGTTGAAAACCTGGAACTTTCTGAAACTTACGCGATTCTGGATATGGTGCGTAGCCTGCGCGAGCAGGGGGAAGATGTCGTCGATCTCGGCGGCGGTGAACCTGACTTCAGGACACCCGATCATGTCGTACATGCTGCCGTCGAGGCTCTATCAGACGGCGATACACATTACACGCCCAGCCGAGGCACAAAGGCGTTGCTGGAAGCCGTCGCGCAAAAATATAAAAACGAACACGATCTCAACCTCGTCGCCGATAAAAACATCATCATCACGCCATCGGCAAAACATGCGTTGTTCATCACGCTGATGACATTGCTGGATGAGGGCGATGAAATCATCATCCCGACGCCAAGCTGGGTGAGTTACAAGGCAATGGCCGCCATGGCCGGCGCGACTGTCAAGGCTGTGCCGCTGGATGGCAAGAAAGGCTTCATTCTTGACCCTGGCGCCTTGGAACAAGCGATTACTGCGCGCACCAAAGCAATCCTGATCAACAACCCCAACAACCCTACCGGCCGCGTGCTGACACGCGAAGAAGTCACCGGGGTGGTTCAGGTTGCGTTGAAACACGGGCTGTACATTATTTCCGATGAAATCTATGAAAAGGTCATCTACGACCAAGCCCGCCATATCAGCATTGCCAGCATCGAAGGTGCCGAGAACATCACCGTTACCATCAGCGGCTTTTCCAAAGCCTACGCAATGACCGGTTGGCGCCTGGGTTATGTCGTCAGTGCCGAACGCATTTCGAATGAAATGCTTAAAGTGCATCAGCATACGGTTGGCTGTGCGGGCTCTTTTATTCAGCGTGGGGGCGTTGCCGCACTTAACGGTTGCCAACATCGAATAGCCGACATGGTGACGTCCTATAAAAAACGCCGCGACAAGCTGATTGATGGCCTTGAACAGATTGCCGGCATCAAGTGCATAGCCCCCGAGGGCGCGCTTTATATATTTGCCTCCATTGCTGACCTGGGTTTTGAAAACTCCCTGTCATTTACTCGCTGGCTGCTCAGTACCGCGAAAGTTGCCGTCACACCCGGCACCGCTTTTGGTGAAGGGGGCGAAGGTTATATCCGACTGTCTTTTGCCGGTAGTGATGAAGCCATAGACGAGGCTGTCAGGCGCTTTCATCAAGCCTTCAATTAATTGCCAGCGCTGTTCAATAGCGTCACCCCATACAAACAGGAGTTAGTATGCCCCTCCGACATGCCGCGCCTTCGTCGCCAGCACACCGTATCGCTATCATTGGCAGCGGCCCCCGTGGTCTGTCTGTGCTGGAGCGTCTCGCCGCACTCATGCTCATGGACGCTCCCGTCAGGCAAGTCACTGTTTATCTGATCGACAGCGCCCAAATGGGTACCGGCCGGGTATGGCGAACCGATCAGCCTCGCCACTATGTGATGAACACCGTCGCCGAGGAGGTCTCTTCCTTCTCCGGGCCACTGGATGACGGCCCTATCAGGCCTGGCGCCGGGCCTTCGCTGGCGCAGTGGTGGAGCGCCGTAGATCCGGCCTATCCCGGCCCGAATGCTTACGCACCTCGCGCAGTACATGGCGAGTACATGCAGTTCGTATTGTCGACCATTGAAGCCAGCTTCACGCCGAACATCTCGCTGCAGCGGGTATCTGCCGTGGTCGTCGACCTGGTCAACGATGAAAACATGCGCACGTTGAAGCTGGACAACGGGTCCCACCTGCACGTCGACAAAGTGGTCATTGCGACCGGGCATCCCACCCCCGAATTAATCGGCTGGGAAAGGGATCTCCAGCAGTTCGCCCAACAGACTCCAGGGCTGGAGTTCCTCCGTGGCGACTCCGCTGCGGACATGCCATTGTCCCTTATCAAGCCTCACCACTCTGTGGGTATCGTCGGGTTGGGGCTGGCGTTTCATGACATCGTCGCCGCGCTGACAGTTGGTCGCGGCGGCACCTTCAGCGTCGTGAATGGTGTCACCTCCTATACGCCGTCAAACCTTGAACCCAAGCTGTTCGCCGGCTCCCGCAGCGGCATGCTGATCCCCGCCAGGGGGCGAAACCAAAAAGGCCCGAACTTTCAATACCAACCAGTCTGCATCACCCGAGAAAAAATCGATGCGTTGCAAAAACGCGGTCATATCGAATTTGCCGCCGAAGTGCTCCCGCTGCTGCTGGTTGAGATCAACATCGTCTACTTCGCGACTGCCATACGGGCACATGCAGGTTCGGCGTCCGAGTTGCAGTTCAAGAGTCGCGTCGTTCAGCAGCAGCTGTTCTCTTTAGAAGCCCTGGTAGCCGAGGCCGCTGATTTCGGAGTGACCGATCTCCCCGTCCTGGACCTGGACCGCCTGGCCAGGCCCTTCCAGTCGAAAGCGTTCAGCAGCCCCACAGAGTTTGCCCAAACCCTCGACCGGGTCCTGGAAGAAGATTTGCGCAGCGCCCGCGAGGGCAACGTGGACAATCCGATGAAAGCTGCGCTGGATACGATTCGCGATACCCGTGCGTTGATCAGGAGTGTGGTGGATTTCGCAAGGCTGACACCCCGCTCTCATCAAGAGGATTTCTTGCGGTACTACGCCCCCACCAGCCTGTTCCTCACGGCCGGGCCTCCACTTTACCGGACCGAACAAATCCGGGCGCTGATCGCTGCGGGTGTACTGACCCTCGTCGGGCCTGAAACGGTCTATGGCATCGATATCGAGCAGAAGAAGTTCACCATCGAATCGCCCAGGGTAAGTCAGTCCCGGCAGCTGATTGATGTGGTCATCGATGGGCGAATCCCTTCGCCGGACTTGCTGAGGGATCCGTCGACGCTGACCAGAAACCTGGTGCGGCGCGGGTACTGGACCAACTACGTCAATCAGGGCAAGCACGACCGTTTTGTCACTGGCGGCGTTGCCGTTACTCCCGGGCCTTATCACCCGATCGACAACGCCGGTCAGCCCATCAAGGGGCTCTATGTACTTGGCCTTCCTTCCGAGCATACCCGCTGGTTCATGCAGGCCGGCAGCAGCCGACCAGGCTTTTGGACAGACTTTGCTCAGGATGCTCATTACGTGGCGTCTGATGCATTGAAACTGGCCTACGCCCACGCGCCTGTCGAAATCACTGAAGTTGCGTAACCGCACCCTCATTTAAAGGAATGAATGATGTCTGGAAAGAAAGCCCTGTTGGTGATGGACTTCATCAATGAAATTGTCCATCCCGAGGGCGTTTATGCTCGTGAAGGCTATTACCAACAGACTCAAGAACGCCGAGTCGTGGAAAAAGCCGCATCGGCCCTGAACTACGCACGCAATAATCACCTGCCGATTATCTTTATTGTTGTCGGCTTCAATACCCACTACGAAGGTTTTCCTCAGCACTCCAGAGTGTTTGCACCGGCGAAAGAGCATGGGGTTTTGAAACTGAACACCTGGTCCACCCAAGTGCATGAAGACCTGCGTCCACGCGAAGACGAAATCGTTATCGCCAAGAGCCGGGTCAGTCCGTTCTATCAAACCAACCTTGAATTGATACTCAGAACCCAAGGTATTGAAGAGTTGGTATTGACGGGAGTTTCGACCGAACACGTGATCCTCTCCACCACGCTCGACGGGCATGACCGGGACTTCAACATTACCGTGCTGGAAGATGCCTGCGCGGCGGTGACGCAAGCGCGGCACGTGGCGGCGATAGAAAGAATATCGCGCACGGCGAACATCAGTTCGACCCTTAACTTCATCACTTCTTCCCTATGAGGCGTGCCTCCATGAACCCGACAGTTTTCAATTTGCTGACCGTCTCCAGCGAGCCTGATTTGATCCAATGGTCGGCGCACCAGCAATTAGGTCGCAGTGGCGCGAGCATTCACACGCTTTTCGAGTGCAAGGAGAGCGCTCAGCGTATTGCGTTGATCCGTTGCGAAGCGGGTGCCAGTGCCCAATCTCATCATCACCTCGGTCATGAAACTTTTCTTATCCTTGATGGCGATTTTGAAGATGAAAACGGCATCTACCTCAAGGGCGATCTGGTGATTTATCCACCGGGCAGCACCCACGCCTGGAAGTCCTCCAACGGCGCGTTGATCTACGCAACATGGGGAGGTGCCGTGACGTCAGTAAAAGCGGCACCCGCCCTGGCAGCCAATAACGCTGCGTATGACAACAGCGTCTACGACGGTCGGCACTTGATCTGAAACCGTCGTCCATTTTTTGGGGTGAATCATGCGTTTCAAGCGTAACGGAAAACTGCTCTTTCTGAGCAGCGACCCTTTGAAGATGTCACAGCAGTTGGGTGGGCAAGCACTAACGCTCGATAAAGCGATGCCCCTGCGGGATGACATTTCAACGGACGAGATAACACCCATTCCGGTGTTGGCTTTTTTTGACGACCGACTGGGTTCATACCCTTACGTCGGTCTCAAAACGGGTCCGGTGCTGCCTATCGGCAAGGATGATGTGGCCTCCAGGGGTTTTGAAGTGACAGTGGCGGGCAAACGCTATGGGAAAGGTTCTTCCCGTGAGCACAGCCCGCTGGCCGAGAAAAAAGCGGGAATCCGCCTGGTCATTGCCGAAAGCTTCGAGCGCATCTACCGACAAAATGCCGATAACATCGGCCTGCTGACGTCTACCGACCTGTCATTGGTCCCGCGTTTGCTGGCGGGTGAGGACCTTTCGATGGAGGAACTGATTGGCAACAGGGACTCGCTATCAACGGCGATTCTAAACAGCGGCGGGCTGCTGAACTATGGTCGTGACCACTTGAGTCACGATCCTGTCCTGCCCGAGGATCAATCGCTCCTCCCGGCAACAGAACCACTGACGTTTGCCGAAAAGATCATTCATCGTCATTTGATCAAGGCCCCGGGGGCAGAGCGTGTCGACCACGGAGCAGGGATTTTATTGAAAGCAGACTGGCGCTTCATTCACGAATACTACACAGGGCTTTGCGCCCATTTGCTGCACGATGCGTTCGGCGAAACCTTCCATCTGTACCAACCGGAATCGATCCTGGCCTTTGAGGACCACCTGTCCTATAAACGCCGAAGCCCCGCGCACTTGCAACAAGGTCTTGTCGGCGAACTTGATGGCTTGTCACACGCCCATCGAGACTTCGTCGAGAAACATCAACTCCGCGCACACGGCTATCTGCCAACAGAAGGTAGCGAGGGTATCTCCCACGCCATGATGGCCGAGAAGTATGCCCTGCCCGGGCAAGTAGTCGTCGGCACTGATTCGCATACCCCCCACAGCGGTGCACTCGGTTGCCTGGCGTTTGGCGTTGGCACCACCGACATGGCCAATGCATTCATGACCGGTTCGGTAAGGGCGGTGTATCCACAGGTCCTGCGCATTTCGCTGGTCGGTCGATTATCGGCTGGCGTAACCGCCAAAGACCTGGTGCTCGCTCTTTTAGCCGATAGCCGTATCAAAGCGGGTCATGGCGTCGGCAAAATCTTCGAGTTCGGCGGCCCGGCCATGGCGTTTCTGTCGACCGATGAACGTACAACGCTCACCAATATGACTGCGGAACTGGGTGGTTTCACCGGTATCGTAGTGCCCGACCACGAGACCGTCCGCTTTCTCAAGGAGCGACGTAATATCGACTTCGTTCTTGAATCGTGGATGACCAGCGATCCGCAGGCGACCTACGCCGATACGATCGTGCTCGATTGCGATCAAATCCTTCCGATGATTGCCTCTCCGGGCGACCCTGGCAACGGACAGCGTCTCACCGACCTGACAGACAAAGTCAGTGTCGACATCGCCTATGGAGGCTCTTGCACCGCTGGCAAGAGGGATGACTTCGATCACTATTTCGAGGTGATCAACTGGGCGCTCGAAAACGGGCGGATGCTGCATCCTGAAGTGAAGCTCTACTTGCAGTTCGGTACAGCGGATGTCCGTGATTACTGTGAGCAGAAGGGCTACTTGCCCGTGTTCGAAACCTTTGGTGCAGAACTGCTTCAGCCGGCATGCGGAGCCTGTGCGAATTGCGGCCCCGGATCATCAACGAGCCAGGACCAGGTCACCGTCAGCGCAATCAACCGCAACTTCCCGGGACGCTCCGGTCCGGGTCAGGTTTGGCTGGCCAGTCCACCAACAGTGGTCGCCAGTGCCATTGCGGGCTACATCACCTCGTTCGCCGCATTGCAGGCCCAGCATTCCCCTCACTACCTCGGTGCTCCCGAAGCCTGCCAGGTTTGACGGTTCGCAAAGAAACCCCGTGTGCGCTCACTGAAGCAAAACGCCCGATGCGATGCATCGGGCGTTAGGGTGAGACAGGTGCAAATCTATTTCAGGACTGGATCCGGCAATTGCTGCCGGCGCCTGAAACACCTACCTTATCCTGCATTTTCCTCAATGCGCTCAATATGGCAATCAACGCCAGATAGCGTATGCACCCGTGCGACCTACAAAATCTAAGGAAGTGATATGGCCAAAATGTGGATGATCCGTGGCGAGTCTGGCCGGCTATACGACGATTTCCGTGAGCGCGGTGTCGCCGCAATTGGATGGTCAAAACTCGCGCCGCTGGCCAAACCTGGTATGACGCGCAAGGAAGTCACTCGCCTCTACCAAGACATTGAACCCAATATTAAACCCGGTACTGCAATTTCAGGCGCCTCGCAGGTCTGGCGCTTCATCAATGAAATTCAGCCCGGTGATTGGGTGGTGACCTACTCACCCGCTAACCGCACCTATTTGGTGGGCAAAATCACTGGCGACTTCAAACACAATCCTGATCTGGCCGACCTCGGAATGTCATTGACCCGCCCGGTTCAATGGCAAGCTCAGGAAGTCGACCGCGACAGTCTGAGTGCAGCGAGCAAGAACAGTCTCGGCTCCACACTCACGGTCTTTGTCGTACCGGACTTTGCGCTCCAAGAGCTGAAAGCCATGGCTGCCGGAGATAAGCCACCCGCGTTACCGCCGGTTGAGGAGGAATATCCCGACAGCGATCCTCTGGCGGGCATGGAGAGTTTGGCTCTCGAACGCATCAAGGACCTGATAAACGCCTTGCCTTGGGATGATATGCAGGATTTGGTCGCAGGCATCTTGCGTGCGATGGGCTACAAAACTCGGGTTTCCCCGGCCGGCCCTGATCGTGGGAAAGACATCATCGCGTCGCCGGATGGATTCGGTTTTGAGAATCCGCGGATCATCGTTGAGGTCAAACACCGCAAAGACCAGATGGGCAGTCAACAAATCCGTAGTTTTCTTGGAGGCCGGCATAAGGATGATCGGGGGCTCTATGTCAGCACGGGCGGATTCAGTAAGGATGCCTACTACGAAGCAGAACGGGCCAGTGTGCCGCTGACGCTTTGGACGCTGGACAACCTCGTGCGTGCATTGATTGAGCACTATGGTCAGACAGATTCAGAGACCAAGAGATTGATTCCACTGAAGCTGACTTACTTGCCACTCTAGTCGAGAGGGCCCATGACAGCGGAATGAGCTGATGTCATTCCCTCTGATCCTGACTGGCGGGCCGCGCACTATTTGACGGCAATGGGTAAGGCAGTGATTGATGATGTGGTGAAAGTTCTGACGCAACCACCGCAGACGGCGACGCAACAACCCGCTGAATAGCGGGCAACTCACCCTTGAAATGCGCCCCGATTTTTCGGGGCCTGCAATTTTTGGGTGAGTGTTTTCATCGGCGGTTACGCTCCGCTTCAACCTCATCAATGAGCGCATCAAGTTCGGCAAAAACTATTTCGGCAGGAATAGCCGGACGTGGGTCATTACGGCTAACGCCAATAGACTCACGTATTTGCTGATAGGCGGTGCCCGGCAAAGAGTGAGCTGCTGGATGGTTATGGTTGAGAACGGCAACGGGCCGCCAAAGCGGTTTTTTCATTCTGTCGTCCAATCAAACTCGTCGTACTCATCATCGTCTTCTTCGTCCTCGATCAACTCATCATCAAGAACGTCTTCCTCAAGTTCATCTTCTGCCTGCTTTGCCAGAAGAAACTCCTTACGACTCTCAGTCACCGCTCGCCGCAGTTCCTCACCCTTCACCGGGCAGTTGAGCATTTGGGCGATGCGGTCGATTTTTTGGGCCACGGCATCCTCCAACGCATCGGCTATAGGCTGATAGTGCGCGCTTTCGGGGGTTGTTGCCAAATCGTCGACCGCTGTTCAGCTCATTTTTTCTGCAAATTCTTGAGTTTGGCCGCAAGGTTTTCCTTGGGAAAGCGCTTGTGCAATGTCGTCATCAGCGCCTCGGCGGCTTGGGTTTGTCCGGCGTCTTGCAGGCGTATCACTTCACGTAATTGATCATCCAGTGACTTGACCGGCGCGGCGGCGCGTTTGCTGAGTTTTGCTTCGTCGGCCATTTCGCTGTTGATCGATTCGCGCTGCATCGGTGCAGAAAACTCCGCCATCGGCGCAGCCGGTGCGGGAGCGGACAAAGCCTCGGCCGGTGCGGCCTGGGAGCGCGCTGCGGCTTCCGGTTTGGCGAGCGGTGCGGAGGCTTTGGGCGCAGGTGCGAAGTCGTAACTCGGCAGTTGCTCAGGCGTGCGTTGCACCAGTGCCAGCATCAGCGCGACGCCGACGAGGCTGGCGAATGCCACTTGCCAGCGGGGTTGTTGGCAGGCGCTGAGCCAGCGTTGCCACAGGTTTGGCTTCGGCGCGGGGGCTTCGCGGTGGGCGGTGGCGAGGATGAAGGCGTCGAGATGCGCCGGTGGTTCGCCGCTGCTGTGATCGCGAAAATGCTTGAGCATTTCATCGTCGGGCGATGACGGTGTTTGTTTGGCGTCAGTCATGTCAGTACCTCCTCGGCCAGCAGCCGACGCAGTTTTTGCTGGGCGTAGCGTAAGCGGCTTTTAACGGTTTCCAGCGGTGTTTCGGTGAGGGTAGCGATCTGTGGCAGGTCGAGGTCGCCGTGGGCGCGCAGCAGGAACACTTCGCGCTGGTCGGCGGGCAGGGTTTGCAGGGCGGTTTCGAGGCGTTGGCTGTCGCGGCTCAGGCTCAGCAGTTGTTCGGGGTCGGCGGCGTTATCGATCAGGGCGTGAGCCTGTTCGTCGTAGCTGTCGTGCAAGGGGTTGTGGATGCCATGTTTGCGCCAGTGATCGATCAGTCGGTTGCGGGCAATCTGGTAGAGCCAGGTACGAAAGTTCGCCCGGCCTTGTGGCTGACTGGTGCTGCGGATCAGGCTCAGCCAGGTTTCCTGGTACACCTCTTCGGCCAGTTCGGGTTTACCGCTGAGGCCGAGAAGGAATCGATACAGGCCCTGGCGGTGGCGGGCGTACAAAACTTCGAACGCCGGCCCGTCGCCAGAGCGGTAGCGCGCCAGCAGCGATTCATCGCTGCTGGCGGTTGAGCTGATTTCAGGATCGGACATGTCAGCCTTCACTCTATCCGGTTGTCGTTGGGCGGTTGATTGGAGGCGGTCGAGGTTCGCAGGCTCTGCGCCAACTCCACCAATTGCACGAACTCACCACGCAGGCCAAACGGGTCATCACCCCGTGCGCCACGGGCCAGGGCTTCGGTGTCTTTCAGGCTGAAATTACCGGTGTAACGCCCGTCCTTGAGCTGCTGGGAAAAAGCAGCGACGGCAGCGGCAAAGCGCAGGTCATCGCTGGCGGCCGAGAGTTTGCCGGCCTCACCCTTCAGTATTGGCCGTTCGATCAAGCGACTATTCCCACCTTCCGGCAACTGATATCGCACCCGCAGCATTGCCAATTCCCCGTTTTTTGGCGAAACATCGGCCGCTTGATTGCCATAGCGCAACGGTTCCAGCCAGCCCTTCTCGCCCTTTGGCACAATTTCGTACAGCGCCGTCACCGTGTGCCCTGCGCCGATTTCTCCGGCGTCGACTTTGTCGTTGCTGAAATCCTCACGCTTCAGGGCACGGTTCTCATAGCCCAACAGCCGATATTCGCTGACCTGAGCCGGGTTGAACTCCACCTGCAGCTTCACGTTTTTCGCCACCACCGCCAGGGTTGAGCCGAGTTGATCCACCAGCACTTTGCGCGCTTCGCGCAGGTTGTCGATGTAGGCGTAGTTACCGTCGCCGGCGTCGGCCAGTTGTTCCATCAGGTGTTCATTGTAGTTATCCACACCAAAACCCAGGGTGGTCAGGGAGACGCCAGTCTTGCGTTTATCCACAGCCATTTGCTTGAGGCTGTCGAAGTCGCTGATGCCGACGTTGAAGTCACCGTCAGTGGCCAGCAGGATGCGGTTGATGCCTTTGGGGATAAACGCCTGTTGCGCCATTTGGTAAGCCAGTTCGATACCCGACGCGCCGGCGGTCGAGCCGCCCGCCGTCAATTGATCGATGGCGGTACGAATTTTCGCTTTTTCCCGTCCGGAAGTCGGCTCCAGCACCACACGGGATTCTCCGGCATATACCACCAGCGAAACCCGGTCTTGCTCACGCAATTGATCGACCAGCAATTTCAGGGTGCTTTTGACCAGAGGCAGGCCTTCGCGACGGTCCATGGAGCCGGACACGTCCACCAGAAACACCAGGTTCGCCGGGGCCAGTTCCGCCACCGCGCGATCAGACGCCTTGATGCCGATGCGCAGCAATCGGGTATGCGGGTTCCAGGGCGACGGCGCCAGCTCGGTGGTCACGCCGAATGGCGAGCCGTCGGTGGGCAAGGCGTAATCGTAGGGGAAGTAATTGACCATCTCTTCCAGCCGCACCGCCCCTTCCGGAGGCAAACGCCCCTGATTGAGCAAGCGCCGGACATTGGCGTACGCGCCGGTATCGACGTCGGCGCTGAAAGTCGAGACCGGCGCTTCGGCCACGCTGTGAATCGGGTTATCGGCCAGCGCCTGATATTGCTCGCGCTGCTCATCCCGATAGCCCTGTGGATAAGTTTCACCAGCGGGCACTGGCGCGAAAGCGACCAACGGGCCAGGTCGTGCGCTGCGCTTGGCCATCGCGGAGTCCGCCATGGCCGCTTCGCGCACCAATGCTTCGGTTTTCGGCGCATTTTGAGCCGGGGGCGCAACCGCTGCCGGGTTGCCCGTCTCAGAGGCTGGTGTGGATGAACCGCCGCAACCGGCAACGGCCAGCAGTAACCCGGCGGCGAAACCCTGGGCGGCCGGGCGGAGGACATGCAGAGGAAGTGACATGGGGGCTGACCTCAGGAGGAAATTGACTCATTCATCCTCTGAGACGGACAGCCCGCCGGGTTCGGGTTAAGCCGAAGTGAAAAATCTTCAGCGGTGATAACGCCGCACCACGCTGCTGTTTTTCAGCACATGGCCTTTGATCTGATCCAGCAACTGCGCGCGGGTCAGGCCGGCGGGCAAGGCTTCTGGCGCCAGGTCCAGGGCGTAGATCTGGATGATGTAGTGATGGATGCTGTCACCGATGGGCGGGCACGGGCCAACATAGTTAGTGGTGCCTTTGATGTTGGTGCCACCCACACCTTCAAGGGTAGCTTTGGCGCCGACGCCGGCCGGGATCTGCCGCGTCGTGGCCTTGATGCCGTAACGAATCCAGTGATCGACGCCCAGGCCTTTCTGGCCGTCCGGGTCGTGCATGACGATGGCATAGCTGAGGGTGCCCTGGGGGCCGGCGTTCCAGCTCAGGGCCGGGGACTGATTCTTGCCGCCGCAACCGCTGGCATCGCTGGCTTCCGCCGACGTGAACAGCCGATTGTCCGAAACACCGGGGATGCTGAGGGTGAAACGCTCCTGGGCCTGCGCCGGCAACTGCACGCAAAGGGCGACTGCAACGGCCGCCAGCCAAGGGTTCAAAGAGGTCAATCGGGTCATACCGGAGCACCTTGTGCGGGGTGGGGCCGTCGTCGGCACGCAAACTATAGCCGGACCGTTCGTGCGGTGGCAGTGGGAATTGGCTGAACCTGGGAATAAGCGCCAAACTCCTAAGTGAAACACCTGCCTGGAGATCGATCATGGCACTGCACCGCGTCGCCCGTTTCGCCGATGTGCCCCTCGACCGTGGCCTTGAAGTCCGGATCGACAAGATGAAAATCGTCTTGCTGCGGGTCGGCGATCAATTGCGCGCCTATCAGGGCAGATGCCCCCACGCCGGGGCTCCCTTGGCCAAAGGTGCGCTGTGTGAGGGCCGGCTGATCTGCCCGTGGCACAAGGCGGCTTATCGGCTCGAAGACGGCGCGTTGTGCGAGCCACCTTCCCTGGACAGTCTGCGGCGCTATCCGCTGGAGTTGCGCGACGATGAGGTCTGGGTCGACGACCAGCCGATGCCCGGCCCCAGCACACCGCCGGAGGATGATAAGCGGACCTTTGCGATCATCGGCGCCGGTGCAGCGGGGACGGCCTGCGCAGCGGCGTTGCGGGAGAAGGGCTTCGGCGGTCGAGTGCTACTGATCGACCGTGAGCCCGAAGCCGGATACGACCGTACGGCATTGAGCAAATTCGTGATTGCCGGGGAAATGCCACCGGACGAAGTTCCGCCGCTGCGCGATGAAGACTTTTATCGTGAACAGCGCATTGAACGGATAAACAGCGATGTGATGGGCCTGGATGCACCGAACCGGACCCTGCGCCTGGCCGATGGCCAATCGTTGAGCTATGACGCTGCGGTGATTGCCACCGGTGGCATACCAAAATCCCTGTCGCTGCCAGGCGCCGATCTGCCGCAGGTGTTCGTGTTGCGCTCGAAGGCGCAGGCGCAGCAGATTCTGACCACCGCAAAACCGGGTCAAAGGGCAGTGATTGTCGGCGGCAGCTTCATTGGTCTGGAATCCGCTTCATCCCTGCGTCAGTACGGCCTGGATGTCACCGTCCTGACCCGCCATGCCATCCCTTTCGAGGCGCAATTCGGCGAGGCCGTCGGCAAAGCGATTCGTGCCCTGCACGAGGCCAATGGTGTGGTGTTTCATACCGATGGCGAAGCGGCGAAGATCGAAGGCACAGGCAAAGTCGAAGCGGTGCTGCTGGACAACGGCCAGCGCTTGCCGGCGGATCTGGTGCTGGTCGGCATTGGCGTCACCCCGGCGACCACCCCGTTTACCGATCTGCCGAAGGAAAAAGATCAGTCATTGAAGGTCGACGGCGGCATGCGCGTGACCGACGGGCTCTGGGCCGTCGGCGATATCGCGACCTTCCCGCTCAATGGCCAGCCCCAACGGATCGAACACTGGCGCCTGGCCCAGCAACAGGCGCGGATTGCAGCGGCGAATATGCTCGGCGGTGACGAACGCTACCTCGACGTGCCGTATTTCTGGACCTGGCACTTCGGTAAAAACTACGACTACCTCGGACACGCCGAGGCCTGGGACGAGGTTGAATTCAAAGGCGACCCAGAGCATCCACCGTTTATTGGCCTGTTCGGCAAAAACGGCGTGGTAGCGGCGGCCGTTGCCTGCGATCAGGAACGGGCCATGGCGATGCTCGCCGAACGGATGAAACAACCGCTGTCGATGGACGAGGCGTGGCGCCTGGTTCGGGATCTGAGCTGACGGCGACTTAGTGGCGAGGGAGCTTGCTCCCGTTCGTCTGCGAAGCAGACGCAAAATCGGTGACCGCGCTCTATCAACTACAGCGCGGTTAATGGCATCGGGAGACCTTCGGCCTCCAGCGGGAGCAAGCTCCCTCGCCACAGATGAACATATACCTAGAGATGGCTCATCGGCTCGCGGTTGTCATCATCTTCGGCCGGCAGGCGGATCACCAGCGGATGCTCCAATGGCGCCAAAGGCGGCGGCAGTTGGGACGGGTCGACCGGGGTGAAGTGCGTAACGACGTGACTGACATCGCCTTCCTGATCGTTATGAATGGTCATCGAGCCCGGCGTGCGCAGTTTCGCCAGCCGGTCGCCGGTCAGCTTGAAGCTTTTGCTCAGCCCCTGATCGTCCACCACCGGTGCCGGCAAACGGCGCTGGGCGAAGCTCTTGCTTTTGCGCTGTTGATAACGCGCCCAGCCAATCAGGATCACCGCGTTGAACAGCGCCACCCACAGGTAAATCTGCAACGTGCCGAGGGCGTCGAAAAGCGATGCATCGATGTGCGTGCCGTTATGGGGATCGATCAGCGGCCACAATCCCTGCGCCAGTAAATACAGCAGCCCGATCCAGGCCAGCACGGTGAAGAAAACGTCGATCACGACCAGAAAGGGCCGCTGCCGGGTTCTGATGATTTTCATTTGATGACCTCCTCTTCATCATCATCCAGCGGCTTGATGCCCCGGTCTGGACTGACCCAGCGCGCGCGCTTCTGATGTTGGCCGAACAGCACTTTGGGAAAACTGACCAAGGTGGTGAGCAGGCTGATGAACCAGAACACCAACGGATACCAGACCACCCAGAACATGGTCCTGCCGAGCCCTTTTTCGTAACGGCGATCGATCACGATGCTGACCGCGAATTGCACCAGGCAAACCACCGCCAATAGCAGCCCGGTAAAGGCCGGTGGCATCAGGTGATGGACGGCAATGGCTGGCGGCATTTCGACGAAGTTGCCGATAGCCCAGAAGATCACCGACAACAGGAAGGTGAAGGCCCAACCGGTGGACAGGCAGTATTCGAACAGCAGCGGCCAGAGGTAACGATGGCGGTATTGCCAGATGCCCCGGATGTTCTTGAACAACACCTCGGCGCCGCCCTGGGCCCAGCGCAGGCGCTGTTTCCACAGGCCGCCGAGGGTTTCCGGCATGAGGATCCAGCACAACGCGCGGGGCTCGTAGAATATGCTCCAGTGATCCAGTTGCAGCTTCCAACTGATGTCGATGTCTTCGGTGATCATGTCCGGGCTCCAGTAGCCGACCCGGTTCAGGGCCGTACGACGGAAGGCGACGATCACCCCGGAGACGGTAAAGATCCGCCCGAACACCCGCTGGGTACGCTTGATCAGGCCGATGATCGAGGAGAACTCGCCGACCTGTACCCGGCCGATCAGGGTCGAACGGGTGCGGATCCGCGGGTTGCCGGTCACAGCGCCCAGTCGCGCGTTGTCGAGCATCGGCGCCACCAGATAGGCCGCGGTATTCGGCGCCAGCAGCGCGTCACCGTCGATGCACACCAGGTACTCGCTGCGCGCCGCGATGGCGCCCATGCGCAGGGCAACCGCCTTGCCCTGGTTCTCCGCCAGGTGCAGCACCCGCAAACGCGGATCCTGCGCCGCCAGTGCGTCGAGCACTGCGGCGGTGTTGTCCTTGGAGCCGTCGTTGATCGCGATCACTTCGATGTTCGGGTAATGCTGGGCCAGCGCCGCGTGGATGGTATCGGCGGCGTTGTCGCCTTCGTTGTAGCAAGGGATCAGGATCGAGATCAGCGGTTCGCCGGCCAATGGTGGCGGCAAGGTGTCGTCCTGCCACGGCCAGTGCCGCTCCCAGTGCAACCAGAAATACAGGCCGCCGGCGATCCACAGCCCCGACATGAACAGTGGGTAGAAGAACACGAAGTCCATCAGGAATTGCCCGGTGACCAGAAAGATCAGCCCGAGGGGAACCCCCAGGACGATCGCCAGAACCAATAGGGCCAGAAGTCTGTCCAGCATGTTATGGATTCCACTTGTTGGAGAGCGCCGGCCGCACGGCTTTCAGGTCCGGCTGGTTCTCGAGGAAGTTGTCTGGGTAGTAGCCGAAACTGGTGGCGCCCTGACGCTTGAGGCGGCCCATCCAGTCGGCCAGCTGCCCGCCGTCGATGTCGGCGTGTTTATTTTTC
The DNA here is from genome assembly GCF_047304405.1 of Pseudomonas sp. Pseusp11. Lineage (NCBI taxonomy): Bacteria > Pseudomonadati > Pseudomonadota > Gammaproteobacteria > Pseudomonadales > Pseudomonadaceae > Pseudomonas > Pseudomonas sp. Pseusp11. Next base: position 133,360 of record NZ_JBGLZF010000014.1, read on the forward strand.
GTCCAGTCGCGAGCCTGCAATTCGAACACCGTGCGGTCGAGGGCGCCGGGGCGCGATTTGACCGTCGCCACCAGTGCTTCAAGCCAGGGGCCGGATTGCTGATGGCTCTGTTTTTCCATCAGTGGCATGGCCATCGGTGCCGTCCAGTCGTAGGCGCCCAGGAAGTCGTCGAGATTCTGCGCGAACCAGGCTTCGCTCTCGGGGTTGAGCATCGGCTCGGCGAAAATATTGCGCGCCGTTTTCACTTGCGGGCCGCGAATGGCGCGAACCTTGGCGGTCAGCTCATGGGTGAAATCGATCAGGTAGCGGCTCTTGAAACGCGTCCAGCGTTGCAGGGTGGCCGGATCCTCGCGCAGGGCGGCAATCGAACCGGGCAGACCGTTGGCGGCATAGATTTTCAGGGCTTCGGGGCCGGCGTCTTCGAAGTCCGACAGCACCGCGTCATCGTGATAGAGGATGCCGTCGACCGAGGTCAGGCGTGCCACGTCTTCGTAGATTTCACCGATGATGCGCCGCACGTTCGGGTCGAATGGCGACAAGCGCTTGTACTGGTCCGGATCAATCGACGTGGTGCCGGTTTTCGGGTCCCAGCGAGTGACTCGCGGCAGCTTCGAATCCAGGGCAAAACTCAGCACCGGCATCCACGCGAAAACTTTGACGTGAGCCCGGGTGCGCAGCTGCCAGGCCACACGGTCAAAGATATCGGCACGCATCGGCAGGTGGCGGTTGGGGAAGTACAGCGAATGCACCAGGCCATCGCCCGCGGGGTCGGCGAAGGCTTGCAGGAACACCGTGTTGGCGCCCATGTCGGCCATGCGCTGGATCAGCTTGCCGAGGTTGATTTCCTGTTGGGCCGGGTCCGGGTCGTAGACGTTGTCCAGGTCCACATGCACCACGCGCATCGGCGATTCGGCCTGCACCGCGACGACGCTGTTGGCGAAGTGTTCGCCATCCGGGTCCGAGGCCACCAGAAAGCGCGGGCTGCTCATCAGGTTGTCGAGGGCATCGAGGCCGTCGTCCAGGGTCAGGGCCATCTGATAACCCTGGTCGTTGATCACTTGCAGCGAGGTGCCATCCGCCACGCCGTACGGCCAGACCCAGACTCGCGGTTTGTAGCCGGTGACCTTGCGGATCTTCTCCGAGATGGCCGCTACGTCGGCGCGCATCCGGGCCTGGAATTGGGCTTCGGTTTCATAGCGACCGGTGGCGGCGTCATAGCGCCGGGTCGCGGCCGCCGGCTGCAGGTTGCCTTGCGGGTTGGCCAACACGCCTTTGTGGCTGGCGTCGGTGTGGGCGGCGATTTCCACCAGGCCGGACCGGGAAATCTCGCGGATCTGCTCCCAGGTCAGGAAATCCGAACGCTTGCGCGGTGTGCCGGCGAAGTCGACTGGCTGGTTCGGCGGCGTGTCGATCCACACCCCGACCGGCGCCAGCAAGGCGTGCCAGTTATAGGCACGCAGCACCGGCAACACGCGGGTGTAGAAGCTCGAATAACCGTCGTCGAAACTCAGCAGGATCGCCCGTGGCGGCAATTCAGGGCCGCCATTGCGAGCGGCGATGATCTGGTCAACGGTGACCGGTTGGTAGTTGTTCTCCCGCAACCATGCCAGTTGCTCGATCATGCGCTCGGTGCGCACGGCCACCACCGCCTGATCGGGGTCGCGGTCTTCGACATCGTGGTACGCGATCCCCAATACATGGTTTTTCGGCCACGGCTTTTCATTGGCCGACACCGGGCGTTCGGACGGCGGTGCGAAGGCTGGGGCTTGCTGGGCACAGGCGCTGATCAACAGCACTCCCAGCAGGAGGATGAAACGCGAAATAAAAGGCATCTTCAAACTCTTCTAGAAGCGGTAAGTAAGGTCGACGAGCAGGCGCAGATCGGTTTCCCGGTCACCGTCAAATGGCCGGTTGATCACGCTCAGCAGGCCGCCCACCTCGAACACGTCGTTCCAGCTGTAGCGCTGGCCGTAACCCAGCAGGGCGATACCGCCGGTGCCGTGATCGCGCTGGCTGTAGGTGCCCGCACCGGCCTGGAACTGCTGGCTCCAGGAGGTTTCGTAGCGGTGGTAGAGCACGTGATTGACGTTCACCGTCGGCAGCACGCTGAAGTCGGCTTTGGGGTTGAAGTACGGCACGTCGTCGGACTTGGAGTTATGGCTGCTGCCGACTTCCAGACCGAGGTCGACTTGCAACCCCGGCGCACGGTAAAGGCCCTCGCGACCGGTGAGCACGGCTTCGACACGGTTGTTGCCGTCGCTGAAGTGCGAGGGGCTGACCGCCAGTCTCCACTCACGGCTTTCATTGGCGCGCCAGCGGATAAAACCGCTGCCGCCGTTGGCCGTGATGTCGCTGTTCAATGCTCGCAACGGCGTTTGTGCCGACAGGTATTCGAGGCTGCCGCCGTACTGCCAGTGATCGTCGATGTCTCGGGCAATCGCCAGGCGCGCGCCCTGTTTATCGCCGAAACCGTAGGAATGGTTGGAGACTTCCGCCTCCAGGGACATGTCGCGGGTCCGCCGTTCGAGCCCGACGCGCTGGAAGCGATGGTGGCCGGTGCCTTCCTGGAAATCGCCGGTGGCGTAACCGGCGCCGGCGAACAGGCGCCAGTCTTCATCTATGGGCGGGCTGTACAGCGTGGTTTCGATGCCGAAATCACGGCTGCCGTTGACCGCCCCGACGTCGCCGTTGCCGCCGCCATAACTCTTGCCGCCGTAGGCCTGCACTCGCAGCTCGGCCATGTCATGGACCGCACGCTGACGCTGCAAACGCTGCACCTGACGGTTGTCCGGAAAACGTGCGACCACATCGTCGGTCAGCGCATCCATCTGCCGCCATTCCTGCAGATCCATGGCAGTGTGGCCCTGAGCGACTTCCAGCCCGATATCCCGCGGGGCCATGCTCTCGGTTTCCTTGAGCTGATTCTCGGCGCGTCGTGGCCAGTCCCGGGCCAGGTACAGATCGGCCTGGGCCAGGCGCAGGCCGATGTTGCCCGGCGCCTGATCCACCAACGTCTGTAAACGCTGCTCGCCCGACGGCAGATCGGCGCCGTAGGTGCCGGCCTGGGCGGCGAGTTGCTGCGCGTCCATCCATTCATCGTTGGGGTTGCCCACCGGCAAGCCCTTGAGCTCGATTCGCGGTTTCTGGGTCTTGGCCACGTCTTCGGCGACCTTGCGCGCGTCATCGGCCTTGTCGCTTTCGAGCAGGGCGTAATAGAGCGCGGTGCTGTCTTCCAGGCGGTCGCCGACATCGGCATCCGGCGCTACCAGCACCTGGCGATACAAATCGGTGGCGATTTCCGGCTGACGCTGATCCAGATAGGACGACGCCACCCAACGCAGGGCATAGGTCGGAATCTTCACGACTTCGGCGAGCAGCTTCTGGTATTCGGTGATCACATCAGCGGTGCGCGCTCGGGCCTTGAGGGCGCCCATGCGGTCGATTCGCCAGCGGATGACGTCATCGTGGGCCGCAGGGTCCGGCGTCCAGGTCGCCAGTAACTGGTCGTAATCGGCCAGGGCCCGATCGGCGATCACATAACGTTCTTTTTCGCTGCGGGTGGCGAGTTCGGCCAGGCGCACGCGTTCGGCGGCCAGGTCACCTTCGAGACGGCGTTGCGTGACCGGATCAATCAACCCCGGCCGCTGACGCGCCAGGCGCAAGGCCGGCTCCGGCAAACGAGCGCGTTGCAGGGCAATCACGTATTCCCGAGCGACTTCGGGTTTGCTGCCGGCGCGGGTGAAGGCCTGGTCGTATTCAAACAACGCATCGTAAGTGGCACCGGCGCGAGTCAAGGCGTAGGCCAAAGCCAGACGGCGGCCAGGATCATCCGGTTTCGCCGCCACCAGCGCCCTGGCGCGGGCAACCGCCTCGTCAGGTTTACCGGCGTCGGCCTGGGTCATCGCCAGGCCCAGCTGCAGGTCGGCATTTTGCGGTTCAAGGGCCAGGGCCTTGTTGTACACCTGGGTCGCCGAGTCCCAACGCTTGAGGTTGCGATAGGCCCGCGCGGTGGCAGTCAGGGCCTGGACCGGCAACGCCCGATCTCGTCCCTGGGTTTCATAGACCTGTACCACTTCGGCATCCAGACCGGCCCAACTGGCGATCTGCAAGTGATCGCTGATCTGGCCAGTGGAGGCCTGGCTTACCGGCACCTGGCGCAACACCGTCAGCGCAGGCGTGTAGTTGCCGGCCCGCGCATCGCGAACCATTTGATCGTAAGGGGTATCGGCGAGCGCCAGCACCGGCCACAACAATTGGCCGCACAGCGCAACGCGAAACAAGGGGCGCAGCCCACGGTGAATAAAGGGACCAGCAATACGCGGCATTCGTCAGCATCCTTACATGGCCAGCCGGGTCGCAATGCCCCTTGCCCACTCGTAACGGAAAGCCGGATCGAAAGACCCGGCCAAGCTTTATCGAAGCAGTCTTGCATGCAAGCGTAGTCAATAATTCAAGACACAATATTTCTTCAGATTCGTGAGAGTGCGAAACCTGTGGCGAGGGGGCTTGTCGGAACGCCGCACCGCCCCGTTTGAATGCGTAGCACTCACAAAATTTTTGGTGCATCAGAGATTTTGGGGCTGCTTCGCGGCCCAACGGGGGCAAGCCCCCTCGCCACAGAAACCCCAGACAGCAAAACGCCCGGCGTCTGCGTGTTGCAGAGGCCGGGCGTTGCGCTGAAGCCTGCGGTTTTACTGGATGGTGACGTCGCCAGTGCCGCCGAGCTTACTCATCACAAAACCGACAAACTCTTCGAGGGTCATTTTCTGGCCGTTGAAGTCCACCTGATTGTTGGCGTAATGCAACTTGGTGACGACGTTATTACCGTCCAGTTTTGCCAGTTGCGTACCGACCGCCATGCTGCTGAACATGTCGGCGGTTGCGCTCGCCTGATCGGCGATGAGCTTGGCATCGGTCTGACCGTCGATTTGCGACTGCACGGTGAGCAAATCAATGAGCATTGGCTTGGACACCAGTACGTTGAGTTCCAGCAACGCGATCAACTGCTTGACCAATTGGTCCGGCGGCAGGTCCATGGATTGCGGTTTGGTCAGGTCCAGCACCAGGTTGGCGCGGCTTTCGCCGTTGCTGGTGTTGAACGACAGGTTTTCCAGGGCCACCTGGGGACCTGCGGCCAGCAGTTTCTCCAGACCGGTCTTGACCTGTGCCTCTTCGGCCGGGGTCAGGTTCAGCTGCGGCGCCGGCAGACCGGCGGCAGTGGCTTCGGCGGCGGCCCGCTCGTACGGTTGCAGTTTGGTCTGGTAGATCTGCATCAGCGACATCGTCGACGGGATGTCGAGGTTTTTCAGGCTCATGGCCATCTGCGCAGAGCCGATAACCTTGCCGTTCAAGGACACTTCACCGACCTTGTAATCGGCACGCCCCGAAGCGTTGGTGCCTGATTCCCCGGTCTGGTTCTTCATTTCAAAGTTCTTGAAACCGAGTACCGATTGCTTGGGGCCAAAGGTGGTTTTGCTGTTTGTCAGCTCGAGGGTGTTGTCACCGACGTAATAGCCGTAGGTGCTTTTGTTCAGGTTGCTGGCCAGGGTCAAGCCGTTGAGCTCGACCTGCACCGGCGTCTGGTCTTCAGCCACAGTGGTCAGCTTCAGGCTGTCCATGTAACCGTCGGCCTTGACCTTTTGCGCCTGGGCGCTGGCGGCCACGTCGAGTTTCAACCCGGAGAACGTCAGGTTGGACTTGTCATCCAGTGCCGCTTCCAGCGGCAGGAATTCGAGCGAGCCCTTGGTGGAGTTGTCGTAGCCGATGTTGACCACACCCTTGACCGGGGATTTGTCCTTGGCAGCGGCGAACCACTTTTCGGTCAGCGGGGTTTTTTCCAGCTCGTAGTGACTGGTGGCCAGGACTGGCAACCACTTGAACGATACCAGGCGCGAGAACGGCAGCGGGCCGTGTTCGATGCGGTCGACGAACAGCATCTCCATCGGCGCTTCACCAAACATCTCGCCCTCGCCCTTGAGGCGGTAGTGCGCGGTGCTGCTGAACACATGACGTTCCAGCGACACCAGTTCCAGCGACGCCGTTCCGTTGGAGCCTGCCAGCGCGGCTTGCAGTTCTTTGTTGGCGTCGGCGATCGAGCTGTTCAGCACCCCATCGAGTTTGCTGCCGGTGTACCAGGCGCCGCCCGCGCTGATTGCACCGATGGCCACGACAATTCCTAGAAGCACGCCTGCTGATTTATTCATGAAGTACCCGATCAATGTCCATTGTTGAAAGTCTGGTCGTCTTCCCTGAACCCATAACGGGTCGCGGTCACGACTGCGCTGAAAGTGGCGAGGAGATTAGCATTTGCGCCGCAGGGCGGCCCAATGATTAAAGGTGAAAGAGTGTCCATGGGCTGCGGCTGCCTGTGGACAACTGGCAGGGGAGAGTTTCGGCGATCGTTCAATCGCCTTCGCGAGCAGCCCTGCCAATACAACCTTACGAATACTGAACCTCGATCTCATCAAGCTGATGATCAAAACTTTTTAGCCGCGCGGTCCACGTATACACCAGCACTTCAAAATCCCGATTGATCACCGCCCCGCCAGTCACTTCCGCGCGTGGGTCACAGAAATCCAGTTGATAGCGTTCGCGGGCCATGGCGTTGGCGACATCGGACAGTTCTCGGGCATTGTTGAGCCAGTGCCAGCCCTCGTCGGCCACTTGCTTGTCCAGCGCCTGGCATTGCTTCTTCAAGGTTTCGAGGCTTTTTTCCAGCGGCGTGCCGGTAAGTTCGCCCATGACTTCCTGAAACGTGCGCCCCGGTTGCCAGTAACTGCCCCAGAAATATCGGTCGAACACCGTTTCTACCCGACGCAACGCCACCTTGGTGTCCCAGATCAGTACCAGGGTTTTGCCTTGTTCGAGTTGTCGTTTCTTGATGCGCTGGTTCTGGAGCGAAGCCCAGGCGACCACCACGATGGCCATCACGGCGATCAGTGCCGCCGCGCTGTCGAGGAAGATCAGCGCCTTGTCGATCTGGTGGGCCAGCATGACGCCATAGAAATAGGTGGCCGACAGCAAAACCAATGCCGCAATGGCGCACCAGAAGCCGGGAGCGTAAGGGTTTTTCATTATTAGATCCCCATGACCAACGCAAGCCTTGATCGACGGGTTCGCCGCGCGACCCCATCAAATCAAAGCATAGCAACGGCCTCAGGGTTTGCCGGGTTGTGAGCCTTGCGTTCGTCCGCTTTCCCAGCCGCCGCCCAAGGCGAGGAACAAATCGATCTGGCTCATGGCGACCTGGGTGTTGGCCGAGGCCAGTTGCGCCCGTGCATCGGTGTAGGTGCGGGTGGCTTGCAAGTCCGCCAGGAACGACGCGCGACCGGCCTGGAAGAAGCGGTGGGTCTGGTCTGCCGCCAATTGCGCCGACTGTTCGGCGTCCGCCAACGCATCGCGACGCTGAAGTTGCGCGGAATATTGCGCCAGGCCGGTCTGAGTCTCGCGGATGGCGTTGAGCACCACGCCATCGAAATGCGCCAGCGCGCCTTGGGTTGCGAACTCGGCCTCACGGATGCGCGCGCGGGAGCCGTTGGACGGTACGGTCCAGGTCAGCAACGGACCAAACCCCCAGCGATTGGTCGACGGTTTGCCGAGGTTTTCCAGAATCCCGACCGTACCAACGGTCGCACCGATGCTGATGTCCGGGTACAACTCACCGGTGGCAATGCCGATGCCGGCGGTTGCCGCCGCCAACTTGCGCTCTGCCTGGCGCACGTCTGGCCGGCGTTTGAGCAGCGCGGCGCCGTCACCCACCGGCAACAATTGGACAATTTTCGGCAGCTCCGCACAGGTGGCGGTTCCGGCCGGCAATTGCTCGACTGGTTTGGCCAGCAGCATCGACAAACGGAACAACCCGGCCTGACGTGCGGCTTCATAACGCGGTAATTCGGCGCGCAAGGATTTGAATTGGGTTTGCGAGCGAGTGACCTGGGTTTCATCGCCGCGTCCGGCATCGCGCAAGCGCTGGGTCAGGGTGGTGCTCTGGGCTTGCAGGTCGAGGGAATGCTGCGCGATCTCCCGCTCTTCGTTGGCCGCGCAAACCTGGGTGTAAGCCCGCACCACATCGGCCACCAGGGTAATGCGCGCTGTATCCGCTGCCGCCTGGGTCGCATCGGCATTGGCCTTGGCCGCTTCGATGCCGCGCTGCAAGGTGCCGAACAAGTCGAACTGATACGAGGTCGTGATGCCGATATCGCCAACGTTGGCCACGGGCACTTTTTCCGGTATCAAGAACGCTTCGCCGGACTCCTGCAAACGCTGGGCGCCGACCTTCACGCCGCCGCTCCAACCACCCGCCGCCTGCGCTTCGTCGACCTGAGCGCGAGCCCGCGAAAGATTCGCCGCCGCCACCCGCAAATCGGTGTTGGAGGCCATGGCCTGCTGCACCAATTGGTCCAGACGCGGATCCTGATACAACCGCCACCAATCGGCGGGCACCGGTGCCGAGACGACATGTTTGCCGTTTACCGCCAGGTCGCCCTGAAAGTCTTCACGGTGTACGGCGGCCTCGTCCGGCAAGTGATAATCCGGCCCCACTACCTGACAGGCCGACAGCAACAAGCCCAATCCGGCAACCGCCAAACCCGAGGCCCTGCTCATTTCGCCGGCCCCCCGATTTGATCGTCGATGATCGACACGGTGGCCGTACGCCCGGCAATCATGCGGAAATCTTCCGGCACCTCATCGAAAGCGATTCGCACCGGAATCCGCTGGGCCAGCCGCACCCAACTGAACGCCGGGTTGACGTTGGGCAACAGGTTGCTGCCGCTGCTGCGGTCACGGTCTTCGATGCCGGCGACGATGCTTTCGACATGCCCGCGCAGGCGCGCACGGTCGCCGATCACCCGAATATCAACGCTCTGGCCGACATGAATGCCGTCCAGTTTGGTTTCTTCGAAATAACCGTCGATATGGAAGGAGTTACTGTCCACCACCGACAACACTGGCCGCCCGGCGCTGACGAACTCCTGGGAGCGTGGCGCCCGGTCGTTGACGTAGCCATCCACCGGGCTGCGGATCACTGAGCGGTCGAGGTTGAGCTGGGCGCTGTCCACCGTTACTTGCGCTTCCATCAACGCCACTTCGGCGCGCGCCACCCGGGACTGGCTTTCTTCCAGTTGCTCGGCCGGGACCAGATTGCCCAAGCCACGGTTACGCTTGGCCTCGCGCTGGGCCTGGGCCAAGGTTTCCTGACGGTCGGTGACGGTCGCTTTGGCTTGGCGCAAGGCCAGCTTGAAGCGGTCCTGATCGATGCTGAACAGCACCTGGCCGCGTTTCACCCACTGGTTGTCGCGCACCTCCACTTGCTGGATCAGCCCGGAGACGTCCGGAGCGATCTGCACAATGTCGGCACGGATATGCCCGTCCCGGGTCCAGGGCGCGAACATGTAATACATGACCATGCGCCAGACCACGACAATCGCGAAGGTCACGATCAACAACGTCAGGACCACACGGCCGAGGGTCAATAAAGGTTTTTTCATGTCATCAGGTATCGACTGAGTGAATCCACAGCGCCGAGCAGCACAGCGTAGAGAGCCACGTTGAACAATGCCCGGTGCCAGACCAGACGGTAAAAGTGCAGGCGCGTCAGCACCCCGTGCACCAACAGGAACAACACGTAGGTAATGCCCATCAGCACCAGCAGCGTAGGCAGGAACACCCCGCTGATATCCAGATCACCGATCATAAAGGCGCTCCATCGATGCCATGGGGAAGCGGTTCCTCGAGTTCGCCCGTGCCGACAAACTCGACGCCCGGCAACAGCGCCAGACGCAGGCCGCTCAAGGCGTGCAGCAAATGCAGACGGGTTTCGTCATCACCTTGGCCGCCGAGGGCGCGGCGGGTGCGATCGAGGGTCATCAGCAACGGACTCGGCGCCGGCAGGCGTTCGCCCGCCTTGAGGCAGGCCTTGAAGTACTCGCCGACTTCAGCCACCACCTGGCGCAGCAGCGCTTGCGGCGCACCCGGCACTCGCGGCGAATAGGCGAGCAGGTCCAGCAGATTCAGGGCCACGCGCACTTCGCGCAGGGCGATGCCGGTGTCCTGGCCGGTCATGGCCAGTCGCGGCAAATGCTGCATCAGGCGATCGAGCATCTGCACGCCCATGTGCCGGTGTTCGGCCAGCGTGGCCGGTTCGGTCAGGCCGACGATGTCGCGCCAGCTGAAACGGGTCAGGCGCTTGGCCGCCAGTTCCGCACCGAATGGCCGGGCGATCAGGGTCCAGATGAACGCGAACAGCAAACCCATGGGCCCGGCCAGGTTGGAGTTGGTGAAACTGAGAAAATCCGCGTCGTAGGCGCCCTGAATGCTGATGAAGGACGAGGTGTTGACGATGGTCAGCAACATCCCCAGATAAAAACGCGGCTGCACCGTCAAGGTGCCGACGCAGATGAACGGGATGGCGAACGCCAGCACCAGCATCGGGAAGTCATGCAGGTTCGGCAGGATCAGAAACAGATAAAGGCCGGCGAACAGCACCGACATCGCGGTCCAGAAAAAGAACCGGTAGATCTGCGGCGCCGGGTCGTCCATCGACGCAAAGAAACTGCACGCCACCGCCGCCAGGATCACCGCGCTGCCGCCGTCGGTCCAGCCGAGCAGAATCCACAGCACCGAGGCGACGATGATCGCGGTGACCGTAGAAGCCGCCGAATAGAGCATCAAGCCACGGTCGAGAAATGGTGACAGTCGCCCCAGCCGCCAGTGCCGATACACCGCGCGCCAGTTGTCCTGACTCTCGCACTGAATGGCGTATTGCAGACTGCGACAGTCTTGCCACAGGTCGACCCACTCGCCGAGGCGATACAGCGCGTTGGAAAACAGCAACTGCTTGCGATCGTCCAGCGCCTCGGCACTTGGTTGCAGCGCTTCGAGCCGGTTTTTCAGGGCCTGCCAACGGTCGAGATCAGCGTCTTTGTGGTCAAGCCATTCGCTGGTGGCGGTCAGCAGTGGCGCGAACTTATCCACAAGCTCCGGCGTGCGCCGCTCGAGGGCATAAAGCGCATCGTCGAGGGCGTCGACCACCGGCAACAGATGAATCATCCGACCGCGCAGTTCCTTGGTGTTGCGCACCGTTTGCGCCCGCGCGCCCTCGTGGGGCAATTGACCGATCATCAATTCCAGGCTGTTGAAGTTCGCCACCATCGATGAACGCAAGGCGCTGACTTCGTCCGGCTGCACGTTGCGGCTGAGGAAGCGCAGGCTGTAGGTCGAAGCATCGGCAAACCATTTGTTCACCGAGTCGTTGAACACCGGCGCCAGCCGCCGTGGCCAGAACATGGCGCCAACCACCGCCGCAACAGCGATGCCGAGGAAGATTTCTTCGGTCCGCGCCTCGGCCACGTCCCACACCGTCAACGGATTATTCACTACCGGCAAGGCGATCAGCGGCAAGGTGTAACCGGCGAGCATCAAGGCGTAGTTGTTGGCAGTGCGCAGATGCAGGGACAGGAACAGCAAAATCCCGGTCCACAGCGCGATGACCACCACCAGCACATAAGGGCTCTGGACGAACATCGGCACGAAAAAAACCGCCGCTGCTGCACCGAGCAAAGTGCCGGCCGCGCGGTACAACGCCTTGGAACTGGTAGGGCCGAGGAACGGACTGGAAACGATGTACACCGTAGCCATCGCCCAATACGGACGAGGCATTTGCATGAGCATGGCGATGTACAGCGCAATCATCGAGGCCGCGAACGTGCGCACACCGTAGAACCAGTCCCGCGCCGGGGGCACGCCGGTGAAAAATCCGCTCAAGGCTGGGCCACCGAATGATTGGCCGCTTCGAAGGCTTTGAGTACCCGTAGCGCCGCTTCCAGATCACTCTGGTCGATGCCTTCGAGCACCTCCTGGCGCAAACGCACCAACTCGGCTTCGACCGCCTGCACCAACTCGCGACCGGTGGCGGTCAGGCTCAGGCATTTGGCGCGCCGGTCATGAGCGTCTTCGGTACGGCAGACGTAACCGGCATGACACAGCTGATCCAGCAGCCGCACCAGAGACGGGCTCTCCATCCCCGCCGCCTGCGCAACCGTCACCTGCCGCACACCCTCGCCCAAGCGCCCGATCATCAATAGCGGGGCGGCGCAGGCTTCGGAGATCCCATAGTTGACCAGCGTGGTCTGGCAGATCTTCCGCCAATGCCTGGCGGCCACCACCATGGAGCTGCTGATGTTCATCTGGAGAGCGGCGAGGTTCTTTGGCACGAGGGAATGCACACACTGTTAGTTTGCTAACTATCAATATGGCATTCGAGGGGAAAGTTGGTCAAGTTTTGAAACAAATTGGCGAGCAACGGCCAGACGCGGAAAAAGCTAACAAACTCAGTTTCTGCCCAGTTTTTTTTACCACTCACCAGTTTTTTTTACATTTCGCCATTTTTCTCCAGATTTTTTTACACCCCCCGCCCCTTCCTCAGCATTACATCCAACTGATCCACCACCTCCGCCCAATCCGCGTCATCCAGAATTTCCTCACGCAGTAACTCTGCCTGGCTCTCGCTCCAGAAGAACGCGTCCGCCAGGTGCAGTTCGGGTTTGAGCGGTGAATGGGTGGCGATGAATTTATCAATGCTTTCGGCGTCGTCAGGCAGGCCGAGTTGTTTGAACAGGGCCGGGAGGCTGTGGGTGGGGGATTCCATGTCGGGCTCCTTCGTGATGGCTGAATGAGGGTGACCGCGACGCGGCCATTCGCGGGCACGCCCGCTCCCACAGGTTTTTTGCAATTCCTGTGGAGGTGGGCTTGCCCGCGATGACGGCGGTTACGCCGACAGACTCAACTCGCAGACCTCGGCATGCGGCACCATTTTCAGATATTCCGGTACGCTCATGTGTACCAGGTTGTTGTGGTTGCCGGCTTCGAGGTAGATGTCTTTCTGCCGGGTCAGCATCGGGTCAATGACCATGTCCATTCCATAGGATTCGCCCAATGCAGGCACGGCGCCACGTTCGCAATCGTCGAACAGGTGCGGCAGGTTGCTTTCCCGGGTGACTTGCCATTCGCTGCTGCCACGGACTTTGCTCAGGTCCAGGTGACGGCTGGCGGGCAGTACGGCCATCAAGTAATGCCCGTGGCGATCGTCGAGGATCACCGATTTGGCCACCCGTTCGGCAGGAATGCCTGCAAGCCGCGCCGTTTCAAGGCTGCTGGCCGAGTGCGGATGGGAAACGATGTCATATTCGCAGTGCGCCTTGTCCAGGCTGGTCTGCACGGTTTTTGCCATACGCATGATGCACCTCGGTGTCCGCAACAACGAATGGCGGACGATGGTTAGAATTTTTTCTCTCCATTAAAAGTCTAGGCCCGCTGGTGGGATCCGGCGGGAAATCCGCCCGTCGGAGGCGGTCAACAACTGGTCAAAATTCATACAACCACAGGCTCAACTAGACTTGTACACAGAGCCACGAACGGCTCGCGGACGGATGACTCTCCCGGAGGGTCAAGTGAACATTCGTTGCTGTGTAATTGCGCTGCTGCTGGCCCTGAGCGGACCGGTTTTCGCAGCGGACACCGTTGTAGTGCTGGTTCCCGACCCCATCGGGATCTGGCTGATCACCTTTGGCATCGCGTTTATGATCGCCGAGGCGGCATTGCCCAATTTCGGCGTGGTCGGTTTTGGCGGCATTGTGATATTCGTGATCGGCGCACTGATTCTGACCGATGCCGAAGTGCCTGTTCCCTTGATCATCGTCCTGGGGCTGATCAGCGCACTGCTGCTGATTTTCCTGCTGATTCGCGCCTTGAAAACCCGACCGCGCCGCAACTTCAGCGGCGACGCCGAATTACTGGGCAGCGTGACGCCGATAACGTCGTTGCAGGCTGGCAATGCTTATGTCGGCTGGGTGCACCTGCAAGGCGAACAATGGCAAGTCATGAGTGCCACACCGCTGAAACCGGGACAACAGGTCCGGGTGGTGGCACGCAAGGGTCTACTGCTGCAAGTGGCCGCGACTGACGCGGCACCGGGTGGAGAATAGTCATGGGTCTGCAATTGGGTTTTGCCGCGCTGCTGTTATTGCTGATTGCACTGGCGGGGTCGACTTTCCGCATTCTGCGCGAATATGAACGCGGCGTGGTGTTCCAGCTCGGACGCTTCTGGCAGGTCAAGGGCCCGGGTCTGATCCTGCTGATTCCGGCGGTTCAACAAATGGTCCGTGTCGACCTGCGGACCGTGGTGCTCGACATACCGCCGCAAGACGTGATCACCCGCGACAACGTCTCGGTCAAGGTCAATGCGGTGCTGTATTTCCGCGTGCTCGACCCGCAACGGGCGATCATTCAGGTCGAGGACTTTCTCATGGCCACCAGCCAACTGGCCCAGACCACGTTGCGGGCGGTGCTCGGTAAACATGAACTCGATGAATTGCTGGCCGAACGGGAACGGCTGAACGTCGACATCCAGCAAGTGCTCGATGCCCAGACCGATGCCTGGGGCATCAAGGTGGCCACCGTCGAGATCAAGCACGTGGACCTCAACGAATCGATGATTCGCGCCATCGCCAAACAGGCCGAAGCCGAACGGGAACGCCGGGCCAAGGTAATCCATGCCGAAGGCGAATTGCAGGCCTCGGAAAAACTCATGCAGGCTGCCGAAATGCTCGGGCGTCAGCCGGGGGCCATGCAGTTGCGCTACATGCAGACGCTGAGTTCGATTGCCGGTGACAAGAGTTCGACCATCGTCTTCCCGCTGCCGATCGAATTGCTCAAGGGGATGGCGGATTTGTCATCAAAATCCTGATACACCGATAACCTGTGGCGAGGGAGCTTGCTCCCGCTGGGTCGCGAAGCGGCCCCAACATCTGCGACTTCTACGCAGCCGAGTGGGAGCAAGCTCTCTCGCCACAAAAAGATTATATTTTGCGCAATTGTTCCAACCCCTCATACGGTTCCCGCGCCCAGCGTCCCACCCGTTCACGAAGCAACGCCGAGGCTTCGCGACGCTTGTCATCGCCGTCGCCGACAAACACCTGCGACGGCTGCTTGGCATGTTGCCCCACTGCCGCAAACACCTGCCGGCGCTGCTCGATGTCCAACGCAAAGAACGCCGCCAACCGCCCCGCCATCGCCTGCGGCAGTTCGCTGTAATTCACCGCCCAGCCGCCAAATGCCTGGCATTGCGCCAACCCCGACGCCAGCAACCGCCCCAACCGCCGAGCGATGTAATCCTCACGGCCGCTGAATGGAAATTCGTCATCCAGCACACTGGTACCGATCATCCCCGGCACCATGTGCACGCCCGGACGACGCAGATGCGAGACAGCAATTTCCAGCGGATCGCGATAAAGAAACAGCCACGGTGTTTCAGGGAAGCACTCGCGCAGTAACGGCAGTTCACCGATGTTCCAGGCGTCGAGTTTGATCACCAACCGTTGCTCCACGCCACGTCGACATTGCCCGTAGGCCGACAGTAACCCTTTGATCGCCGCACGGCGCTCGACAGCAGGCAAATCGCTGCGTAGCAACGCGTCCAGTGGCGGGGGTTCGCTGATGACAATGTGGTTGTCGAGTCGCGCCAGCATCTGGCTGACCAGGGTCGAGCCACAGCGGGAGGCGTGAAAGATAAAGGCGCTCGGCGTCAGACCGGGGCTGCAAACCTGCCAGTCCGTGAGGGTCGACAATGCCGTTTTTCGACGAAACGCCTGATTGAACGGCAACCGCAGCGCATCCTCCACGGCGTCACGAAAAAACGGCTGATGCAGCCGCGTGTCACCGAACCAGCACCAATCGACTTGCCATTGCCCAGCCTCTTGCCACACGCGAATCGGCAACCAGCCTTCGAGGTTCAGGCGCTCCATTGTTCAGTCCACTGGCGGCGACCATCGCGCATCGCCGCACGCAATTCTTCGCGGGTGAACACAAGGCCATGCTCGGCGGCCAGCTCCAGAGTGCGGGCGACAAAGGCTTCATTGTCCCGCAATCCCTGCAAGGTCTTGCACAGCTGCGGATCGCTGGCCAGCAGTGCCTTGAATTGCTCTAAAGCTTGATCACCGATTAGCGGCGAGGGCGTGGTTGCCACCCCATCGATAATCGCCTGCTCCAGCCAGGCACCGGGCCGGCAATCGAGCACCAGATGAATTCGTGTCTGGGTATCGCGATTGTCCACGCGATGAGGTCGCGCCAGGTCGAGGTACCAGCACTCGCCGGCGGCCATCGGCATGCGCTGGCCGTCCAGCATGAAGTCCACTTGAGGTGGGCTGAGCAGCGGGATGTGCAGACGCAAGTCCGCATCCGGTTCGCCCAGGTCATAGTCGCGATGCTCGTGGATACGCCCGCCCGGGCCGAGTCGCAACAGGCGCGCGCAGACAATCTCCAGCGGCAGATCCCGCAGCCCTTGCTGCCATCGACCATCCTGTCGCCAGGGTTCGCGCAATCGAGGTTCACCGCGACCGGGTGCCAGCTCGGTCAAGGCATCGGCCGCGGATATCAGCGCCACGCCGCTCCAGTCGCCAGTGTAATAAGCGCTGTTGAAATGACCGTGCCAGTCGTCCTCGTCAATCGCCGCCAGCGCCTGCAACAGCAACGGCAAATCCACCGTCACCGGCAATCGGGAGAATGCCGGCCGGCTCATCGTTTCGGCAGCACCGCGCATTCGCCGAGCCAGGTCAGCAAACGGTCAAGACAGGCCTCGACCGATTGCGCGCCCGTATCGAGCACCAGCGACGCACACGGCGGTGGCTCGTAAGGCGCGGAGACACCAGTGAACCCCGCCAACTCACCCCGTCGAGCCCGGGCGTAGTGACCTTTGGGATCACGCTGTTCACACACCGTCAAAGAGGCGCTGCACCAGACTTCGCGGTAATCCTCGCCCAGCCGTCGGGCAAACAGTTCGCGCAACTCCACCAAGGGCGCGATCATCGCGAGGATGACAATCTGCCCATTCTCGACCAACAGCGCCGCCACTTCGCTGGCGCGGCGGATGTTTTCCAGGCGATCACTGTCGGTGAACCCCAGATCGCGATTGAGCCCGACCCGCAGTCCATCGCCATCGAGCACCACACTCTGCACGCCATGTTCGAACAGCTCGGCGTGCAGTGCCTGGGCCAATGTCGACTTGCCCGCGGCCGGTAAACCGGTCAGCAGAATCGCCGTGCCGCGATGGCCGTTGCGGGCCTCCCGTTGGGCGCGGCTGATGCTCGCCGTCGGCGCCAGCAGGTTAGTGGACCGGGGCATGGGCCACCGGCGGTACTGAGATGTTGCCCGCCGCCCACGCCTCTTCGCGATTGGCCAGTGCAGTGGCGATGGACTGGACTTCGGTAGATTGCACCTCGTCCGGCAGCGGATCGAGACCGGCGCTGGCGAAAATTTGCCCGTAAGCGTTGCGCAGGTCAGCGTAGGACAGGTCGCGACGCAGATCGGCCTGCAACGTGTTCAGCTCGCCCTGGATCAGATCCAGTTCACCCAGCCCGGCCGCCTGATAGCGGTTGCGCAGCTGGCCGATGATTTGCCCGTCGATGTTCGACAACTGCTGATTGGTCTGGAACTGCCGCAGTGCTTCGCGGTAGTTGGCGTTGGCCACGTAGAGCTGGGCCAACACTGCGATGGACATCGCCTGACGACGTGCCGTGGCGACTTCTTCGCCGGCCTTGGCGACGTCGATCGCGGCGGGTGCGGAAATCACATTGAACAGGTTCCAGGTGACTTTCACCCCGTAATCCGCCCAGCTCTGTTCCACCAAAAACGAGTTGCTGTCGTAATGCCCGCCAGCGGAGAACTCCAGCCCTGGTAACAGGCGCAGCATGGCTTTGCGGGTTTCGGCTGCGCTAATGCGGGTCTGGTAATCCTGCTCGCGCAACTCCGGCCGACTGGTCAGGGCTTCCTGCTCCAGGCTGGCGAGGTCGACCTTGAGCTCCGGAATGACGTAATCGTCCTGGGTCGCCAGCGTCAGCTCGGTATTCAGTGGCAGGTTGATCAGGGTTGCCAACTCGGTTTTTGCCAGCGACAGCGCGCGGCGTTGCTCTTCCAGTTGCCGGGTGGCTTCGATCAGCGAGCGCTGATAAGCCAACGACTGGATCGGATCGCCGATACGCTGTTGGCTCATGCTCTGGCTATTCTCACGGGCGGTATCGACCCGGGCCATCAGGCTGTCGATTTGCTTGAGCAAACGCTCGGCGGCCACGGCTCGCCAATAGGCCGAGCGCACGTCCTGGACGATGGTGTTGATCACCTTGCGCCGACGTTCCTGCACGATCAGCCGCTGATCACCCTGCTGCTTGGCGCTGATGTAGCTGACGCCGAAGTCGAGCACGTTCCAGACCATGGTCAGGTCCGCCACGTCACGGTCGCGGTCCTGGGAGGTCGACGGTTCCAGAGACTGGGTGCCGGTGCGCACGCTCTGGCTGCTGGAGGCGTTGACGTTGTTGCGCCCCACGTAACCGGCATCCAGCGCCATGCGCGGCAGCATGTCGAAACTGGCGAGGTCAAGTTGGCGCTTGGCCAGGGCTTCTTCCATGATCTTGAGCCGGCCTTCGAGGTTGTATTTCACCGCTCGGGCCATGGCCTGGTGCAGGGTCAGCGGGCCGCTGAGGGGCTCCTGCCCCTTGTACATGTTTTGCAGATCGCTTTTGGCGCGCTGTTGGCTGACGCTGCGTTCGATCGGTTGACTGGTGACTGCACATCCGCTGATCGCCAGCGCCAGCAGGCTGGCGCCGAACAACTTATGACTTCTTTTCATCCTTGTATTGCCCCCAGTGCCGTACTGCTTTAATGGTTTTTTCAGGCCTGCATTTCACTGATACCGACCTGTTGCAAAGCCGCGGCCAGGCTGTCGACCTGCCGTTGCTCGGTGTCTTTGAGCTGTTGTAATTGCTGGCCAAGAGTCGGTGCGCCAAACACGCCGCGCAGCCCTTGGGAAGCATCCCCCGACCTGATTGACTGATTACCAAAGGTGTTCAGCGAATCCCCCTCGCTACTGGTGGCCTGATTGAACAGGCTCGACAGCGTGCTGCTGCCGAAGACCCCCCCATCGCCCCCGCCAAAGCCGAGGAAGCCGTGGCCTGAGCCATCGCCACCGTTGTCGCTGCTGGTGAATACCTGGGCAATAAAACTCGGCGTCAGCGCCCCGTGGTTTATGAAAATGTCGCCCAGAGGCCGAATGCCATTGCCCATCACCCGTTGTTCAAACAACGGGGCAAAGGTCAGCGGCGAGCCGAGATCGCCAGTGGGTGGGGTGAAGATGATCGGTTGCAATGGCACGTTCGGCGGATCGGCGACGACCACCGGTGTCAACACCAAGGGCGGGGGCGTCGGTACGGTGTTGATCGTGTAGTTATTGGATACCGCGACGCTGGCGCCCAGGTTGCCTGCCAGGTCCGTCACATTGCTGGTGTCCAGCGCAATGAAGTTACTCGGGTCGGTAATGTTCGCGGCGGGCGTGAAGGTGCCGGTCCAGGTCTTGCCGCCGTCGCTGCTGGCCAGATTGGTCAGTTCACCGTTGGTCACGCTCAAGTCCGACAAATCGAAGTTGCTGACCGCTTCGCTGAACGTGAAGGTCACCAGCGTCGTCTGACCAATCCCCAGCACCGGGTTGGCAACCACGATGCTGACGGTCGGGCGGGTCGCATCCAGCGCATAGTTGTTGGAGATGGCGATGCTGGCGCCGGCATTGCCCGCGGCGTCGAGCACATTGCCGGTGTCGAGCAGGATCAGGTTGGTCGCATCATTGATGCTTGCGGTCGGTGTGAGTGTGGCGGTCCAGGTCACTCCGCCGTCGCTGCTGGCCAGGTTGGACAACACGCCATTGGCCACGCTGAGGTCGGACAGGTCGAAACCGGACACCGCTTCGCTGAAGGTAAAGGTCACCGTGGTGGTCTCGCCGATCCCCAGTTTATTGTCCGCGACCACAATGGTCGCGGTCGGGCGCACGGTGTCGATGGCGTAGTTGTTGGAATCGGTCACGCCGACGCCGCTGTTGCCCGACCCGTTTGTCACTCCGCTGTTGTCCAGACTGATCAGGTTAGTGGTGTCCGTCACACTGGCCGCAGGCGTAAAGGTCGCGGTCCAGGTCACACCGCCATCGCTGGACGAAACATTGCTGAGGGTGCCGTTGGCAACCGTCAGGTCAGCGTTGGTGAAACCGCTCACCGCTTCGCTGAAGGTAATAGTCACCAGCGATGTTTCACCCACCTTGAGGGCATTGTCGGCGACTACGATAGTGGCGGTCGGTATCTGGGTTTCCACCACATAGTTGGCCGAGTTGGTGGTGCCCGCCCCGGTGTTGCCGGCCAGGTCCAAGACGCCGCTGTTGCTCAGGGTAATGAGGTTGCTGGCATCGGTAACCCCGGCAGTCGGGGTGAAGGTCGCGGTCCAGGTGATGCCGCCGTCGCTGCTGCTGACCGCGCTCAAGGTACCGTTGGCGACGCTCAAGTCACTGTTGTCGAACCCCGTCACCGCTTCGCTGAAGGTGATGGTCACCACGGCGGTTTCCCCCGGTTTCAGGGTCGAATCACTTAACACGATGGTGGCCGTCGGACGCTGGCTGTCGATGGCGTAGTTGTTGGAGTCGGTGGTGCCGCTGCCGGTGTTGCCAGCCACATCGGCCACCCCGGTGTTGTCCAGGGTGATCACGTTGGTCGTATCGGTGATGCTCGCCGCCGGCGTCAGGGTGGCGGTCCAGGTGATGTTATCGCTGGTGCTCAGACTGCTCAGGGTACCGTTGCTCACCGTCAGGTCGGCGATGCTGAAGCCGGTCACCGCCTCGGAGAAGGTGATCGTCACCACTGATGTCTGACCCACCGCCAGCGCCGAGTCCGCGACCACTATGGTGGCCGTCGGGCGCACGGTATCGATGGCGTAGTTGTTGGAGTCGGTGGTGCCGCTGCCAGCGTTGCCCGAGGCGTTGGTCACACCGCTGTTATCCAGGGTGATGACGTTGCTGGTGTCGGTGATGGCACTGGTCGGGGTGAAGGTCGCGATCCAGGTGATACCGCCGTCGCTGCTGCTCACCGCAGTGAGCGTACCGTTGGCAATCGTCAGGTCGGCGTTGGTAAAACCGCTCACCGCTTCGCTGAAGGTGATCGTCACCAGCGACGTTTCACCGATTTTCAGCGCGTTGTCGGCCACCACGATGGTGGCCGTCGGCAGCACCGTATCGATGGTGTAGTTGCCGGAGTTGGTGGTGCCGCTGCCGGTGTTGCCCGCCAGATCGCTGACTCCGGTATTGTTCAGGGTGATGACGTTGCTCGAGTCATTCACGCCGACGGTCGGGGTGAAGGTCGCGGTCCAGGTGATGCCGCCGTCACTGCTGCTCACCGCCGTGAGCGTACCGTTGGCGATGCTCAGGTCCGCGTTGGTGAAGCCGCTGACCGCTTCGCTGAAGGTAATGGTCACCAGCGAGGTTTCGCCGGCAGTCAGCGTCGTATCGGCCAGCACAATCGTGGCGGTCGGACGAACCGTGTCGATGGCGTAGTTGTTGGAATCGGTGGTGCCGCTGCCAGCATTGCCCGCCAGGTCACTGATCCCGGTGTTGTCCAGGGTGATCAGGTTAGTGGTGTCGTTGATGCTCGCCGAAGGCGTGAAGGTTGCCGTCCAGGTGATGCCGCCGTCGCTGCTGCTCACCGCCGTGAGCGTACCGTTGGCGATGGTCAGGTCGGCGTTGGTGAAACCGCTCACCGCTTCGCTGAAGGTGATGGTCACCAGCGAGGTTTCGCCGATTCTCAGCGCCGAGTCCGCGACCACGATGGTGGCCGTCGGGCGCACGGTATCGATGGCGTAGTTGTTCGAATCGGTGGTGCCGCTGCCCACGTTACCGGAGGCGGCCGCCTGCACGCCGGTGTTGTCCAGGGTGATCAGGTTAGTCGCGTCGGTGATGCTGGTGGTCGGGGTGAAGGTCGCCGTCCAGGTAATGCCGCCGTCGCTGCTGCTGACGGAGGTCAAGGTGCCGTTGGCGATGGTCAAGTCGGCATTGCTGAAACCACTCACCGCTTCGCTGAAGGTAATGGTCACCAGCGACGTTTCACCGATTTTCAGCGCATTGTCGGCCACCACGATGGTGGCCGTTGGCAGCACCGTATCGATGGTGTAGTTGCCTGAGTTGGTGGTGCCGCTGCCGGTGTTGCCCGCCAGATCGCTGACCCCGGTATTGTTCAGGGTGATGACGTTGCTCGAATCATTCACGCCGACGGTCGGGGTGAAGGTCGCGGTCCAGGTGATACCGCCGTCGCTGCTGCTCACCGCCGTGAGCGTACCGTTGGCGATGCTCAGGTCCGCGTTGGTGAAGCCGCTGACCGCTTCGCTGAAGGTAATGGTCACCAGCGAGGTTTCGCCGGCAGTCAGCGTCGTATCGGCCAGCACAATCGTGGCGGTCGGACGAACCGTGTCGATGGCGTAGTTGTTGGAATCGGTGGTGCCGCTGCCAGCATTGCCCGCCAGGTCACTGATCCCGGTGTTGTCCAGGGTGATCAGGTTAGTGGTGTCGTTGATGCTGGCGCTCGGGGTGAAGGTCGCGGTCCAGGTGATGCCGCCGTCGCTGCTGCTCACCGCGCTCAACGTGCCGTTGGCGATGGTCAGGTCAGCGTTGGTGAAACCGCTCACCGCTTCGCTGAAGGTGATGGTCACCAGCGAGGTTTCGCCGATTTTCAGTGCCGAGTCCGCGACCACGATGGTAGCCGTCGGGCGCACGGTGTCGATGGCGTAGTTGTTGGAGTCGGTCGTGCCAGTGCCCACGTTACCGCTGGCGGCCGCCTGCACGCCAGAGTTGTCCAGGGTGATCAGGTTGGTCGCGTCGGTGATGCTGGCGGTCGGGGTGAAGGTCGCCGTCCAGGTAATGCCGCCGTCGCTGCTGCTCACCGCCGTGAGCGTACCGTTGGCGATCGTCAGGTCGGCGTTGGTGAAACCGGCTACGGCCTGATCGAAGGTGATGGTCACCAGTGAGGTTTCGCCGATTTTCAGTGCGTTGTCGGCTACCACGATCGTCGCGGTCGGCGGGGCGGTGTCGATCACGTAGTTGTTCGAGTTGGTGGTGCCGCTGCCGGTGTTGCCCGCCAGATCACTGACCCCGGTGTTGTTCAGGGTGATCAGGTTGGTGGTGTCGTTGATGCCCGCCGAAGGCGTGAAGGTCGCCGTCCAGGTGATGCCGCCATCGCTGCTGCTCACCGCCGTGAGCGTACCGTTGGCGATGCTCAGGTCCGCGTTGGTGAAGCCGCTCACCGCTTCGCTGAAGGTAATGGTCACCAGCGAGGTTTCGCCTGCGGTCAGGGTTGTATCGGCCAGCACAATCGTGGCGGTCGGGCGCACGGTGTCGATGGCGTAGTTATTCGAATCGGTGGTGCCGCTGCCGGCATTGCCCGCCAGGTCGCTGATCCCGGTATTGTCCAGGGTGATCAGGTTGGTGGTGTCGTTGATGCTCGCCGAAGGCGTGAAGGTTGCGGTCCAGGTGATGCCGCCGTCGCTGCTGCTCACCGCAGTGAGCGTACCGTTGGCGATGGTCAGGTCCGCATTGGTGAAACCGCTCACCGCTTCGCTGAACGTAATGGTCACCAGCGAGGTTTCGCCGATTTTCAGTGCTGTGTCCGCGACCACGATAGTGGCCGTCGGGCGCACGGTGTCGATCGCATAGTTGTTGGAATCGGTGGTGCCGCTGCCGGCATTGCCGACAGCATCGATGACCCCGGTGTTGTCCAGGGTGATCAGGTTGGTCGTGTCGCTGATGCTGGCGGTCGGGGTGAAGGTCGCCGTCCAGGTGATGCCGCCGTCACTGCTGCTCACCGCAGTAAGTGTGCCGTTGGCGATGGTCAGGTCGGCATTGGTGAACCCGGTTACCGCTTCGCTGAAGGTGATCGTCACCAGTGAGGTTTCGCCGATTTTCAGCGCATTGTCCGCCACCACGATGGTCGCCGTCGGGCGGAGCGTATCAATGGCATAGTTGTTCGAATCGGTGGTGCCGCTCCCGGTGTTGCCCGCCAGATCGCTGACCCCAGTGTTGTTCAGGGTGATCAGGTTGGTGGTGTCATTGACGCTGGCCGAAGGCGTGAAGGTCGCGGTCCAGGTGATGCCGCCATCGCTGCTGCTCACTGCCGTAAGCGTACCGTTGGCAATCGTCAGGTCCGCGTTGGTGAAACCGCTGACTGCCTCACTGAACGTTATGGTCACTAGCGAGGTTTCACCAATGCTCAGGCTGGTATCGGCCACCACCAGGGTCGCGGTCGGGCGCACGGTATCGATGGCGTAGTTGTTCGAATCGGTGGTGCCGCTCCCGGCATTGCCCGCCAGGTCGCTGACTCCGGTGTTGTCCAGAGTGATCAGGTTGGTCGTATCGGTGATGCTGGCGGTTGGGGTGAAGGTTCCCGTCCAGGTGATGCCGCCATCGCTGCTGCTCACCGCCGTGAGCGTACCGTTGGCAATCGTCAGGTCGGCGTTGGTGAGGCCGGTGACCGCTTCATTGAAGGTGATGGTCACCAGCGAGGTTTCGCCGACTTTCAGCGCATTGTCCGCCACCACGATGGTCGCGGTCGGGCGTACGGTGTCGACCGTGTAGTTATTGGAGTTGGTGGTGCCGACGCCGGCGGTGCCCAGGCCGTTTATCACGCCGGTGTTGTCCAGGGTGATGACGTTGGTCGTATCGGAAATACTGGCGGACGGGGTGAACGTTGCCGTCCAGGTGATGCCGCCATCGCTGCTGCTGACGGAGCTCAGGGTGCCGTTGGGGATAGTCAGGTCCGCGTTGGTGAAACCGGTCACGGCCTCGGAAAAGGTGATCGTCACCAAGGACGTTTCGCCGATGCTCAGTGTGGTGTCGGCGACCACAATGGTCGCGGTCGGCGGTGGCGAATACGCGGTGTTGAGTACGCCACCGTCGTTATAGATAGTCGCGAAGGAGGTCGGCGAGGTGCCGGTTGAACCTCCGCCCTGCGCGGTACCGCCTGCACCACTGGCCGCGGCATTACCGGCCAGGGCCGCGAAGTTGGCAGCCGTGATCAGTAGCGTGCCTTTGTTCCAGATCGCACCGACGCCCCGGCCGCCAATGCCGCCATTACTGGCATTGCTGCCTTGGCCACCACCACCGCCACCGCCGCCACCGGCGCCGATGTTGTTGCTGATGGTCGACGTGCCGATGACGGTTATGGTGCCGCTGCTGGCGTTGTAGATCCCGCCCACCGCATTGCCGCCAGCGCCACCTACCTTGTCCCAACCGGCCCCGCCGCCGCCACCGCCAATGGAAATCGTGCCATTGGTGGCCGTCGAACCGTTACCGCCGTTGCTGTAATAGGAAACGCCCACCCCGCCAGCACCGCCAGTGGTGGTACCGCCGCGACCGCCCATATGGGTGGCGTCATAACCGCCGCCATAACCACCGACACCGGCGCTGCCCGCCTGGCCGCCCAATGTGCCGGTGCCCGGCCCTGCCGAACCACCGTGCCCGCCGCCCTGGCCACCTGGACCGCCACCAACAACGCCAACACGGGCGTCGGCTCGTTGCGTGCCGCCCTCGCCTCGGCGCAGA